>CAIJDY010000128.1 GCA_903819565.1 Candidatus Omnitrophota bacterium | reverse complement strand
TTTATCGGCATGACTGCGGCCATGAGCATCTTTCACGTCCCGCCTTGGCTCACGGTCGCTGTGGTGTCGGTCGTCATGGGCCTTATGGTCCTTCAGGGGCGTTATTGGACCTGGGAAAAGATCGCGATGCTGTTCTGTACGGTAAATTTGGTCTATATTCCGGCCGCGTTCATGGTGCACCCGTCGGTCGGGGACGTCCTTAAAAATTCGCTCATCCCGCATCTCCCTCCGGGCGGCTTTACCAACGATCTTTTTTTCCTTCTTATGGCGAATGTCGGGACCACGATCGCGCCCTGGATGATCTTTTTCCAGCAAAGCGCCGTGGTGGACAAAGGCATGGTGGAAAAAGATATCGGCATGGGAAAACTGGACACCGCGGTCGGGTCCCTTTTTACGATCCTCATCGCCGCTTTTGTCATCATCGTTACAGGAACGGTCCTCCGCGGAATGAATATCGAGAGTGCGGCTCAAGCCGCCATCGAACTCATGAAAACGAATAAATATCTCGGCACGTTCTTGGCGATCGGACTTTTTGACGCCGGTTTCCTTGGCGCGATCTGCATTTCGCTGGCAAGCTCCTGGGCCTTCGGGGAAGTGTTCGGCTGGGCCCACTCACTGAATAAAAACGTCAAAGAAGCGCCCTGGTTCTACGTCTTTTATTTTTCTGCCATTTTATTGGCCGGCATCATCGTATTGCTCCCCGGAGCACCGCTCGTCTTGATCACTCTTTTTGTCCAGGTGATCGCCGTGACACTGCTTCCCGCCGCGCTGGTTTTCCTGATCATTCTCCTCAACAATGAAGAATCGATGGGAAAATATAAAAACACCTTGCTGCAGAACATCATCAATATTACGATTGTGGCCGCGATCATCATTCTGTCGACCATGTACGGGGTCAGCACCTTATTTCCTAATCTTTTCAAGGGCTCTTAACCCGGGAGACGGCTGTGGGATCATTTCTTTATGAAGTTCTTATCAAGGGAATTAAGAAATTTTTCACGGACGCCTTCGCCCAGGTCCGGGAGATCAACCAAAAATACGCCGTCCCTCAGATCAAAACCAACGCGTGGACCCATTTCGCGCTTATCATATTGAGGGTTTATCTTGTCGTGCTGATCCTCCTATTAGTTTATAAATTCATCACCCTCTTAAAATAAACCGGTGAAATAATGAACAACGCCGTCGCAAACGCAAACGATCTTGAACAGGTCTATTTCCTAAGCGAGATCGTCGGCATCAAAGTTTTTTGGGGCGACCGGAAGATCGGAAAACTGCAGGACTTCCTCATCGCCGACAAGGACAAGATCGCTGAAGTCACTCACTTCTACGTGGCCCGCCCCTTCGGGGATCCGTCGCTTTTGATCCCCTGGGAAAAGATCCAGTCCCTTTCCTTTAAAGGGGTCCTGGTAGACATCGAAGAACTCAAAAAATACGAGACCCCGCCCCCAGAAGGCGCCATCCTGCTCAAAGACTACATCCTCGATAAAAAAGTCCTGGACATCGAAGGCCGGGAAGTCGAAATGGTCTACGACGTGAGAATGGTGGTCCGGAACCAGCGTTTTTACATCAGCGGCGTGGACCTGAGTCGCTACGGTTTTCTCCGCAGAATCGGCCTGAAATGGTTCGCGAACTTTATCCACGGTCTAGCCTTCAGCATCGGTGCTCGCAGTCTTTACTCGGAACGGCTGAAGGGATTCGCGAACTTTCTTTACGGCGTGGCCAACAAGGTCAAGGACCGCACGCTCCCGTGGACTTACATTCAGCCTTTGCCGGAGCAGATCAGCGGCTTCAAAGGGGACGTCAAACTGAAGATCCTGAAAGAAAAACTCGCCGACATGCCTCCCGTCGATCTCGCGGATATCCTTGAGGAGCTCGATCATGATCAGCGCGTCACGCTCTTCGACCAGCTGGATCCGGAACACGCTTCGAACACGCTGGAAGAGATCGACCCGAACGTCCAAAGAGCCCTTGTCTCTTCGCTCAAAAAAGAAAAGGTCGCCCTTCTGATCAATGACATGACCTCGGGACAAGCCGCGGATATTCTGTCCGTGCTTCCCTGGTCGGAAGCCAACGCGATCCTGAAATTATTGAAACCCCGGCACGCCGCCAAGGTGAATGCGATCCTGGAGCGCCAGGACGAAAAGATCCTGAATTACGCCACGCTGGACATCCTGAAATTCCCGCCGGACAAAACGACCGCGCAGGCTCTGGACGAATACCAGAAGGTCGCAAAGGGCAAGAATGTGATCATGTACCTCTACGTGGTCGACGAGCAGGACCGGATGCTCGGCATCATCGACCTCAAGCAATTGTTGCTTGCCGAAGATAACGCCCCGCTGAAAGACGTCATGATCGATCAGGTCATTTCCCTGAGCCCCGAAAGCACGCTCAAGGAAGCCTCGGCCATCTTCGCGCGCTACGGGTTCCGCGCGCTCCCGGTCGTTGACGAACAGCGGAAGATCCTTGGCGTCGTCCCCTATCGCGACGTCATGAACCTGAAACACCGTTTTCTCGAATAACGATTTCTCCTTTCCCCTTTTTTAAGCTAGAATCGTCCCAAGTACCCTCTGTCGTGATACGAAGAGATCCGGGGCTTGGAACCGCGCCGACGACAAGGCGTTAAGTGTTCTTCCGGAAACCTTAACTGCGTCAAAACCCAAAAAGAGGAGAGATCATGGCCAAAAAAGCAAAAAAAACGGCAAAGAAGAAAACGAAAAAAACGGCAAAGAAGTCCCGTTGCTGTTGCTGCTAGGACTGCTTCCCGATTGATTTTTTCAGATCATTTGGAGCGCAATCCAAGCACTTTCTCAGGGTTAATTTAATGGGCCAGCGGCGTTTTGCCGACCTGATATCCTGGATTCAGAAATGAGAGCCGGGGCCGTGAACCCATTAAATTAATGCTGGGGGAGCACCAAAAACCATTCTGAAGGAATCCTATGAATACCCCCGATCCAAAGCAGGAACAGAAAAAAGGCTTTTTTGCCAGGCTTCTCGAGAAGTTCGACAAAAAACTGGAGGAAAAGGCAAAGAAGACCGGCTGCGGCTGTCAGCCCAAGAATGACGGAAAGGGTTCATGCTGCGGCTGATCGCCGACCGGATCGTCTATTCGCTCCTGAGGCTTCCTTCGGGCTCCCCTGTGGCCGAGGCCGTCTCTTTTTTTATCTACGATTCGATGAAGATCCTGATCCTGCTTTACGGAATGATCGCGGTCATCGGATTCCTCAGGACCTACCTGCCGCAGGAAAAGATCCGCGGGTGGATCGGCGAGAAAAAGGAGTGGGGGAATTTTTTCGCCTCGCTTTTCGGGGCCGTCACCCCTTTTTGCTCCTGTTCCTCGATCCCGATCTTCCTGAGCTTCATCAAGGCCGGCATCCCTCTCGGGATCGCTTTTTCGTTCCTGATCACTTCCCCGCTCATCAACGAATACCTGGTGGTGCTCATGCTCGGATTTTTCGGGTGGAAGATCACAGCCGCTTATGTCGTCAGCGGGATGACGATCGGGGTCCTCTGCGGGACCGTTCTCGGAAAAATGAACCTGGAAGTTCATCTTGTGGAAGACTTATTGCCTCAGGACTTTCCCGGGACACAGGAAGCGGCCTCTTCCGGGTTCAGGGCGCGCGCGGTCTTCGGCCTCCGTGAAGCGAACGGGACCCTGAAAAAGCTCTGGCTCTGGGTCCTGGTCGGTGTCGGGATCGGCGCCTTTATCCATAATTTCGTCCCCCAGCAAACAATCCAGGCCGTCATCGGAAAGACCGGGATCTTTTCCGTTCCGATCGCGACGCTGATCGGCGTTCCCCTGTACGGCAGTTGCGCGGCCATCGTGCCGATCGCCGTGGTCCTTTTCCAAAAAGGCGTTCCGCTCGGGACCGCGCTCTCTTTTATGATGGCCATCGCGGCCTTGAGCCTCCCCGAAGCGGTCATGCTTCGCCGGGCCATGAAACTTCCGCTGATCGCGATCTTTTTCGGCATCACCACGCTCGGCATTATATTTACGGGATACCTTTTCAACTTGCTCCAGCCGATCCTCCGTTAAATGACCCCTTCTCCCTTCACCCATTGCCCCGTTCTCTTCGAAGACAACGACCTCCTTTTCGTCGACAAGCCGGAAGGCGTTCTTTCCCATCCCAATCCGGGAGCCTCGAAATCCTCCTGCGCGTTCGAAGGAAAATATTCCCTTGAGGAGCGGCTTTTCGATACGCCGCAGGGCCGGCTCTGGCTCATTCACCGCCTGGACCAAGACGCCTCCGGGGTCCTTCTTGCCGCGAAAAATCTTAAAAGCGCGGAAGCTTGCCGGGAGGCCTTCGAAAAAGGCGATGTAAAAAAAAATTACCTCGCGCTTGTTTCCCGAAAGCCCATGCCGGCCCGTGGGCAATGGCGGGACGCGCTCGTGGAGCGGCACGTGGGGACCGGCATCCGGGCGTCCATCAACCCTTCCAAGCCGCCGAACGCCCTTTTGCACTACACCCTGAAAGAATATTTTCCGAGATCTAATTTGTCCTTATTGGAGATCGCCCTCATCACCGGAAAAACGCACCAGATCCGCGCGCAGGCGACCTATCACGGTCACTCCCTGGCGGGCGACCGCCTCTACGGGAACTTCGCGCTCAACAAGGAACTGCGGGGATCTCTCGGACTCCGCAGACTGTTCCTTCACGCGTGGCAATTGAAGATCAGGCACCCTTCAAGGAACGAGAGCCTCGATGTTCAGTCCCCCCTGCCGGAAACCCTGGAGCGGTCCCTTGGAAAAGCCCACTAATTTCATGCCTCAGACCTTCCCGAAATGGCGCCCGCTCATCATCCTTTTCGTCTGTCTTTTTTCCCTGTTCCAATCCGGCTTCAGC
>CAIJDY010000127.1 GCA_903819565.1 Candidatus Omnitrophota bacterium | reverse complement strand
CACCATCTTGGCACTGTCCCTAGCGCATTGCAGGAGGTCTTTTAGATTTTATCGGAGGTCAGATAGCACCCGGAAGGGATACTTTTAGTAGACCTTGATGCGGCGCTTGAATTCGGTCCAGGGGAAGAATTTCCCGGGACATTCCGTCGCGGCTCCGGGAACATCGCGGTGACCGACGATGTTCTGGTCCGGAATGCGGTAAAAGCTCTTGAGCGTGGTCACGAGAAATGTCAGCGAATCGAACATGGGGTCCGGAAGGCCGGTCTCGCTGTAATTCCCGACGACCGCAATGCCGATCGCCTTCTTGTTCCAGTCCCCCTGCTTGGTATGAGCGCCGTCCATCTGCTTGATCCAGCGCGGGCCCACTTCGATCTGGCCGCTCGCTTTACCGCGCGTCCCGTTATCGATCAGAAAATCGTATCCCATGCCGTTCTCCCAGCCGCGCTGGTGATGGAGATTGTCGATGCTGTACGCGCTTCCCTCGTCCGTCGCCGTATGGTGGATCACGATATGCGTCCACCGTGTCGTCGGATAAAGCGGGATGTTAGGCCGGGGCCCGTACGTCTTCGGGATCAGAAGTTTCTGTCCCTTTTTGATCTGGGTCGGGTTCGTCAGATTATTCACGCGCATCAGCGTCGCCATGTCCACGTTATAAATGCTGCTGATGCGCCACAGAGTTTCGGAGGGACCGACTTCGTGATAAATGTCGCGCGGTACGCTCAGCGGGGACGGCAAATAAGAGCTGATCGCCGAAACCGTCTTGGCCGGCTGGAAAGTCACCGGACGCGGCGCCGGGGTGGTCGAGCATCCGGAGAGATAGCTTGCGCATCCGAGAATGGCGAGAAAAGCCATTGCGCGCATGGCACGATACGGATTCCTGGCTGACGTAAGAGGCACTCGATTAGACCTTTCTGACTTCATTCATTTTCGCCTTAAAAGTGGTTTTGCTTTAGTACCGTTCTCCATTTAAATTTGTCTTCTTCCCCATACCTCCAAACGGCGTCAGGCGTGGCTGAAATACCGGAGGATCTTTTTCTGAAAAGCGGAAAATCCCGATACGAGACTGGATCCCAGATCGATCGCAAGGACCGGAAGGCCTTTGCTCGACAACGCCTCATAATCCCCCATCGCCTGGGCGCGCTTCAGCTGGCTGAACCCGTACACCTCGCCCGGGATCCGTACGTCCTTGGCATCTTTGACAAAAAACTCGATGAAGATCCCCAGTTTTGGACCGCCTTTATAAAGCTGGCCGATCGAGTGGAGGTAGCGCGGCCCAAAACCCGAAAGGACGGGCACTTTCAACGCCTCCGCGATCTGTTTCTGGAGCGCCTGTAGCGCCTTATGGGTCGCGGGAGAACGGTCCACGTACGCCAAAAGTGAAACAAACCCGTTCTTCGGAAGTTTCTTGAAAAAAGCCGCGAGCGTCTTGGTATCTGCCGGCGTCAACCCGGCCCCTTTGACCGCCAATAGTTTTTCCGGGCGCGGCAGGGGCTTTTTCCTTTTGACATCCTCCAACAACCGTCCCGTGATGTCTTTGGATTCTTTGACGTTCGGCTCATCGAACGGATCGATCCGAAGCACCACGCTTGCGAAACTCGTCGCGACTTCCCACCGCAGGAATTCTCCGCCCACGTTGCTCCCGTCGGCCCAGACGAAATCCAGGACCGGAAATCCTTTTGCTTTCAGCGCTTTAATGCGCGCGGCCCATGTTTTTTCATTCTCACCCTTAATCCGGAGGATCACGAAAACGCGGTCCTGACCGTAACGGTCAAGCTTGAGCGGCCTTTCCCCCGCAACCGGCGTGATCCCCTTGCCCTCTTTGCCGGTGCTTTCCGCGATCAGCTGCTCCGCCCAATCAGCGAACGAGGCCAGCGACGGCGACGTCCAGAAGGTCAGTTTGTCCTTTCCTTTGAGCGCCAGAGCGCCTAGCAGGATCCCCAGCGAGATCCCTTCGTTCTTCGAAATATCTTTGTCCCGGCGCATCGCGTCCAGAAAACGCTGCGCGTCCGACACGACCCTCCGGACATCGATCCCCAAAAGCGCCGCAGGGACCAGCCCGAAAAAAGAAAGCGCGGAATAACGGCCGCCGATATCCCCGGGATTCAGAAAAACGCCCGCGAACGGCTTGCTCCGCCCGAGGTCCGCCAGAGGAGACCCTTCGTCCGTCACGAGTACGAACCGCGCCGCCGCCTTTGCCTCGTCGCCCTTATAGAACGCCGTGACCTTCGCGAAGAAATACTGGTACTGCGAGCGGGTCTCGATCGTGGAGCCGGACTTGCTACCCACGAGGAACACTGTTTTGGGATAGCGGATCACCTTCTCGACTTTGAGGATGCTAGCCGGATCGGTCGTGTCGAGCAAATGGAACCGAATCCCTTTCAGCGCCCCTTTGACCTTATCCGCGGATCTTTTCAGGATGAGCGACAATACTTCCGCTGCAAGACTGGAGCCGCCCATGCCAAGCAGCACCACGTCGCGGATCTTCTCTTTGAAAAATTTCTCCTGGAGCTGGTCGATTTCATAGAGTTTGCCGACAAGCTTTTCGCAATTCTCCACCCAACCCAAACGGTTGAGGATGACCTTATGATGGGCCGGATCGTTGCTCCACAAAGTCGGGTCTTTGGCAAGCCAGCGCGTGTGAACATCCTTTTTCGCGAGTTCGGCGATCGTATCGGTCACGCTTTTCTGCAGTTCCGCGGGCAGAGCGGCTGTCACTTTGACGGGCGCCGCGACTTTCGTTTTCCCGGAACGTTTTTTCTCCAAGACCGCCATCAGCGATTCGAACGAATTCACGAACGCCTTCACGCCGTCCTGCTGCAATTTATCGCAAACCGCGTGGACGTCAATTCCGAGATCCTTGAGCTGAGCAATCGCGGTCACGGATTCTTCCAGGGATTCCTCGACCGAATCCGGCCGGATCTTCCCATGATCCAGCAACGCTTCCCAGGTATTCTGCGGAAGCGTGTTGACCGTGTCTTTTCCGACCAGCGTTTCCACGTAGATCAGGTCCTGGTACGCGGGATTTTTACAGCTGGTGCTGCCCCACAGGGTTTTCTGAACGTTGGCACCTTTGGCCTTCAAGGCCCGGAACCGCGGTGCTTCACACAATGCCCTGAACGCCTGATAAACGCCCTTGGAGTTCGCGATGGCGGCTTTTCCTTTCAGGTCCTGTAAACGTGAACGTTTCGCCGGATCGTTCTCCGTCGCGAGCATCGCATCGAGCCGCTTGTCGATATCCGTGTCGATACGGCTAACGAAAACGCTGGCGACGGAATGCACTTTGCGGAGATCACCGCCTTTGGCCGCGAGCACATCCAACCCGTCCATGTAGGCGTTCGCGACATCGCGGTAATTTTGTTGGGAGAAAATAAGCGTCACGTTGATGTTAACGCCTTCCCCGATGAGCCTCGTGACCGCCTTGACGCCCTGCGGGGTCGCCGGCACTTTGATCATCACGTTGGGCTTGTTCACAAGGTTCCACAACCGTTTGGCCTCTTCGACCGTCGCGTCCTCATTGAACGCGAGGCAGGGCAGAACCTCCAAACTTACAAAACCGTGGTCACCGTTTGTCTTTTCGAAGACCGGACGGAACAGATCGCAGGTCTCGCGGATATCCGCGAGCGTCAGCGCGTCATAGATCGCAAGCGTGCTGGCGCCTTTTTTCAAAAGCTCCTGGATGTCCTCTTCATAGCCCTCGCCCTGACTGATGGATTGCTGGAAGATGGAAGGGTTGGAGGTCACACCCAAAAGGCCGCTGTTGTCGATATAAGACCGGAGCGTCCCGGACCGCAAAAGCTTGCGGCTGATGGTGTCCAGCCACGGCCCTTGTCCGGCTTTATACAGTTCGACGCTGGCGAGAGAGGACGTGCAAGCTTCCATAACGCTCCTTGTTCAAACGTTGTCGTTTGAAAATTTCGGTTCAAAAGAATGTTTGGCAAAAGATGATGTCGCGTAGCGGACAAAACGGCGGCAGTATAACATGTCTTCCCGCGGCGGGCAACGCTGGCGCACTCACCCGTTCAACTCCGGAGGTTGGACTAGGCCGGTAGGATGCTGATCACGGAGAGGATGCGCTCCGCGGTCTGGCTCTCAACGCGGTAGGAAAAGAACTTCTTGTTCTCGCAGACCGTGCAAAGCCCGGGATCATGGATCCGGGCCCCGGGGATCCCCCGCTTCATCAGCCGGTCCTTGATCACCGCCACAAGATCCAACGTCCCTTTGGCAGCGTCCTTGGCCTTGTAAAAGCCCGGGAAATGCCCGAGGAATTCCTTCCCCACCTCATAACAGCACTGACGGATCGACGGGCCCACGGCCACACGAAGGTCCTCCATCCGCGTTTTAAATTGTCCGGAAAAGACCTTGAGCATGCGGCTAATGATCCCGTCCTTCACGCCTTTCCAGCCGCCGTGAGCGATCCCCGCGACTTTCTGGACCGGATCCCAGAAGAAGACCGGAACGCAATCCGCCGTCCTGATCCCCAGCACAAGCCCCGGTGTCTTCGTGATCAGGCCGTCGGCCGGAATGTCCAGGCTTCCCGGCTCCGGCTTTTCCGCCCAAAAGACCGCGCTTCCGTGGACCTGTTTGACCATGACAAGCTTTTCGGGATCCAGGGAGAGAGCCCGGAGGTATTCTCCGCGCCTGGAATTATTGAATACGCGGGAAGAGAACGCGGCGCAAACGCCCGCGCCCAAGCTTTCGACCCGGTAAATGCCCGCGGGACTTTCCGAAACGGTCACGGCTTCACGGCCGCTTTCGAGTCGTCCGGGACCTCTTCGAAGAATTTTTCCGCGGAAAGAAGTTTCTCGGCCTTTTTCATCTCCGGATCGGCGTCAAAACGGTCGCGAATGGCTCCGTTGTTGAGGTAGTTATTAATGGCGATCAAGATCATGCCTTGGTCCAATGCGAGGTATTTACGGGCGACTTTTCCCGTCTTCGGATTCACGCCGTCATAAAAACCGTATTCGCCGTAAATTTCGTAAAGCTCAAGCATCTTGCGCAGGTTCGCGATCACCTGCTCCGGCGCGTACTCCAGCGCCAGGACGCTCGCGTGCGGCGTCACCACCCCGCCTTTATAGCCTTTGATCCCGAAAGGCTTCGCGCCGTATTCCGAATAGCCCCCTTCTGGAACTGAGCAGGGACTCATGCCCCACACAGGCTGCCCCAATTCTTCGAGAGCGTACCGGATCTGGCCCTGCACATGAACGGCATTATTCTTTCCCAGTCCTTCCGGCGCGAGCTCTTTTTCCTTGAGAACGACCGTCGGCATCAGCGCCTCGAACGCGGACCCGCCCCAGCTCGGGACATACTTCAGGTCCTTCCACTCGTAGTAACCGCCGATGCACTTGTAACCGAGCACGTCACGCGCGACCCGGTTCTTCGGCGTCTGGCCCTGCCAGCTGTAATTCTCCGGGAACGTCCTCACAAGTCCTTCGAACCAGTGCTCTTCCGGGATGTCCCCGCGCGCGATCGCCATATAGGTGGCGGCGCGCGGCTCGGCGTAAAAAACGCCGTAGTGATAATCGGAATAGACGCCCAAGTTCTCGTAGAAGCCGTGGAACATCTGGCGCTCGATCGGGTCGTAGAAGAATTTGAAATTCCCGCGTTGGATCAGCCGCGTGGTTTGTTCGGTCAGCGCCTCGGGGAAAGCGCTCCGGGCCACATAAAGACCGAGTAGAAGCCAGCCGCTGTCGACGAACGAAACAAAAAAGCTCGTCGGGTCCATCAGCGTCGTGTCGTAATAATTGTAGGGGAACCCGCTGGAATGGAACTTGAGTTTTTCGACGGCCGCAAGAGTCTTCTGGATCCGCTCGATCGCCTCGTCCTTCGTGATGAACCCGAGATCGACCGCGCTTACGACCGCCATGAAATACACCCCGACGTTCGTGACATTGGTGTAATCACCGATCCAGACGCCTTCCCCGAACGGCTCTTTTTCGCCGATCTGGATATTATCGAGCGGCAGGTGGTTCTCGGCGTCCATGATCTGGTCAAAGAACTTCCAAGTGTCCCGCGCGATCTCTTTGAGGAATTCCCGGTCCTCCTGCGGAAAACTCTTTTTGACGACCACGGTCTTCGGGAATCCGCGAAGCCGGGTGGCGAGGAACTTGGCGAACTCGACGGTCCCGTGAGGGATCGTGGTCTTGCTCAAGGTGCGCTTCGGCTGATCCACCGCGCTGGGTCCGGGATCGCCGGTTTTCACAAACCGGATGTTGTCGAGATAGATCCGACCCGTTTTTTTCGTCACGAACTTGTCGTTAAAAATAAAAATGAGCTCGCTCAGATTGCCGTAACCGACCAACGGGTTCTTCCAGGACTCCGGGTTCGCGAAATCGATCAGCCCCGTCAGGTAATTGAGCGGGAGCATCACGGTCTGCCACTCCCCCGTGACCGAAATGACCGCGGAACCCCGAATGCTTTCGCGGCATTCCGGGTCTTTGCATTTTTTAACTTCGATGCGGAACTTTTCCGTGAACCCTTTTTCCGCGTCCCCTTTAAGGTCGAACGCCAGATGGTCGTACTGGCTCCCGTCGAGGCCCATCAGTTTCGTCCAAAAACCGTTCGACGCCGGCCGGTCGGAATCGACGCTGTAATCGAGGCGCAGCACACGGCTTTCGCGCCCGTCGACGCCCGGGACCTGCACAAGCTTAAGGTCGGTGAACGAATTATTGATGTCTTCGGGATTCATGTTCCAGTCGCCGATCCCGCCGTCCAGATTATTGACGAACTTGTCCGACTCAAAATCCGCGACAAGTTTCACGACAGGTTCCTTCGGAGCGGCGCTCTCTTTCGCGGCTTTCACGGACGCAGGAGGCGTCACGCTCTCTTTTTGGGGACTCGCGATCGTCGATCCCGAACACCCTGCCTGCAGGAGCATCATGATCGACAAAAAAATCGCGATGCCCGAACGCCGTCCGGTCATCCCTGTCATGGCGAAGGTCATAGATAGGCTTTCAATTTTTTCCACGTTTCGATACTGACGTCGCCCGTTCCCGGAAGGCCTTGGGACCTCTGGAAACTGCGGACGGCCCGCCGCGTCCTCTTCCCGTAAAATCCGGTCGGCGTTACTTTGAAATAGCCGGCCTTATGAAGCGCCGTCTGGATCATTTTCGTCTGTTCGCGGGACGGCAACTCCACCCCGGTTTTGATCGGCCTCAGCTGTCTTCCCGTCGAGACCCCCGCAATCGTCCTGAGGTCCGACCACAGGTAGGCCCGCCTGGCGCTACCCATGATCCCGACGAAGATCTCCTTGCCGCGGGATTGGACGCGACCGGCGAAACAATGCCGCGCCTCACGAGTCCAGCCCGTTTTTCCGATCACCCCGCTCGTGCGCCAGAGCATTTTGTTGCAGTTCATCAGGTAGATCCGGCGGCCATCGAGTGAATCAATAACGGCATTACGCGTTTTCATCGTCTGGACCATAAAAGGATAGCGGGAGGCCGCCATGATGATGCGCGCCAGATCATGCGCCGTGGAATATTGCCCCTCGGCGGGCAACCCGGAAGGATTCACGTAGTGAGAATTGCCGGCGCCAATCTGTTTGACCTTCTGGTTCATCAGGCGCGCGAAAGCGGGCTTCGAACCGGCGGTCGCTAAGGCCAGGGCCTCCGCCGCGTCATTCGCCGACTTGATCAGCGCGGCCCTAACCAGGTCGCGGACATAAAACCGCTCGCCGCCGTGCAAACCGATCTTGGACGGCTGCACAAACTCCAACCCGGCGGGAATCTGAACGACCTTGTCCAGGGACAAGTGATCCAGCGCCACCATCACGGTCAAAAGTTTCGTCGTGCTGGCCGGTGCACGTTTCTCATCCGGATCCTTCGCGAAAATGATCTGCTGGGTCTGCCCGTCCAGCAAGACCGCGGACGGCGCCGCCAGGGAAATCGTGGCCGCCTCCATGCTCCGGACGGGCGCCAGAGAAAGGGCAAGGATCACAACGGCGCAACAGAACCCGGGGGCTTTCATTTTCATCTAAAATCC
Organism: Candidatus Omnitrophota bacterium; assembly: GCA_903819565.1. Taxonomy (GTDB): domain Bacteria; phylum Omnitrophota; class Omnitrophia; order Omnitrophales; family Aquincolibacteriaceae; genus Pegaeibacterium. The sequence continues at coordinate 3,556 of CAIJDY010000127.1, read as the reverse complement.
TTTTAATAAAGACTGGCTATCACCGCGGCAAAAAATCGCCGTAATTGTATAGTCTACATTACCCGCTCGGCAATTCTTTTTTATGACTTTCGACGGCTGCCGACGGCGTGACAAGCTGCCGGACGGAGAAAAACATCGTAAAAGAAAAGGAACGTGCTAATTCAAAACAGGCTCGACCGGCCGTATCCTGTTGTGCTGGAAGATCATCCCGTAGACTTTTTTGGAAAGCAGCATTTTGACGTAGGCCGGTTGCGAGTCCTGTCCGAAGATCTTCATAAGCCCAAACTCGAGCATGGCCCGCAGGCCAATCGCACCGAATTTTAGAAAAAGAAGACTCCGAACGAGATAGTCCCCCGTGCGCCCGTAATGCTTCCGGGCAAAGGAGATCTGGCTCTGCCGGTAAGCCACCAATCCCGCCAGGATGTTCCCTTTGACCGACTGCCCGCTGTAGTGAATGAGCTTCACCATGGGACAAAAAACGATCTTCCAGCCGCGAACAAGGATCCTTTTGCAGAGATCGATATCTTCAAAGTACATAAAAAAGGACTCGTCAAAAAGCCCCGCCTGACGCAACGCCTCGCGGCGCAAGAGCAGGCAGGAACCCGAGAGCCAGTCCACTTCCTTCTCGCTGGAACACAATTCCCTGAGGTAACCGCGGATATTCAGATCATCAAGCGCGATCTGATAGTCCACGATCTTTCTGAGAACCTCGGTGAACAGATTCGGGAACTTCCCGTAAGAGACCTGGTGACGTCCCCCGCCGTCAACGTGTTGCGGCCCGACGCATCCCACGCCGGGATTGGCGTCCATGTACTGGACGAGACGGTCAAAGACAGGCTCAATAAGCTTCGTGTCGCTATTTAAAAGGAGGATGTACTGCCCCCGGGCGTTGACGATGCCGAGGTTGTTCGCCTGCCCGAAGCCGTCATTCCGTCCCGTTTCGATGAACCGGACGTCGGAAAATTCGCTCGCGACCGCGTCCACGATCGCGTCGTTCGATCCGTTATCGATCAGGATCACCTCGGACGAAACGTGAGAATTGAATTCTTTGAGCGACCTCAGACACTGGAGCGTCAGTTCGCGGGTCCGGTAATGCACGATGATAATACTCAGGACGACATTTTTCATGAGACCCTGTTTTCCGGTGCGAGCCTTGCCAGCGCGACGCCGTATCCCAAAAGAACCCAAAAAAGAGTGGCCGGTAAAAGCATGAAGAGTACATTATCAAATAAAGACGCCGCGCACAACCCCGACACGCTGGCCAGCACGCCCCCCAAAAGGTATTTCAGCCCGGGATCGCGTGACCTTTTAACCGCTCCCAGTCCCCGCCCGAACCAGTAGATCATGAGCGCCACAAAGGACATCAATCCCACGATACCGACCTCCGCGAGCATTTGCATGTAACTATTGTGCGCGTAGGATGGCGGGATCGCGGACGAGTGAACTTTTTCGTGGGTCTTATAGTACGTGTTCAGACCGATCCCCGTCCAGGGGTGCGAGCGGAACATCCGCGTGGCGTCTTTCAGCATCAACAGCCTTGTTTCCACCGTTGGGTCGACAGCGCCTTCCCGGGCCGCCCGGTTCCCGTAAAGATGTTTTCCGGAAAAAAGAACCACCAGGAATATGACGGGAACGGCCCATAGGATCTTTTTCTTGAAAAGAAAGGCTAGCATAAGAATGCCCGCCATGCAGGCGACCAGTCCGCCGCGGGAAAACGTCAGGAAGAGGCATAAAACCATACTTCCCAGGCAAAGAACCTTCCCAAAAACGGTCTTCCAGGTCACGGCACCATAAAAAAAAGAAAGGCCCAGGCCCAGCATCATGACCGAGACAAGATAGGCGGCGAACGTGTTCGCCGCCGGAAAGGTCGCCGTGGCCCGGAACGAATGGAACGCCCATCCGCCGTAAAAAACATCGAGCCTTCCTGCCTCACGGAACAGCAAAAGATCGCGTCCGGAAAAGAACTGGTAGACCCCGTCCCAACAGAGCACTGTGGCAGTCACGCACAACACCAACGCCATGTTGACTGCGACGCGCTTTTCTTTGACCCCTTCCGCAACCGCGAACATCAGCAAAAAATATTTGCCGTACTTGAGGAACAAGGCCTGAAGGCTTTGTCCCGGGTATGCGGAATGGGTGAGCGACGCGGCAAACGCCAGAAACAGCAGCGCGGCGAGGATCACCAGAGGCCGCGGGACTGTGGGCTTTTCACGGAGAACAATCCGCTTGAAAGCCCATAACAATAGCACCGCCCCAACCCCGATCGAAGCCAGAGCATTCGAAACAGAGACGCCCACGATAAGAAAATACAAGACAAATTCCGTCGCGCGATCTGAAAGCTGTCTAGATCGGAAAGCCCTCGGATTAATCATCGATATTGGCATTTTATAGATTAATTCCCGCGAGATCCATTAAGTGTTTCCATTCGCCGTAAGCCCTGTTCAGTAACCGTCCGGTAACAGACATGTCCCGAACTGTATTGAACGGCTCAAAGCATACCGTGCGCGAACCGAACCCCTCTTTTGCAGCGATCAGGACCAAAAGCCGCTCAACGGCGTGGGCCAAAGTACCATTCCGCCGGATACGTTTTCCCTCAGGAAAATCTCCGGGTACAAGCCCGAGCTTGAACAAAGGGTCAAGCGCCTTGGGCCTGAACCAGAACATCGAGCCTGCGGGAAAATCCAGCGACATCTCCCTGGTGACCGAAAGACCCAGCCGTGAGCTCAAATCGAGGCAGATCTCCCAATTCTCCTGCCACGCATCTCTTTTAAGCTCTATTCGAAGCGGGGGAACGATCTCAGGATAAACAAGTCCCAGATTGCTGTCATCATCGAACATCTTAACGATGGAATTAACGATCTCCGGGGAGCCCGCCGCATTCGCCAACAAATAACTCCCCCATCCTCTGAGCCACAATGTGTGCGCGCTTTTTTTGGTGTGGAGCTTGAGGATCAGATCATAACCGTGGTAAACATCCTTAAAATCGCAAACGAAGGGCGCGATATCAAAACCCCTATTCCGGACTTCCCTGAAAGCGATCTTCTTGCCCCGGAAGGACCCTGCCAAGAGACTGCGGATCGCCTCGCCTTTCCCTTCTTCCGGGGCCGTCGCGTAAAGATCGAACTCGAAAGGTATTTGTTTCAATAACGCTATGATCTTTTCAGCTTGCTCAAAGTAGAAGAAATGGACAACAACGCCTACCCGAGGGGCACATTTCTTGGAACAATCACCGCTTACTTCCAATTCTTTTCCAGGCATCTAACACCGCTTCCGTTAAAAGACCGATGGCACAATACTTATCATTTCTGTTTTCCGAATATGCTTTTAAAAGAGCGCCAATAAAAACTTGCCTTGGGACGCTTCGGGATCGGAATGAATTTCCTGATAAACCCTTTAAGATTCCTCTGGTCAACCGCAAGCGCTATGGATTTGCGAAGGATTTTTTCCAGATAAACATAATCGATCCCACTAATTTTCGGTTCAAACCGGTTGCGATGATAGGCGCGGTGGCCATTGAGTCTATGCAGACCATGCTCAAGGCCATACTGGAACAGAT
>CAIJDY010000126.1 GCA_903819565.1 Candidatus Omnitrophota bacterium | reverse complement strand
TCATAGGCCATCCCTTTCCTGGGTTGGGAAGGGCTAAAGCCTACTGGCGATTTCAAATCGATTACAGACATTTTGAGTGATAACATGTTAACCTTCAACGAGTTGCGAAAAAATCAAAGTCGAACGTTGGGACAGCAGTGATAGCCCCTCAATAATTCAGCTTTGTAGGAAAGGAGACATTTATGGGGTGTTCAAAGCACCGCCCCCGTGGCAAAATTTCGCCCATGCGCACCCCCCCTGACCTGAACAAAGCGCTCGGGAGCCGGATAAGGACCGCGCGTATTCAATGCAATCTCACGCAGGAATTATTGGCGGAAATGTCCGGCATAAGCCTGAAACATGTTCAGCGCCTGGAGGGGAAAATCCCTGCGGATGCACCCTCGGCACCATCATGAATATTGCAACTGCTCTCAGGGTGCCGCTCGCCTTATTTTTGGAAGGACTGTGATCCTGAGCCTGCTCTAAGGAACCGGCCGTAAGCTGAAAATAACGGCAAACTTTGCCTTCGCTCCTGCCGGTTCGCTTCTTCGTCATCGATCACCAGGATGCGGAATCTCTTATTGTCAGGCACCAGATCCGGGGTTTCAACTTGAGGATTCATCGCGCACCGGCCTTCTCGCCGGCGGTAGTCTTGACGAAGAAATCATGATTTTGAAGTATAAAATCATAAAACGGTTTGAAGGCATCAAAGCTCTTTTCTGTGAGGCTTTCCCGAAGTATTTCGAGCCAACAATTCAGCTGCACGTTCCAATACTCCGGCTGAAAACCGCGGGCGCGGTAGGTCCTGTACACCCACACGATGATCTCAACAAAAGTGCCGGGATCAAAGACCGACCCCATGGACTCCATGAACTTGGCGTGGTTCGCGTGGTTGTTTTCCATCGTGTTCCGGTTTTCCTCCCCGCCGATCAGTTCCAGGACGTCTTCGCGCGCGGCGATCCGCCGGTTCATTTGAGCAACGATCGTTTGCCGCTTCGCGGCATACTCCTCCACGGCGCCGGACGGAAGGCTTTTCAGCAAACGCGCGGAAGCGAGGACTTTCTCTTTATCCATGGGCTGACTCCTGGGAGGGAGTGCTGCGGGGGATCGTAAAGCTCACGGTCGTCCCCTTGGAGGGCTCGCTTTCCACCCTGATCTTTCCCCCATGCGCCTCGACGATATTTTTTACGATCACCATGCCAAGACCCGTACTCGTTTCGCCCCGTGTGGCTTTGGCCGAAAGCTTCTGAAAGGGTTTGAAAACAGAGTCCAACTCACCGATCGGGATCCCCACTCCGTGATCTTTAACGCTGATGCTTACGATTTCATTGCCCTCGTCCGCCGCGCGCACGATGATCTCATTACCGGGGTTTGAAAACTTGATCGCGTTGGAAAGCAGGTTATTGAGGACCTGCGCCAATTTGTGCTTGTCCGCCCATATTTCCGCGATCCTGGCGTCATTCTGAAGGCGGATCTCCATCTCTTTTTTACGTGCCATGATATTGTTGAGGGTTATCGTTTCCCCGAGGAACGCCTGAAGCCCGATCCGTTCCTTGTTCAGGTCGAAGACTCCCGCTTCGATCTTGGAGATGTCCAGCAGGTTGGCGACAATGCTGCTCATGTAACCGCTCAGCTCCTGAATGTTACTGCTAACCTTCCGCTGATCTTCCGTAAGGTTTTCCCGCGACAGGAAGGACGAGAACTCCTTGATGCAGATCATCGGGTATCGGAGATCATGCGCCGCCATCCCCAAGAACCGGTTCTTGATCGCGTTGAGCTGCGCGAGCTCCGCGTTCTTCTTCTGAAGCTCGCGCGTCAGATTATTGAGTTCATTATTGAGACGGATGAAATGCTTCGGGAGCTTGTCCAGCTCCTCATGATTCGCCTCGCCGAACGCCACCTTCACTCCCCCTAGGTCCATAAACGTAAAATAGAACGTTCTGGGGAGGTTGTCCTTCGTTTTTACGGTGAGGGGGATCGCGCTGTCTTTATTTTCCTTGCTGAAGGCCTTGGCAAGGTCGCCTGGTACGGAAGGCCCGAAGAAGATGCCCTGAAAGGGGGTGCCCACGATCTCTTTCCCCAGCAATTTTTCCGCGTACCGGTTGACCCTGGCAATCGTGCCGTTCTCTGCGATCCGGAAACAAAGCACGGCCGCTCTCGCGTCCAGGTGTTCCAGAAGGGCGGCTTCTATATTATTCGCCACGGTGATCCTCAAAGGCCAGCAGCAGGCTCTTGAGCTCGGTCAGGGAATTAACGATCCTCACCTTTTCATAGGAATCGAAAATCGTCCGCGCGCCGTACTCAAAGGCCTTCCCCCCGATCCATACCGGCAATTCGGTCCACCTCTCCCTCACTTTCCTGACGGCTTCCGTGAGGTGATGGATATTGAAGTACACGCTTAAGGAAAGGCATAAAAGATGCGGTTTTTTTTCGTTGATCATGGCGATAAGGTCTTTGACCGGCGTGTCCGCGCCAAGGAAGTAAGCGTCCCAACCGGAGAGCTCAAGCACGTCCGCCACCATCTTCCCGCCGACCTGATGATATTCGTTGGCGACGCAGGAGACGACCGCTTTTTTACCCGTACGCGCGATCCCGAAGATGACCGGATGCGCCAACGTCATCAGGTATTCGGTGATCGACGTACACAGGTGCTCGGTCGCCACGGAGATCTTGTTCTTCTCCCATAGATCGCCTATTTCGTAGAGCGACCGTTTGAAAAAGGACATATAAAGCGTCTCTAGGTCAATCTTTTCATCGATTAATTTCTGGGTAAGCCTGGCGCAGTTCGCCTTATCACCCGCTAACAGTAAGGAAAAATATTCTTTGTATGCGGACTCCGTGTCCATGTGCCCCCTCCCACTCAGCTCCGCCGTCGTAAAATCGAGCGCGGCTATCTTACTCCTTTTGGGAATGGTTGGGTAGGTGGAGTGTTTAAAACCGGCTTTCTTTTTCACGCTCTGGCGGGATACGAACAGCTCCGAGCAAGTCTTCATCTAAGCTTGGACCGCGAAACAGTTTTCGCCGGAGCCCCGAGAGCATCGCTTCCGGCCCATCTGGCTTCAGGAAGCGTTTGCGACCTTTTTTCTTTTCTTGAACAAATGTCCTGAGAGCATCAGAAGCGGGATGGCCCAAAAAACATCCGCGGTTATCGGTGAATAGGCCTGCAACAGGGCGATCGAAACCAGGGCGATGCTAATAACAAGGAGGCACTTGTTCCTGCCAATAGCGATGTCCGCGCCGCTGATCCCGTCATCCACCAAGCGCCGTTTTCCGGTCGCATAGCACCAATTCGTTAAAAAGAGCACCCCCACCATAAGCAGGTTCGCCCCAAACACGATCTCCGCGAGGTCCTGATCTGGAAACTCGGTGACGAGCGACGTGGAAAAAGGAAAAAGCGCTATAAAAAAGAGCGTCGCGATATTGATCCAGATATGCACCGGGTCGGTCTTCTTGATGAAGTGGGCCTGCTCATGATGCTGGATCCAGAAGATCGCCAGCAGCGTGAAGCTGAGCGCGTAGTTGGCGACGTCGTGGAATTTTGACCGGAGCATCTCCATGAAACCGGTCCCCTGCAACACGGTCTCCCTTTGCGGGACGACCACCGTCATCACCAAAAGCGTCATGACGATCGCAAAGATCCCGTCAATGAGCGTTTCCAGCCGGTTCTTCTCCATGAAATACTTGTCAAATTGGATGGTCACAACACCTCCCGGTTTTACACGGGTCCCGCTCTCCGTTCCTCGGCCGCCCCAGGGAAAGGGCGTCCGACGGCTCTTACTTGCGGCTTCGCGAAAGGATATTCCGTACCGCCTTCAGCACAAGCCCCATGCCCGCGGTCTTGGCTTCCAGGTCATCCGCCCCCACCTGGCCGGCCAGATGAACGTCGACCCCAACAACTTTTCCCGTAACGATGATCACCCATGGCGGGTTGGGCTGGAAGGTCGTCTTGATCTCGCGGCACACTTCAAAGCCGGAGAGCTTGGGCAACACGGCATCAATGATGACAAGGTCCGGAAGGGATTTGCGGAGCTCCCAAAAAAGGCTTTCAAAATCCGGGAAGGCCTGGACCGTGTATCCCTCCTTCTCCAAGACCGTCACGATGCTTTGTCTGTCGGCCGCGTCATCGTCGAGCACCATGATCCGAGCGCTTTTCTTGCCTGGCCCGGAGACGATGAGGTCATCTTTAGGATCCGTCACGTTTTTCTCTCCTTCCCATGAATA
>CAIJDY010000125.1 GCA_903819565.1 Candidatus Omnitrophota bacterium | reverse complement strand
GGACCTCCGGAAGGCCGATGAGCCGTGCTTGAAAGCATCATAACCGAGCCGGCGGAATTTGTCCACACGGGCGGCACCCCATCCAACCCCGGAGGTTGAACCGGATCAAATGTTCCATCGGAAGTCAGTGGGAAACGGCACGTGGAGCTGACGGCGCGCGGCGGACATCACCCTTTGATCACGCCGAGCGGGCGCATGCGGACAACTTTGCGGGCAAGACCGGCACGGGCGACCACTTCGACGACTTCGTCGATATCCTTGTAAGCGGCGGGCTGTTCTTCGGCGATCCCTTTTTCGCTGCGGGCCATGACAATGATCCCGCGGTCTTCCAATTCCTTGCGGACTGAGTGCCCGCGCGCGGCCTTGAGCGCCGCGGTCCGCGACATCGCCCGGCCCGCGCCATGACAGCAGGAACTGAATGATTCCTCTGCGGCCTGCGCCGTCCCGACCAGAAGGTATGAATGCCTTCCCATGTCGCCGGGAATGATGACCGGCTGTCCCGTCTCCTGGTAACAAGCCGGGAGTTCGGAATGGCCCGGAGCGAACGCCCGCGTGGCCCCTTTGCGGTGGACGCAAAGCATTTTTTGTTTTCCGTGGATCTCGTAGCGTTCAAACTTGGCGATGTTATGCGCGACGTCGTACAGGAGTTCCATGGCGAGGTCTTTCGGACTCCGGTGAAAAAAACGCTCGAACACTTTCCGGGTCAGCGCCATTAGGCACTGCCGGTTCACCCATGCGAAATTCGCCGCACAACGCATGGCCGCCAGATACTGTTTTCCTTCTGAAGAATGGACGGGCGCGCAAGACAATTGCGGGTCCGGTACCTCAATATTATATTTGCCTAAGGCGTACCGTGCCGCCGCCAGCGAGTCCTCGCAAACCTGGTACCCGAACCCGCGTGAGCCGGAATGGATCATGAGGGTTACCTGTCCGATCTCCAATCCAAAAAGCCGCGCCAGCACCGGATCAAGGATCTGATCGACCGCCTGCACTTCCAGAAAATGATTCCCGGAACCCAAAGTGCCGAGCTGGTCCGCGCCGCGTTCGTAAGCGCGTTCCGAAACCACTCCCGGGTCCGCGCCGTCGAGGCAGCCGTTCGCCTCGGTGCATTCCAGATCCGCGGCGATGCCATACCCGCGGTGGACCGCCCAGGAACTTCCTTCCCGGACCATCTGCTGCATCTCTTTCCGGTTCAGCCGGACCTCTCCGGACTGCCCGACCCCGCAGGGAACCGCGGAGAACAGGCTCCCGACAAGTTCGCGAAGCCGCGGCCGGACGTCCTCTTCACGGAGACCGGTTTTCAGAAGCCGTACGCCGCAATTGATGTCGTACCCGACGCCTCCCGGCGAGATCACGCCGCCTTCGTCCGGGTCCGTGGCCGCCACCCCGCCGATCGGAAAGCCATATCCCCAATGAATGTCGGGCATGGCCATGGAATATTTCACGATCCCGGGAAGGAACGCCACGTTCGCGACCTGCTCCAGCGACTGATCGTTCAGGATCTTGGCAAGGCCCTTTTCATCGCAGAAAATACGCCCTGGCACCCGCATGCCCTTCTTGAACGAGAGCGGGATCTCCCAGCAGTAATCGCCGATCTTCACCAAAGGGATCTGTCCGGTCATAGTTTCTTACTCTTTGCGACTGGAAATGCGATAAACGATCGAAAGTCTCTGAATCTTTAGCAGGGACGTTCTCCGCAGGAGAACCGTCCTTATAAAATTGAATTATATATCAAAAATCACTACCGCTTCCCAGCCGCCCTGGACTTTGGCCACGCGGAAACGATGATAGGTCACGGCTTTGATCTCATGACGCGAAACATGCCGTTTGGGATCGAACTGGATGGCTTTCGCCTTCAATTTCAGCATCATGGGCGTCAAACTGACAAAAGAATATTCAGCCAACACGAAATGCCTCACGGAAAAAATGAACAGGAGCTCCTGGAGCCAATGCATGAAAAGGTC
>CAIJDY010000124.1 GCA_903819565.1 Candidatus Omnitrophota bacterium | reverse complement strand
CCTGGCCGCCTTGATCAACGCCTTTTTCGGCCTGATCGTAGCTTGGGTGCTGGTACGTTATCCTTCGCGTTTTTCGCACTTTGTCGATGCGCTGGTGGACCTGCCGTTCGCCCTGCCCACAGCAGTGGCCGGTATTTCCCTGGCGTCCCTTTATTCCGCGAACGGATGGATCGGCCATCTCCTCACCCCCTTAGGCATCAAAGTCGCCTATACCCCGATCGGCGTGGTCGTCGCGCTTGTGTTCATCGGGCTTCCCTTCGTCGTGCGCACGGTCCAGCCCGTCATTCAGGACCTCGACCAGGAAGTCGAGGAAGCCGCGGCCTGCCTCGGCGCGAACCGCTGGCAGATCTTTTCGCGCGTCGTCCTCCCGGAAGTCCTGCCGCCACTCCTGACCGGTTTCGCGCTCGCACTCGCCCGCTCCATCGGCGAGTACGGCTCTGTGATCTTTATCGCGGGCAACATCCCGATGCGCTCGGAGATCGCGCCTCTCCTGATGATGATCAAACTGGAGCAGTTCGATTACCCGGGAGCCGTCGCGGTCGCGCTCGTCATGCTCGGGATCTCTTTTTTCCTTTTACTTTTGATCAACCTTTTCCAGGGATGGCAGCGCCGCTACCAGACCGCCTGAGATGACCTTATGCTGACGCCCCATCAACTTATGAAAACCAACAGCCCGTTCGGCCGATCGGGTTCCATGGCCGAGCCGTTATGGCTCCGTTATCTTTTGATCTTTCTCGCTTTCGGTTTTCTAGGACTTTTCCTCGTCCTGCCAATCCTGGCCGTCTTCACAAAGGCCTTCGAAAAAGGAGCGCCTTTTTTCCTGAGCTCCATCCTGCATCCCGAAGCCCTAAAAGCCCTACTATTGAGCATGGAAACGGCGATCATCGTCGTCATCCTGAATTGTCTTTTCGGCTTGGCGGCCGCATGGGCCATCACCAAATTCCAGTTCCCTGGAAAGAATTTTCTCGTAACCCTGATTGACATACCCTTCACCGTTTCGCCGGTGATCGCGGGAATGCTTTTTGTCCTTCTGTTCGGCATGGACGGATGGCTCGGCCCCTGGCTGGCGGCGCATCATATCAAGATCATTTTCGCCAAACCGGCGATCATCCTCGTGACCCTTTTCGTGACTTTTCCGTTCATCGCGCGCACGCTCATCCCCCTGATGCACGGCCAGGGCACCGAGCAGGAAGAAGCCGCCATGACCCTGGGGGCCTCCCCAGCGCAGATCTTCTTCCGCGTCACGCTGCCCAACATCAAATGGGGACTTCTCTACGGAATCATCCTTTGTTACGCCCGCGCCTTGGGAGAATTCGGCGCCGTCTCGGTCGTTTCGGGACACATCCGCGGACTGACGAACACCTTGCCGCTCCACGTCGAGATCCTGTACAACGAGTACAATTTCACTGGCGCGTTCGCCGCCGCGTCGCTTTTGGCCCTTTTGGCGCTGGTCACCCTGGTCATCAAAACGCTGCTTGAGTGGGAGATCAAACGCGAATATACTGTCGACGACATCCAGAAAGGATTGGCCCGTGAGTATTGAGATCCGCAACGTCTTCAAAAAATTCGGTGCCGCCGAAGTCCTCAAGGGCATCAGCCTCGAGATCAAGTCCGGCCAGTTGGTGGCTTTTTTGGGCCCTTCAGGTTCCGGAAAAACCACTCTCTTGAGGATCATCGCCGGCCTCGAGATTCCCGACTACGGGGAGATCCTCCTGCACGGCGAAGACGCCAAATTCCAGAAGGTGAGCGACCGGCAGGTCGGATTCGTTTTCCAGCACTACGCCCTTTTCCGCCACATGAGCGTTTTTGAGAACGTCGCTTTCGGCCTCCGGGTGAAACCCAAGCAGGACCGTCTCCCGGAACGGGTCATCAGGGACAAGGTCCACGAACTCCTCGGTCTCGTCCAATTGGACAAGTTCGCGCGCATGTTCCCGCACCAGTTGTCCGGCGGCCAGCGCCAACGCGTGGCCCTCGCACGCGCCCTGGCGATCGAACCCAAGGTCCTTTTGCTCGACGAGCCTTTCGGTTCTCTCGACGCCAAGGTACGCAAGCAGCTGCGCCGCTGGCTGCGCACCCTCCACGACCGGCTCGGGATGACCAGCATTTTCGTCACCCATGACGTCGAGGAAGCGCTCGAGATCGCCGACCGCGTCGTGATCACGCACGAAGGGATCATCGAACAGATCGGAAGCCCGGAAGAGATCTACCATTTCCCCAAAAACGATTTCGTGCGCCACTTCATCGGCGACGTCAACGTCTTCCACTGCCGGCGCGAGAACGGAACGATCCTCGAGATCCAGAAGCGACACGTCCATCTCGGGGACGATGAGGACATCACCCCGGAAAAGATCCTGGGCGACAAGCTTCCCTGACCCGCAAGACGCCAACCCGGTCGACCTGTTATTCCTTCTCTCCGAAGTTCAGTGTCTTATCGTTTCATTTCCATAAGATTCGCCGAGTGCGACCCTAACAACAGACGGAACTTTCTCTTTTGTGTTAGGATCAGAAAAATATTTGCGAGAAAAAAGTGCGGGAGTGCTACGTCTTTGCGGGGACGCGAGTGTATTCCGCGTAAAAGCGGGAGATCTTGCCGACGAGGAAAGAATGCAGGAACGCGAAAAACGGGATCAGGAGGATCCCCGCGCCCGCCAGCACCAGGACCTTGTTCCGCCGCTGATCATAGCCGGAACCGATTTCATTCCGGAGCTTCGCGGTGAACGCGTCAAAGTTCTTCTTGTACGACGCGTCCTTTTCATCATAGGCCCCGCTGAAAAGAAGCGGATCAGCTAGGTTCAGATTGCCGGCGCGCACGTAGTCGAACGCCTTGTTCTCCAGGCCCGTGATCTCCGTTTTGGCCGTGCCCATCGCCGTTGCTTCGGGAGCGGCAAAGAGCGACGGGGAAAATTCTTTCAGCTGCCCCATGAGCCGCTCGCGCTGCAACGAGGCTTCCAGATAATAACCCTCTGAGCGCATGTCCCCGAACGTCACGCTGGAGCGCGCGTAAGCGGTTAATAGCTGATCGAGTTGGGAAACCTGTTTGACCATCACGTCAAGGTGTGTCTTCTGGGAGCGAGCCGTGCGAAATTCCAAGTAGCCGGCTACGGCATTCCAGGTTAGGACGGCCAGGAGGATCACGCCCCACCCCAAAAAGTGGATGGAGATCATAGGAGATAACGGCCCCGACTTCCCTGCTGGCTTACCCGCCGGCTTACCCATGAAAGAACCTCGCGTTCATCTATACTCCATAAACATTGAGTGGGGCGCTCTTACGTCATCGGT
>CAIJDY010000123.1 GCA_903819565.1 Candidatus Omnitrophota bacterium | reverse complement strand
TCCTGTAGAAATCCTTCGGAAGAAAATGCCGGAGATGGATGAGCAGGTTTTTAATTTCCCTCCCATCCGTTTGGAGCGTGTGTTATCCTCCGTGCCGCCAGGTGGATACCATGTGCCCGCGGCGGTCAAAGTGCCGCAACGAGGCAGTGGATATTCCCTGAGGGATGGGATACAATGAACTCCCATGAAGATTTCTGAGATTCCCATGAAAACGTGCGACTGTGCGGGACCTTTTGAGAGAACCCAGGATACGGGTTCTATTCAGCATCCGTATGACCATTTGCGCCTTTATCTGATCAAACCCTCCAAATACGACGATGAAGGCTACGTGATCCGCTACTGGAAGGGGGTCCTTCCGAGCAATACCCTGTCTTGTCTCTACGGTTTGAGTGAAGATGTTCGGGAAAGAGGCGTCCTGGGGAAAGATCTGAAATGGACGACAGAGCTTATTGACGACACGGTCCAGGAGATCCCATACAAACAGGCGATCCAAGCCAGCCGCCGCAAGGGGACGAAGGTGGTTGTGTGCCTCGTCGGTGTCCAGACGAATCAATTCCCGCGTGCCGCGGATATTGCCATGCATTTCCGCAAGGCCGGGATCCCCGTGCTGATCGGGGGATTCCATGTCAGCGGTATCGTCGCGACTTTACCGGACCTTACGCCGGAACTCGTAAGGCTCGCGAACGCGGGCGTGACGCTTGTCGCGGGGGAAGGGGAAGCCGGCCACCTGGAAAAACTGCTGGGTGACGCCCTCCAGGACAATCTCAATCCTGTTTATAATTTTCTTCAGGACCTTCCGGACATTTCCAAGGCAGCTTTTCCGCGGATCCATCCGAAACTTTTGACTCGCTACGCCCTGCGCCATTTTGGAACGCTGGACTGCGGCCGCGGGTGCCCCTTTGGCTGCAGTTTTTGCACGGTGATCAACGTGCAGGGCCGGCGCATGCGTTTTCGCGAAGTGGACCTTTTGATCGAAAAGATCCGCGAGGATTATCACCGCTACAAGATCTCGCATTATTTTTTCACCGACGACAATTTCTGCCGCAACAAGAACTGGGAAGCGATCCTGGATGGACTTATCGAGCTGAAGGAAAAAGAGAACATCCCGTTCTATTTCATGATGCAGTTGGACACGCAGTCGCACCTCGTGCCGAACTTTGTGGAGAAGGCGGCGAAGGCGGGCTGCCGGCAGGTCTTCATCGGGATGGAAAGTCTGAACCAGGAAAATCTTAAGTCGGTCAAAAAGAACCAGAATGATATCGAGAATTTCAAGGAGCTGGTGGACGCGTTCCACGATGTGGGGATCGTCTGCCACTTGGCGTACATCATCGGATTCCCTCTGGACACGGCGGAATCGGTCAAAAAGGACATTGAAAAGCTTCTTTCGTTCGGAGCGGGCCAAGCTTCGTTTTTCATGATGACGCCGCTTCCGGGTTCCATGGACTACAAGCACGCGGTGGAAAAGGGAACGCTGATCGACGCGGACCTCAACAATTATGACACTTTCCACGAAACGCACCGGCACGCGCGCATGAAACCGGGGGAATGGCTTGCGGCTTATGAGGACGCTTGGCGCGTTTTTTACAGCGTGGACAACATGAAACGTATCCTGAGCCAAAATCTCAAAGGCGAGAACTATTGGGGTATTTTCTCCAACTTCATTTGGTATAAGAACGGGGTGAATGTTGAAGGCGGTCATCCCATGATCCACGGTTTTATCCGGCTGAAAGGCCGTCTGGAACGACGTGCCGGGTATCCGATCGAAGGCCGTTGGCAGTATTTCCAGAGGCGCTTGGGGGACGTGCGCCGCGAATTGACCGGGTGGGCGAAACTGGTTTTAGAGCTTGAAGAGGTTTGGCTTGCGACGCGAAGGCGCAGCCCTCTGGAGCAGCGGGTGGTCGCTGAACTGTCGCGCGTGACACAGTCGGCAAAGAAATGGCGGGACCTCCGGATCTCGGACCTTCACGGCTTTTATTCCAGGGCCGCGGCCGCCCTTGAGAAAAAAGGCCTTTACCGTTTCCGTATTCCGTCATATTTCCAGCTCTGGCTCAGCCGGTGGAATTTTTTCTCCGAGCCGCTGACCTTTACGCGCATGCCCCTTCAAAAGTTCTGGGAAAACGTTCGTGCTTCGTGGCAGAAGGGGGAGCTCCTCCGGATCAATTACGTGCGGGTGGTCTCGACCAGCATCGAAGAGTGCGCTCTTTTTCTCCGGTTCATTTTCTCCATTCTTTTACCCAATATCTTTTTACGGAAACATTGAACGATCATTTGAGGCTCTGGGTCTTTTGCCTTCAGGAAAGCGATAGGATACTTTGAAAGTTTATTTGGTGAACCCCCGTTTTGAAGCGACGATATGGTCCTTTGAAGGGCTTCAGTCGCTAACCGGAACCCGGTTTTCCACCACACCCCTCGGTCTAGTCACGGTGGCCGCACTCACGCCGGAGCCCTGGGAGGTCGCGATCGCCGATGAGAATGTCGAAGAGATTGATTTTGAAACGAATGCCGACCTGATCGCGCTCAGCGCTTTCAATGTCCAGTATCACCGGGCGCTCGAGATTATTGCAGAATTCAAGAAGCGGGGCAAAAAGGTCGCGATCGGCGGGCCCTACAACAGCCTTTTCCCAGAGGCGTTCGAAGGAAAGTGCGATCACCGGATCGTGGGGGAGGCCGAGGAGATCTGGCCGGAATTTCTCCGCGATTTCGAGCAGGGGAAGGCTCGGGAACTTTATACCGCGCGCATGGAAAAGATCGATGTCCGCAAAAGTCCCATTCCGCGCTACGACCTGATCCGTGGCGAGCGCTACAACATGTTCTCGCTGCAGACAAGCCGCGGCTGTCCCTACAATTGCGAGTTCTGCGACATCATCATCATGGACGGGCGCGTGCCGCGCACGAAGACGGTCGAGCAGGTCATCGCGGAGGTCGATCACTGCGTCAAGCAGGGGGCGCACTACATTGTTTTCGGCGACGCGAATTTCATCGGGAACCTTCCGTTCGCCCGTCAACTTCTCAAAGGCCTTGCGGAATATTCCGAGAAAAACGATTATCCGATCGAATTCAGTTGCGAGCTGACGATCAACGTGGCGCATCATCCCGATCTTTTGGAGCTGTTCCAGGCCGCGAATTTCTACTCGCTCTTTATCGGGATCGAATCTCCCCGGAAGGCGAGCCTGATCGAGTCCGGGAAAATGCAGAATACGCGGGAGAACATCCTGGAAGACATTAGGCGCATCCATTCTTACCACATTTCCGTGGTAGCCGGCATGATCATCGGCTTTGATTCGGACGATAAACGGATCTTTAAGGAACATTACGATTTTCTTCAGGAACTCGGCATCCCGTTCACGACCTGCGGGACCTTGATGGCGCTTCCCAATACGCCCTTGCTGAAGCGGCTTGAAAAGGAGGGGCGCCTCCTGAGCTTGGAATGGACCGAGACGAAGGGGCACGGCTCTTCCGATTGTAACTTCGTTCCGAAGAACATGACGCCCGAAGAGCTTCATCAGGGCTATAACTGGCTGATCCGTTGCCTTTACCGCTATGACAGTTACGCGGACCGGTTGGTGACGGCGTTGAACCGTTTCCGCAATCTTAACAAGGAACACAAACGGGCGTCGCTGGATTTCAAGTTTTCCTATCTGTTGCTCAAACTGCTGGGCTATTACCTTCTAACTTTCGATCTAGAGCGCATGAGATTTTTTGCGGGGACTTTTTGGCGTGTGGCCACGGGAGGCCCCTTTTCCGTGAGCAAATGGCTGGAGTTTTTCCGCTGGATCGCGACTCACCGGGCTTTTCGTCAGTATGTGACGCAGACGCAGGGAGTTCCGGAAGGCCAGGACCCGAAAAATCCTCCGTTCGCGGACGTGGGTATGCTTTCGGGAGTTCCGGCGTCCAGCGATAAAAGCTTCGATCCC
Source organism: Candidatus Omnitrophota bacterium (assembly GCA_903819565.1). Taxonomy (GTDB): domain Bacteria; phylum Omnitrophota; class Omnitrophia; order Omnitrophales; family Aquincolibacteriaceae; genus Pegaeibacterium. Next base: position 7,304 of record CAIJDY010000123.1, on the reverse strand, counting down.
AAAGAACCGGAAGGAAAGCCGGTGGGAGCGGGGTCGCTATGATCCATCGACTGCCGGTCGATAAACGCGTCTGGCCGGGCACCTCCCTGATCCTTGTTTTTTTATTCCTGGAACTTTACTGGGACGTCTACTCCGTGACGCCGATCCTTGTGGGACTCCTGATCGCGCAGCTTCTTTTCTTCCGCGATCCTCCCCGGAAAACGCCGCTGGCGCAGGGCCTGCTGGCTCCCGCGGACGGGAAAGTGGTCGGCATCGACGAAGTTTTCGAGGAAAAATTCCTGAATGAAGCGGCGGTCCGGATCCGCATCTTCCTGTCGGTTTTTGATGTCCATGTGACGCGTTCTCCGTTGGCCGGTATCGTGAAGTTCCAGCGTTACATCAAAGGGAAGTTCCTGAACGTGCTTCGTAAGGATGCCTTTGAGAACAACGAGTCCAACTGGATCGGCGTCGAAAACCACGAGCGGCGCGTGCTGGTGCGGCAAATGACCGGTGCGATCGCCCGGCGCATTTATTGGGACGTAAAGATCGGGCAGGTCGTGGGGCGCGGAGAAAAGATTGGGATGATCTGCTACGGTTCCGGGGTGGAGTTCTATGTCGCCAAGAGGGCCTTTCAACCGACGATACAGGCCGGCCAGCATGTGAAGGCCGGATTGACCTTCCTTGGCCAATGGATCAATGAGAGGTGAGGACGTGAAACACCGGCTGTATTTTACGACCGCCGCTTTCCCCAACATGATCACGATGTGCAATCTGATCGCGGGGTTCTTTTCCATCCTCATGAGCACCCAGGACAAATTTGAATATGCGGTATGGCTTATTTTCCTCGCGCTGGTGCTGGATTCCCTGGACGGCCACGTGGCGCGCATTTTTGGCAATGAGACGGATTTTGGGCGTGAACTGGACTCTCTGGCGGACGCCGTTTCTTTTGTGGTCGCCCCGTGTCTATTTGTGATGAATGTCTTTTTCCGCAACACGTCGATCGTTTTCCTTCTGGTGGTCGTGTTCTTCCTCTGTGCGGGGATTTTCCGGCTGGCGAGGTACAATGTGAACCCGACGAGCGGCGGCTGTTTCGAGGGGCTCCCGACGCCGGCCGCGGCCCTGTCCCTGATGATGACGATGCTGGCGTTCCACAAGAACCACTGGGACGAGCGCTCGTTCTCTCTGGTCAGCGTGGTCTTTTTGATGACGGCCCTTGGCTTTTTGATGGTGAGCGAGATCCCTTACCCGAAGGTCTCGGCCATCAAATTCCGCGCCTGGCGCATCTTATTCTTTCTCCAGGTCGCTCTGTTCCTCCTGACGTTCATCTATTGGAACATCGAAAGCGCCATCGCGGCCGTTTTCCTGTCCTTTCTTGTTTTGGCGCCTTTTTATTGCATCTCTTTTATCCGAAGCGGGTTGAGCGCTTCGCCGGACGATGAAACGAGAGAAAACTAAATGTTACTCGGCCTTTTAGCGGGATTCCTTGCTTCCAGCCTCGGGTGGCAGATCAATCTGGTAGTGATCCAGCGGGGCCTTCACCGCGGACGGGTGGCGGCATTTTTTGTCGGGTGCGGCGCAATCGCTGCGGACATGATCTTTTTGGCGATCGGCCTCACGGGGACCCGGCCTCTTTTGAATCATCCCGAATGGTGGGGGATCATCCGCTGGGTGGGAATCACAGTCCTGCTGTTCATCGCGACGCGCACTTTTTTTATCCACAGCAAGCCGCCCAAACAGGTGGTCGAGGTCACGAAAAAGAACCCCACCAAGAATTTTCTCGTGGGATTTCTGGTGGTCGTGACCAATCCGGCGGTATTTTTGATGTGGATCGGCATCATCAGCTTGATCCGGGCCAATTTCATCCAGGCGGGACGTCCGGGGTTCAGGGAGCAGTTCCTTTTGGGTTTTCTGGCGGGGGCGATGGCCTGGTTCGTTCCTTTCACTTTTATTTTCCTGAAAAAGCTAAGGAAATGGACCGAGGATAACCACCCTTTTATTTCGAAGCTTTCCGCCGTAACCCTCGTGCTGGTCGCTGTTTTCCTTATTATTTGGGAGAGATTTTAGGGGCCGATTTTTTACTGTCGGCGCATAACGAAAATTTTTTAAAAAATCGGTTGCTATGCGTCCGAGCGTTTGATAGAATTCAGTCCGCCGCAAGGTTTCCAGGCCTAAGGTTACACATCCGTCGGATGTATTGTCTTTATATTGTTTTTTCTTTCAAAATCTAGTGTGTTGTAGCGTAGTGAGTTCGGTTCTCCGATCACATAAGGACCCTGGAAATGGCCTTGGCTCCACGAAAGAAGAATAGTACACCAAAGCAAGATAGTCCCGAAAAAGCTAAGGGCTTACCCAAAACTGTAAACACGCCAAAATCAACCTCCCGTGTGGCCAAAGCGGCCGCGCAATTACCGAAGCGGGTCCCCGTCGTTGTAAAGCCAGCTCCCGAAGTACCGGAAGTCGAAAAAATCCAAGCGCCCCAGGTTCAGCCGCGGCAGTACCAGGAAATGCCGCGTGAATTGCCGGATAATTACGGGGACAATCAGATCTATCTTCTTGTTCGCGATCCCCACTGGATTTACTCTTACTGGGAAGTTCAGAAGGATCATCAGGAAGAGAATCTCGCGAAGTTGGGCGGTAGTTGGGAAAGCGTGGTTTCCATCTTGCGTGTTTATGACGTGACGGATCCCAAGGGAACGCCGGTTTTCTTCGATGTCGTTCTCCAGAACATGGTGACGGCTTGGTACCTCAACGTACTGCCGAACCACAGCTATTACGTCGAGATTGGCCTCTTGCATCGCGACGGCCGGTTCCTTTCTCTCGCGCGGTCCAATTTCGTGACCACCCCGCGTTCGGGGATGTCCGAGATCATTGACGAGCAGTGGATGAGCGTTGATTTTGAAAAGATGTACGCCCTTTCCGGCGGGTTCGAGGTCGGGAAGAGTTCGGCGGAACTCCGGAAATTGATGGAGGAGCGCCTCAAAGGGGCGATCTCTTCCGGGTCGGGGGCTGGGGCCATCTCCAGCATGGCGAGCCCGGTCAGGATCCAGAAACGCGGATTTTATTTCTGGCTTGAATGCGAACTGATCATCTACGGCGGCACGGAACCGGATGCCAAAGTCACGATGCAGGGCCGGAACGTGCAGTTGCGTCCGGACGGGACGTTTACGTTCCGCTACGCGCTTCCGGACGGAAAATTTGTCTTTGACTGCCACGCGGAATCCGCGGACGGCGTCGAAGAACGGGTGATCACTCCGATCGTCAGTCGGAACACCGAAAGGCCCGCTCCTGTTTTTAAAACAGGAAAGCCGAAATAACTATGGAAAAGGGATTTTTATCCATAGTGCTCCACGCACATCTCCCCTTTATCCGTCATCCCGAACATCAGTTTTTCCTTGAAGAGACGTGGCTTTACGAAGCCATCACGGAAACCTACGTTCCGCTCATTCACTTGTTCGAAGGCCTGGAACGGGACAATGTTCCGTGGCGCATTACGATGTCCCTTACGCCTTCCCTTATGTCGATGCTCCGCGACCCGCTCTTGCAGGACCGATACGTGGCGCATCTGGACAAATTGATCGAGCTGGCGAACAAGGAGATCGAGCGCACACGATTCCAGCCCCAGTTCCACGAGACGGCGCTGCATTATTACTGGGAATTCACGCGCGCGAAAGACACCTTCGTCAACCGTTACCAGAAAGACCTCACGCAGGCTTTCCGGAAGTTCCAGGACCACGGACATCTCGAGATCATTACCTGCGCGGCGACGCACGGATTTTTGCCGCTCATTAGCCGTAACGAAGGGACCATCCGCGGGCAGATCAAGACAGCGGTGGAGCTTTATGAAAAAGTGCTCGGCCGCCGGCCTATCGGCATCTGGCTTCCGGAGTGCGGTTATTTCGCGGGTGCCGACAAATACCTCAAAGAGCAGGGGATCCGCTATTTCCTGACGGACACGCATGGGATCCTGCACGCTTCTCCGCGGCCCAAGTACGGCGTTTTCGCGCCGATCTTCTGCCCGAGCGGTGTCGCCGCGTTCGGCCGCGATGTGGAATCTTCCAAACAGGTCTGGTCGGCGATCGAAGGGTACCCGGGCGATCCGGATTACCGCGAGTTCTACCGCGATATCGGGTTCGAACTGGACTTCGATTATGTCCGTCCGTACATTTCTCCTGACGGATTGAGGATCAACACGGGGATCAAGTACCACCGGATCACGGGGAACACCGACGACAAGCAGCCTTACGTGCGGTCCTGGGCCATGGAGAAGGCCGCGAGCCACGCCGGTAACTTCATGTTCAACCGCGAAAAACAGGCCGAATACCTTTATGATTTTATGGGGCGCAAACCCCTGATCGTGGCGCCCTACGACGCGGAACTTTACGGACACTGGTGGTACGAGGGACCGGAGTTCCTGAATTTCTTCATGCGGAAGATGGCATTCGACCAGAAAACGGTGCGGATGATCGCGCCCTCGGATTATTTCAAGGAATATCCCGTCAATCAGGTTTCCACGCCGTGTTTCTCGAGCTGGGGCTGGAAGGGGTACAGCGAAACCTGGCTTTCCGGGGCCAACGACTGGATCTACCGGCATTTGCACAAAGCCTCGCTCCGTATGACGGAATTGACCCACAAATTCCGCGGGCAGAACGGGGTCGTTTCCTCGGCCCTGAAGCAGGCGGCGCGTGAGCTTTTTCTGGCGCAGTCGAGCGATTGGGCGTTCATCATGCATACGGGAACGGTCGTGCCTTACGCGGTCAAGCGCACCAAGGAGCATTTGCTTAATTTTACAAGGATTTATGATGATCTCATGAACAACCGGCTGGATGAGGGCTGGCTCAGAAGTCTGGAAGGAAAAAACAATATTTTTCCGGATGTCGACCACGAAGTATTTTGATACCCTTTAACATTATTCTTTAAACAAGAGAGGGAATTCTATGCAAGAACAATATTACGGAATCGGTGAAACGGCAGGAAAGATCTATAAAGCGCTTGAAAAAGGCGGCGAACAGACCGTCGCGAAGGTCCTGAAAGATGTCGGCGGGGACGAAGACCTTTTCAACCAGGCGATTGGCTGGTTGGCGCGCGAGAACAACATCAATTTCAACAAATTAGGCAAGAGCGTCAAGATCTCCCTCATCAAAGGGTAATAGAAAGAACTTCGGCTCAAAAGGGCGTGGGGTGGTACTACCATCTCACGCCCTTTTTGTTTCCAGGGATCTTTTATGGGTGCGAACCGGCCTTTAAGGAAAGCGCCATTAAAACCGATAATCAAAGGCAGGAACATACGTCGGGAAGGGACTATGCGTAAACATCCACGATTGCTCGAATTAAACGCTTTTTTTTATATCTCCAGGATGTCCGAGAAATACGGGCGCAAGCTCACTCTCGCGACGGTCCCTATCGAAGAGTGGCGCTCTTTCGCGGAACAGGGGTTTGATTACCTTTGGCTGATGGGGGTTTGGAAACGGAGTCCCTTCTCCCGTGAGCACGCCCAAAAACAGCCCAACCTTTGCCGCGCCTACGATATGATCCTTCCGGGCTGGAAGAAAGAGGATGTCACGGGATCTCCCTACGCGATTCATGATTATGAGGTCGATCCCTTTCTCGGTTCAATGAACGAATTGCTGCCGCTTAAGATGAAATTGAACGGGATGGGACTCGGGCTCATCCTCGATTTCGTCCCGAATCATATGGCTTCCGATCATCCCTGGACGGTTCAGCATCCCCACCGGTTCGTTTCCTGCCGCAAAGAGACTTTGAAGGCCCATCCGGATTGGGCGTTCACGACCGCGAAAGGGGCAAAGCTCGCGCACGGCCGCGACCCTTATTTCCCGCCCTGGATCGATACGGTGCAGAACAATTTCTGGTGCCCGGAAATGCGGCAGGCCCTGCTTGAATCGTTGCTGATGATCGCGCGGCTGTCGGACGGCGTGCGCTGCGACATGGCCATGCTGGCGCTCAATGATGTTTTCCGGAGGGTCTGGGGCGAACATATCACGACGCCCCCGCTCCCGACGGAATTCTGGGCGGACGTGATCCCGAAAGTGAAGGAATTCGCGCCCCATTTTTGTTTTATCGGGGAAGTTTACTGGGGGATGGAGTGGGAGCTGCAACAGCTCGGGTTCAACTTTACTTACGACAAACGGCTCTATGACCGCCTGTCCATCGATTCCTCGATCTCCGTTCGCGACCACCTGAAAGCGGAAACCTTTTTTCAGGACCGGTCCCTCCGTTTCATCGAAAATCACGACGAAGAGAGGGCGTGCGTGGTTTTCGGCAAGAAGAAGTCCCAAGCGGCCGGCATTGTCGCGGGGACGGTCCAGGGACTCCGGTTCTTTCACGACGGGCAGCTGGAGGGACGCAGGATCCGGACGCCTGTTCATTTGTGCCGCGAGCCGAAAGAAGCCGCGGATCCTGAGACCGCGGACCTTTACCGGCGGCTTTTGCATTTTACGAATAGCCCCGTGCTCCATGAGGGCGCCTGGACGCTTTTGGGGAACGAGCGGGCCTGGGAGAGGAACGAAACTTACCTCGGGGTGATGGCCTGGCTGTGGAGCCACGGCCGGGACCGGAAATTGGTCATCGTCAATTATTCCATGCTCCGCTCCCAGGCCTTTGTGCGGATCCCGGAGGTTTCCATGGGCATGCCTTTTCTTCAGCTGCGGGACGGCTTGACCGACCTTATTTATAATTGCCCCGGCAAGGAGATCTGCGAAAAAGGGTTTTATGTCGATCTCTTGCCCTGGCAGGCGCAGCTTTTAGATTTCGTTATTTAATTTGCGACCCAAAAATGGATCGTAACATGATGACGGGTCCGGTCGCGAATTGTCCGGTAAATCGGGGCTTGGAGGAAGGCTTTTTATTTGCTAAGCTGTAACCTTACAGTATTTCACGGAAATTTTTCCAGGAGAAAAAATGGCGCGCGTGAGTAAAAAGATCTCGAAAGTGGAAGCCCGGGAGCTCTGGCACCCGGACCATACGAACATGACGAAGGACGGGATCAAACGGTCCTTCGCTTCCAACCTCCAATACGGCCTTGCCAAGGACCAATACACCGCGACCCAGCACGACAATTTTATGGCGCTCGGCATCGCGCTCCGGGACCGCTTGGTCGAGCGGTGGATCCAGACGCAGCAAAGCTACCACAAGAGGAATCTCAAGCGCGTTTACTACCTTTCCCTCGAATTCCTTATTGGACGCCTTCTGGGGAACTACATCCTCAACCTTGGTTTGTGGGACGCGAGCCGGAAAGCGCTAGAGGAGTTCGGTTTGGACCTCGCGGAGATCCGTGAGGAAGAGGTGGACGCGGGTTTGGGCAACGGGGG
>CAIJDY010000122.1 GCA_903819565.1 Candidatus Omnitrophota bacterium | reverse complement strand
GCTGACGTTGATCGAGGCGGCGGGGCTCACATCCGAAGTTCAGGAAACGATCGCTAAGGTTTACGGCCAAAGTCTCCAATACCTGCGCGATTTTGCGGCGAAGGAGCGCGTAAAGTCCGAGGTAGAGCGTCCTGTAGAGAAACTGGAGCTGGAGACGGCCGCGCGCTCCGAAATGCGCGTGCCCGCCGGGGGCTCCGAGGCGGAGGAACAGGCGAACCAACCGGGTCGCCCGATGTCCCGAGCGAAATTTATAGGGATTTCTTCAATTGTAGTAGCCGGGTTTGCGCTGGGACTGGGAACCTTCACCGGCTGTGCATCACGCAAAATGGACCCGCTGGATGAAGCGCTGAAAGGTGATCTGAACGAGCTCAGGAAGAAGGCGGAGAAGCTGAAGTACCCATCCTTGCGGAACTATATGCTGCATTACATCGAGGTCGTGGAATTTTTAAGAGAATCCGAAAAACAAATCTATCCGAACGCCTCCCCCGAAGAACTCGCGCGGCGCATCCGGTTCATGGCGGCTGTCATGCTGTGGATCCCGTTGACCGAAAATCCGGCATTTGCAGAGAAACAGATAGGGGGCGGTCCGGCCAAGGGTCCTTTCCAGGTGGAGAAAGCTACATGGAACGATGTTATAAACGCGGCAAAAAATAGTCCCCAATACTCGAAATACAAGTACTCGAAATACAAGTACTCGAAATACAAGCCGCTTGTTGAGCCGGGTATGAACGTGGGTCCCAAAACCGTTTTTCGATTGTTTTATGGCCAAAGGTTCGAAGAACCTTCGCCTGGAGAGGTCGCGGCTGGCTTCGAAAAGAGTATGGAAAGGCTCTGGAATATCTATCACGAAAAATACAACGTGGCTTTTCAGACGGAGACCCAAGAATATCGGAACGACGGGGATGAAGCATCGATCCATTACGGGCTTTCCACGCGCGAAAAGGTGACCGCGGCCGCTTTTTTTGCAGATGACCTTGTCGGCGGCGACCGGGCGCTTGCGGATATCCTGAGCGATGAAAACCGGAGGAAGCTGGAGTCGTTTTACGCGGAGGTCTCGAGAGATTACATCCTTATTCAGAATGTTTCCGCCTACGATGTAAATACGATGCGCGTACTCCGGAAAGCCGAAAGAGTCATGGATAAGATCAAAGCGGAAAGAGAAAAGGAGGAACATAGCATCGTCACGCTTCAGGCATTGAAAAAACAGGCCAAGGACTGTCTGAAGGTACTGATCGGTTTAGATCTGGAAGAAGGAGATGCGAAACAGAAAGAAAATGAGAAAAAGAAGAGCGATAAGAAAAAGGAGTACATTGATAAAGCCCAAAAAGCCCTGAGCATATTAGAAAATCATTTTGAGAAAAGGCGGGGGGAAGAAAACGCGGGGAAACAGGTCGGGTTTGCGAAGGGACAGCGGAAACGTATTCTGGAGGAGGCCAAGTCCTCGGTTGAAGAATTGGAGCAATCTCGGGGGCGGCTCGCGGATTATTTTGTTGACGGAGGACTTTTTACCCTTGGAGGCATTCCGTGGCTTGATAAAAAGATCAAAGCGATCGAAGAAGAGAAAAAAGAAGCCGCTAAAAAGAAGGCGGCCGAAGCTGCCAAAAAGGCAAAAACCGCCGCAAAATCCAGCGCGAAGCGCTCCGAAGTCCGCGCCGTGGCTGACGCAGCTGGAATTGAAGAAGCGATGAATGCGGAGCTTGCAGCCCTTGCCGTAGCCGCAGCTCCAGGGGGCGTTGAGTCGATTGAAAAACGCTCCGAGATGCGGAGCAGCGGACTGCTTGCGACGTTGTTGCTCGCGGGGTCGATGCTGTGGGCCGTGGATGCCAATGGGCTTGCCAGCGCGACGCCTTCTCCGGACGAGAGCTTCTTAATGGGGGATTCCCGGGTGATCGCGAATAATTTAGGGAACGTTCCTTTCTTGAATCCTTCCAGCGCGGAAGCCGCGAAACCCTTCGAATTCCGGGGTGAGGACATGGCGCCTCCTGCGGAAATACTCCCCCCGGGGCCGCCGAACGTGAACGAGACCGATCTTCTGAATGCCGTGGCCGGTGATCTTGGCGTTGATGGGACCCGCCTGAAAATAGGGAGCAAGGTCATCGAGGCGAACGGATCGGTCTTTTACGAAGTGAAGGACGATCATAATGAGACCACCTATGTTTTTCAGACGTTCTCAAAGAAGGGAGCGGAGCCGCCTCTTGTAGTCAAGCGGGGGGACCCCCGGTTCGACGCGATGGCCCTCGTGAAAACGAACGCAATGCTGGCGGATTTTGCGAAAAGCTACAGTCATAAAACGATCATGGGCATCGTCGAAGGCTGCATGATAAAAGAACAGCTGACTCTTGACGCCACGGCGCGCTTTATCAATTTTATCGCGGAAGCCGCGGGATCACGCCATGCCGCAAATTCTTTGAAAGGTATCCCCACCTTGTTCGCGGCGGATATAACCACCGTCGAGATCATGGACCTCATCACGAGGATCCGGAAGCAATTTCCCATCGCGAGCCAGCTTGTCTTGTTGTTTGTCAACCCGGATGACCAGGAAACCTTGAGCCATGTGACCTTATCAAAAGAAGTGGCGCGCGCCTCCATCAACGCGATCGAAGCTTTGCTCAAAGCTGACCGAAAGTCGTATCAGAAAATCGCTTTTGTGAGCGGCTTTATCTCGGCATCCGGAGAAGACATCGGTTCCGCGGTCACGGCGATCCCGGCCATGCTCGAGATGAAGTTTACCGTGAAGCAAATGACGGCTTTGATAAAGGACGTCAGGGTGGCAGCAGGAAAAGACAACGCTGCCGACGCCTTAGAGGCTGTGCCGGCCTTGTTGGGCAAGTTGACGCCGGCGCAAACAGTGGCATTCATTTCGGACATCGTCAAAGTGACAGGGGCAGAATACGCGTCCTATGCCTTCGCGGCGGTCTCGGCTCTGCTTGGCAAGGGCGATCTAACACCGCCGCAGGCGCTCGCTTTCATGACGGACATCATGAGTAAGTTAGAAAATGAAAAAGCCCCCTATGCTTTCCTGGCGGTCCCGGCGTTACTGGGGCCGGGCGGATTGACCATGCCGGAAACAGTTCGTTTTATGAACGACATCATAACCCAGGTAGGAAAAGAGAACGCTCCCTATGCTTTCGTCACAGTTCCGGCTTTGCTCGGCAAGGGCGGTCTGACCCCGGAGCAGGCGGGGACTTTCATGACGGATGTCATAAAAATAGTGGGAAAAAATGACGCCCCCAATGCCTTCGTGGCAGTTCCGGCTTTGATGGGTAAGGGCAATCTGACGCCGAAGCAAGTAGAGACTTTCATGACGGACATCATAAAGGTGACGGGAAAAGACAACGAGTACGTCCACTACGCCTTCGATGCTGTTAAGCCCCTGCTTGACAAGAAGCTGACCCCGTCCCAGATCACGGGCATCATAACGCTCTTGGGAAAAAGGTCCAATGCCGCCCTGTTCGCCTTAAGGTCCGTTCCCGCCATCCTTGGGAAGCTGACGCCGTCTCAAACGGTGGATCTTGTAACGAAGATCATGAACGTAGACAAAGAAAATACCAGTACCACTGTCTTTGCTTTAATGGCCGTTCCGACGATGCTTGACCGGCAGATGACCCCCAAAGAGATCGTTGATTTTGTGACTGAGGTCAAAACCGTGGCAAAAAAGGAAGCCCCTTCGGCCTTCAGAGATATCCGGGTCATGATCTCCCGCAAGGAGCAAACCCTGAAGGAGGACGAAAGGGCGGAGATCTTTAAATTTTTAAAAGGTAAATATGATCACGCTGAAAAGACGGCTTCTGTTCCGAATGCTCCTGCCGCGAAGACGGCTTCTTTCACGATCGCGGCCAATACACCAGGTCCCGGGGAAGGGGCAGGACGCCCCGAAGTGCGAGAAGCGGCCACACCGACACCGGGTGTCGGTGAAGGGGGGGGAAAGCGCTCTGAAGTGCGGGTCGATGTCGATCAGGATTTCCGGACGGCCTTTGTCGCTCCAGGGGAGGATCCCGTCGTCGCAGAAGGCAAACTCAAGTCGATCCTTACGGAATTGTCGACGATCGATCCCGAGGTTTTCGAACAAACTCTAAAGGTTGCGCTTCAGAAGGCGAAAGACCATCCTTGGGGGATCTCCAGCGAGGCCATGTCGAAGATCCAAACGACTCAGGACGTCATTGATCACGTGAAGGGTTTTTTGAGAAGTGATAAAGCACGTAAATTCTTTGAGCAGTTATCGGAAAAACTGCCATTGTCTCCGGCGTATGAGAAATACCGACCCATGATTCGGGAACTTCCGGCGCTTCTGGCAAGCGATGACGTGTTGTATGGCGAAGGGCTTCGGGGGCGTCTCGACCGGATCAAAATCGAAAACGTCCAAACGGATTCTGTTATCAATGAATATACTGTTCGAATGTCCGACCGAATATTTCAGGCCTGGGGCATGAGCGGAAATATCGACGGTAAAGAGGCAATGGGCTCAGTGATCCTTGTCCCTTTGATTGAAGAGGTTTTTGACCGCTATTTGGTGCCGTTGTATTTTTACCGCGTACGACATTTGCCCCTGACATCCGCCATGATCGCTAGCTCCCGCATGTTCGCTTTTGCGCATCGTCAGTATTCGTTGAAAGAAATTCAAGAAATCCATAAGGTCGCCTATAGCGATCTGTGGCGTAGGGCGATCCATGGGACGGTGCTTGATTCCTTTTTAGCTCACATGGTTATCAATGCGCATGCACTGACGCGTCGGTCGTCACCGGTTACTTCGAAAGAATTGAGCGGGGATTTGAAAGGCCGATTTGCCGTTGTGAAAGTAGATGCCTTCTCCGGAATACCAGCCACACCGACATCCGGTCCTGGTGAGGGGGCGGTCCAGCGCTCCGAGATGAGGACCCTTGTGACCGCGGCTGATGTGTTCATCCACTACAAGGGGCTCAACGCGAACTTTCAGCAAAATAACGCGGATTACTTTAACAATTTTGACGCGAACGGCAAGAAAAGGGAGGCGGGTGGGCAGGCCCAACTCGGGAAATTCGGCGTCTACCGGGAAGCCCGGGCCATTTATCTGCGCTACATGGAACGTCTGCTGGACATGCTGCCGCCGGTTCCGGCGGGCCAGCAGCGGCAGCTGCTTTCGATAGGGCTCGGTGACGGGACGCTCGAAAAAGCGTTGCAGGAAAAATTTTCGATGGAAGTTTCCGGTTATGAGATCGCGTCGGTGCTTGCGGCGCGGGCCAGGGAAAAAGGGATCCAGGTCTCTGAAACGCCCGCGGAAGAGGGCATGAAAGAGGTCGCGGACAACTCCCAGGATGTCGTCCTGCTCAGCGAATCGATGGGCTATGTGGATCCCGTCAAAGTCTTTGCCGAAGCGTTCCGCGTCCTGAAACCGGGCGGCGTGATCGTCATCGTGCAGTATCCGGTCACGGAAGAGAACGCCGGGACGAAGTCGCCGACCGGCTACGTCTATTATCCTTTTGAAAATATGAAGTCCGGGAAGTCCCAGGAGCTTGAAGGGTTGAAGGCGGAGCTTGGGCGTCAGGGTTTCGGCAGCAGCGGCACGCAGACTGTCCTGTCGAAAGAGGTGTCTGCTTTCCAGGCGGTTTCCTCCCGCAAGGAATTTATGGACTTTCATTGGGCCCAAAAGCCGCTGGGGGGGGAAGGGAAAGACATTCCTCTCGGGTGGAGGCTTGACGGATTAAAGGGCGCGGAGCTGAAGGGCGCTTCGGTCGCGGGGAAGGTCGCGATGGTGGCCGGGATGATCGTACGGCTGGGCGCGGGGGCGCTCAAGGCGGTGACGGAGCTCGTGAACCTGATGAAAGGCGCGTCCCCCGATGAGGCGCTGCGCCTGTTCCGCGAACAATACCCGAACTCGGTCCTGCCGATGGGTGACGAAAAAGGCCAGGTCATCCTGATCCTGAAGACGGGCGCGGAGGTACGCCTGCAGCTTGCCGCCGCCAAGGTCATGCTGGCGCTGAACAAGAACTTGCGCTACACGTTTGTCCAGGAGGGCGTCAGTCCCGCCGATGTCGCGGCCGCCAAAGGCGAGTTGAGCGTGTGGGGCGCGTCGGTCAAAATGCCGCAACTGGCGGACCGGTTCGCCTTTATGGGCCCGAAAGAATTCAGCAAAAAGTCGAATTCGAAACAGATGGTCGGGGCGGTGATCAGCATCGCGCCCGGCAGCGCCGGGATCGCGTCGGAGGCTCTGGGGGCCAAGGCCGTGTTCGTGAACGAAGAGTACACGTCCTCCGAGCAGAACGTCCCCGCGGCGCACGCGGGCCTTGTCAGCCTGGCGAAAAAGACTTCCGGCCAGTATGCCGGTTCGATCAATTATCAGACATTGCTTCTTGGCATCATGGGGTTTGAGTGCGACGTTTCGAAGCGGCAATTAAAGATCACCGATCTGTCGCTGCAGGCGATCGCCGCGCGGATCGCCCAGGAATTCCAGGGTCTCCTGAGCATCCGCACCGCCGCCTGATCTGGTCCTTCCCGTCATCCCCCAACATCCTATAACCCGCCCAACCTCCGATAAAATCTAAAAGACCTCCTGCAATGCGCTAGGGACAGTGCCAAGATGGTGCAAGCTTCCAAAGGGCAAAGAATATGGCACCGTCAACCGCAAGATAATCCGCAGGAGGTTATTCATGGAAACCGAAAG
>CAIJDY010000121.1 GCA_903819565.1 Candidatus Omnitrophota bacterium | reverse complement strand
TTGGAGCGTGTGTTATCCTCCGTGCCGCCAGGTGGATACCATGTGCCCGCGGCGGTCAGAGTTTTATCAGGCATCCGTTGCGCCTTTTTTCGATTTAAGCTATACTCCACGCCATGGAAAAAGACATTCGTATCGATACCGAATTCACACCAAATCCGCAATCCTTGAAATTCAATGTCAGCGTGCCGGTCTGCGCGCACGGGGCGGTCCAGTTCGCCTCCAAGACCGAGGCCGGGAAATCCCCGCTGGCGACGAAGCTTTTCGGGATCGAGTCCGTCAAGGAAGTGATGATCGGCCCTGATTTTGTGACCGTGACAAGAGACTCCAAGACTCCGGCGTGGGGAACTTTGATCCCGAAGATCTCTGACGTGATCCGTGAGCACGTGGCTTGCGGCGGTAACCCGAAGGTCTGCCAGAATTGCGCGGAAACGGCCAGTCCCAATTCCGAGGTCGAAAAAAAGATCATCGAAATATTGAATGAGCAGATCCGTCCGGCCCTGGCGCGGGACGGCGGGGACGTCCGGTTCTGCGGTTTCGAGAACGGCGTCGTGAAGCTCCATCTTAAGGGAGCCTGCTCGGGCTGCCCCAGCGCGACGATCACTTTGAAAATGGGGATCGAAGCCTACCTGAAAGAATACATTCCGGAAGTCAAAGAAGTCGTCAGGGTCTGATCCGCACTCCGCACTTCATCCTTTTCCCCTTCGGCCGATATCCCAGTAAGAGCGAACTTTCAAGAAAAGGGGAGACCATGGCGAAAAAAATCCTGAAAAAATTATCTGCCGGCAAGGTCGAAACTTTCAAGATCCGGAACCGGCGCGGTTACGCGGCCCTTTGCATGGGCAACCTGACCGAAGGGAATACGCCCGCGATCGCGATGGCCCGCATGGCCAAGGCTGTCAAGAGGATGGGATATCTTCTTTCCTAGTACCGTGTCAATTTTGAAATTAAAGGTGCAAGGTACAGTACTGTGAACCCTTGAATTAAACCTGACACAGTACTAGTGGTAAGCGGTAAGTTGTAAGTGGTTTATTTGTTTTTACTTATCACTTAATTCTTATCCCTTACCACTTATTTGACACCTCCCACTTCCTCCTATAAGATACCCGAAATTCCTAATTGACGGAGAGTTATGGCGACACGTGTGTTAAGCGGTACCCGGCCCACCGGCAAGCTGCACCTCGGCCACCTTCTCGGCGCGCTTGAGAATTACAAGAAACTCCAGGGACAGGACGCGTTTTTCATGATCGCGGACCTTCATGCTCTGACGACGGACAATGAAGGCAAGACCGACGTTGCGGCGAATGTGTTCGAGATCGTGATCGATTATCTGGCAAGCGGCCTCGATCCCGAAAAGTGCACGATGTTCGTGCAAAGCGAGGTCCTGGAGCACGCCAACCTCGCGCTGCTTTTTTCCAATATCACGCCGCTCGGGTGGCTCGAACGGAACCCGACGTACAAGGACCAGATCGCCGAGCTGAAGGGTAAGGAACTTCACACGCACGGCTTTTTGGGATATCCGGTCCTGCAGGCGGCGGACATCGCGATCTACAAGGCCGAGAAAGTCCCGGTCGGCGAGGACCAGCTGCCGCATCTGGAATTGACGCGGGAGATCATCCGCCGGTTCCATCACTTGTACAAAGCGAATATTTTTCCGGAGCCCGAGGCGGTCTTGACGCAGGCGCCGAAAGTGCCGGGGCTCGACGGCCGCAAGATGAGCAAGAGTTACGATAATTGTATTTACCTGGGGGACTCGCGTGAAACGGTGGTCAAAAAGATCAAGGGCATGATGACCGATCCGGCGCGCAAGCTGAGGGAAGACAAGGGGAATCCGGATATCTGTCCGGTGTTTTATTATCACAAGCTTTTTAATAAGGAAAGAGTCGAAGGCGTCGCGCACGAGTGCCGGAACGCGCTCCGGGGCTGCGTGGACTGCAAGATGGAAATGGTCGCGAAACTGAATGAATTTTTGGATCCGGTCCGAGAAAGACGTGAATCATGGATGAAGAAAAAAACGGAAATACGGCAGATCCTGGACAAGGGAGCCCGGAGGGCGCGGGAAGTGGCGAGCAGCACTTACCGGCAAGTCCTGCAGGCGATGGGTCTGGTATCGTAGCTTCCCCGGAAACTTCTTCGGAGCCGGTCCTCCCGCAAGCCGCGCCGGAGCCGGAAAAGCCCTGGAACCCGCTTCACGTCAAGATCCCGGTCTATGACGGCCCGCTCGATCTTCTTTTGGACCTTATCAAGAAGAACGAGATGAACGTTTATGACATCCCGGTCGCCGAGATCACGAAACAGTACCTGGAATACCTCCAGGTGATGAAACAACTGGACCTGGAGGTCGCCGGCGAATTTATCGTCATGGCGGCAACGCTGATCTATATCAAATCGAAGCTGCTCCTGCCGGCCGACAAAGAAGGCGAAGATGAGGACGGCGGGGACCCGCGCGCGGAACTTGTGCGGAAACTCCTCGAATATCAGGCTTTCAAGGAAGCCGCCAAAGAGCTCGGGCTCCTGCAGACCGAGCGCGGCAAGATGTTCACGCGCCAGATCACGGACTATTATCTCGGCGAGATCGATCCCGCGGATGTCGGAGTGGACACGTTCAGCGCCAATTTTTTCGACCTGGTGGTCGCGTTCCAGAACGTCCTTTCCAAAAAGGAAGGGCCGGCCCAGCACGAGGTCTTCGAAGAGACGATCTCCATCGAAGAGAAGATGATGCAGATCCAGTCCTACCTGACGGAAAAAAAACGGGTCAGCTTCAACGACCTTTTTCTGGAACGCTGGACGCGCAACGAATTGATCGCGACGTTCCTGGCCGTTCTGGAGCTCGTGCGGACGCGGTTCGCGTGGGTGCGTCAGGACAAGCATTTCGGTGAAATCGTCATTGAAAAACGGGAAGAGACTTAGTACGCTGTTCGATGAATTTGCGTGTCATTCCCGCGAAAGCGGGAAGGGCAAGAAGTAAACATCAGCTTAATAAGTCATGAGGCATTCATCAAAAATTTATGAAACCTACAGCCGCACAAGAACGTGAAAAGCAAGCCAAGCTGAAATCTCTGCGCAAAGAGCTGGACCAGGAGATCCAGGAACAGCTCGAGGAGACGCGCGCGGCCGAAAGCCTCGTGGAGCCGCAAAAGTTCCAGATCGATTCGCTCCGGGAAGAAGACCTGCAGGATCCCCAGAAGGCGAAGCAGGTCGTGGAGGCTTTGATCTTCGCATCGTCCAAGCCGCTGACCCCAGGTGAGATCCGGAAGGTCACGAAGGTCCTGACCGTCAGCCAGATCGAGAAGATCGCGGCGGGGCTCAAGGAGGAGTATCAGGCGTCCGGCCGCAGTTTCGAGTTTTTGGAGATCGCGGGCGGTTACGAGATCTCGACCAAGAAAGAATTCGCGCCCTGGATCCTGAAGATCGAGCTCCAGCGCAAGGCCCGTCAGGCCACGCAGTCGGCGCTCGAGACCCTGGCGATCCTGGCGTACAAGCAGCCGCTGACGCGGGCCGAGATTGAATCCCTGCGCGGCGTCGACACGAGCGGCGTCCTGAACACGCTCATGGAAAAGAATTTCATCCGCATCGTCGGGAAAAAAGAAGTTCCCGGGCGTCCCTTCATGTACGGGACCACGGAAAAATTTCTGGAGCATTTCGGCTTGAAGGCGCTGCAGGACCTGCCGAGCATCGAGGAGATCCGCCAGATCGTGGACAGTTCGGTGAAGCGGGAAGAACTGATGGGAACGAAAAAGATCGTCGACATCCCGCAGGACGGGAACGTCGCGCCGGCCGCGGAAGAGGCTGCCGGGACTTCGGCGGAGCCGCCGGCATCCAACGAGAGCGAGGGGACAGCCAGCCATGGACCTGAACCAATTACGCAAGAAAATTGACGAACTGGATCTAAAAATTATCGATCTTCTCAACAAGCGGACGTCCTTCGTCTGCGAGGTCGGGAAGCAGAAAACCGAGTCCGGAAAAGCTATTTACGCGCCGGAGCGGGAAAGCGAGATCTACCAGAAGATCGACCGGTTGGCCGCGGACGGGGCTTTGCCCAAGGACAGTCTGAAGGCCATTTACCGGGAGATCATGTCCGCGTCGCTGGCGCTCGAGAAGCCTTTGATCATCGCCTACCTCGGTCCCGAAGCGACGTTCACGCACCTGGCGTCGCTTTCCAAGTTCGGCTCCAGCGTCCGGTACCAGCCATGCGTCAGCATCAATGAAGTGTTCCGCGAAGTGGAGCAGGGGCGCGCGGATTACGGCGTGATCCCCATCGAGAATTCGATCGAGGGCGCCGTCAGTCACACGCTCGACATGTTCATTGATTCCGAGCTGAAGATCTGCTCGGAGATTTTTTTCGCGATCTCCCAGAACCTGATGTCCAATGTCGCGGACCTCAAGCAGATCAAGCGGGTCTATTCCAAAGCCGAGGTGTTCGGCCAGTGCCGCTTGTGGCTCGAATCGCACCTGCACCACGCAGAGCTCATGGAGGCCTCGAGCACGGCGGCAGCGGCGCAGCGCGCGGCCAAAGAGGACGGCGCCGCGGCGATCGGCTCCAAACTGGCGGCGACTTTGTACAACCTGCCGCTTTTGGCCGAAGAGATCCAGGATTTTTCGAAGAATGTGACGCGGTTCCTCGTGATCGCGAGGCAGATCCCCAAGCCGACCCAGCACGACAAGACGTCGATCCTGGTTTCGATCCGCGACAAGGTCGGGGCGCTTTATGAAATGCTTTTGCCGATCAAGAAGAACAAGGTCAACATGACCAAGATCGAATCGCGCCCGTCCAAGAAAAAAGCCTGGGACTACTATTTCTACATCGATTTCGAAGGGCACGCCGAGACGCCCCGGGTCCGCAAAATGCTCGCGGAAATGGAAAAGAAGGTCAAGTTCATCAAGGTGCTGGGCTCTTATCCTTCCTGCCGGACATTGGCGTAACCGAAGGGAACATTCCGGGAAAGAGTCGCCCGCCCCTTTTGAAAGAAAGCAGACATGACCCAAGGACCGCCGTTTAAAAAACATATTCAGGACATCCGACCCTACGAGCCGGGGAAGCCCATCAAGGAGCTTCAGCGGGAGTACGGGATCCGGAACGTTATCAAGCTCGCTTCGAACGAGAACCCGCTCGGTCCGTCCGGAAAGGCCGTTCGCGCGATGCGCCGGGCCCTCCGCGACGTGAACCTGTATCCCGAGGGGAGCTGCTACTACCTCCTGACCCGGTTGGCCCAGGAACTTGCGATTGATCCCGGGCACCTGATCTTCGGGAACGGTTCGGACGAGATCATCGAGCTGGTCGGGCGGGGCTTCCTGTCCGAGGGCGACGAGGTCCTTTCGTCGGAAAAGACGTTCCTCGTTTATCCGATCCTGACGCAAGTCTGCGGCGCGAGGTATCGCGAGGTCCCGATGACGAAGGACCGCCGCTACGACCTTCCGGCGATCCTCGCGGCGATCACGCCCAGGACCAAGATCATTTTTATCGCGAACCCGAACAATCCCACCGGGACGTACGTGACCGCGGCCGAGGTCGAGGATTTCCTCGCCAAGGTCCCGGAGAACGTCGTCGTGTGTTTCGACGAGGCGTACGTGGATTTCGTGGACGCCAATGATTTTCCGAAGACCCTTGCCGCCGTGACGGACGGGCGGAAAAATGTCATCGTCCTGCGGACTTTTTCGAAGGCGTACGGTCTGGCGGGGATCCGCATCGGGTATGGGGTGGCGTCCAGGGAAATGATCACGTACCTGCACAAGGTCCGCCAGCCGTTCAACGTGAATTCGCTTGCGCAGGCGGCGGCGACGGCAGCGCTCGACGACACTTTTTTCCGCTGGCGCACCAAGTGGCTTGTGGTTCGCGGCAGGAAATTTTTCTACCGTAAGCTGGCCCAAATGGGGCTAGAATACCTGCCGAGTCAGGCGAACTTCATTCTGGTGAACATGAAGACCGACGGCCAGGAGGTCTATCAGTATCTGCTGCGGCAGGGCATGATCGTCCGCCCGATGGGCGCCTACGACCTTCCGGAGTGGCTCCGCATCACGATCGGGCGCCGCAGTCAGAACGTGCAGGTCATCCGATTATTGAAGGCGTATTTCAGCAAGAAAACAGCTTAAATCGCGCGACGCTTGACGATTGCGTCGTGCGTTGAACCAAGGAGTTGAAATGATCATTGTTCTTAAGAAAACGGCCACTCCCCAGGAATTGGAACACATTTGTCAGAAGGTCCGTGAACTGGGGCTGACGCCCCAGGTCTCGCGCGGCATTGAGCGCACGGTGATCGGCGTGATCGGGGAGGAAGAAAAACTCCAGGTCCAGCCGCTCGAGGCTTTCCCCGGTGTGGAATCGGTCATGGCGATCCTCCGGCCGTACAAGCTCGCGAGCCGGGACTACAAGGCCGAGAACACCGAATTCGAAATGGCCGACGGCGTGAAGGTCGGCGGGAAAAAGATCGTGGTGATGGCCGGGCCGTGTTCGGTAGAGAGCTATGATTCGCTTCTAACCGTCGCGAAGGCCGTGAAAAAAGCCGGTGCGACATTTCTCCGCGGCGGGGCCTTCAAGCCACGCACGTCCCCGTATTCCTTTCAAGGGTTGGGCGAGGAGGGCCTGAAATATTTGAGGCAAGTGGGGGATGAGGTCGGTCTCCTGGTCGTGACCGAAGTTATGGATACCCGCCAGGTGGAGCTCGTGTCGCAGTACGCGGACATGCTCCAGATCGGCGCGCGCAACATGCAGAATTTCGAGCTCCTCAAGGAATGCGGGATGACGAAGAAGCCGGTCCTTCTCAAGCGTGGTCTGAGCGCGACGGTCAAAGACCTCCTGATGTCGGCCGAGTACCTCCTTTCCAAGGGGAATTTCAAGGTGATCCTCGGAGAGCGCGGGATCCGGACGTTCGAGACCTCGACGCGCAACACGCTCGACCTGAACGCGATCCCGGTGATCAAAAAAGAGACTCATTTGCCGGTCCTGGTGGATCCTTCGCACGGTACCGGGTACCGCGATTTCGTGGCCGCGATGGCCATGGCCGGCGTGGCGGCCGGGTGTGACGGGCTCATGGTCGAAGTCCACCAGAATCCCGAAGAAGCGAAAAGCGACGGGGAGCAGTCGCTGCTGCCGGTCCAATTTGAAGAAATGATGAGAAAAGCCCGGCTCATCGCTCAAGCGGTGGGACGTGATATCTAAAAGGTGCGCGGCATGTTTAAGAAGATAGCGATCGTCGGACTAGGGCTCATGGGCGGTTCATTGGCTGCCGGCTGCCGGAAGTGCTTTCCGAAGGTGCGCATCGTCGGGATCACCCGGAACCGCGCGGCCCTCGCTTTTGCGAAAAAGGAAAAATGGATCCACGAAGGCACGCGCGACGTTCTTTCCGGCGCGGCGGGCGCCGATGTGGTCGTTCTTTGCACACCGGTAGGGACTTACCTTCCGATCCTCAGAAAGATTGACCGCGTTTGCAGGAAAGGCGCGCTCGTCATGGATGTCGGGAGCGTCAAGGCGTCGGTGGCGGCGGAAGTGAACAGGACGAAATGGAAGAACCTTTCTTTTGTCGGCTGTCACCCGATGGCCGGTTCGCATGACCGCGGGATCACCGCGGCGGCCCCTTCTCTGTACGATCAGGGATTGATCCTCCTGGTAAAAGACACAAAAACTTGTCCTTGCAGTTTAAAACAAGCGCGCCAATTTTGGGGACGCTTCAGCAGTCGGATTGCGGTGCTGAGCCCGGGGCTTCACGATCAGCTCGTCGGCCAGGTCAGCCATCTGCCGCACGCGGTCGCCGTCTGTCTCGTGCACGCCATCGCGGGACCTTCTCTGAAGTTCGCTTCGACCGGTTTCCGCGACACCACGCGCATCGCGGCGTCCGATTCTTCGATCTGGCAGCCGATCTTCAGAGCCAACCGGAAAGTTCTGCTGGCCTCTCTGCGGCAATTCGAAAAGAGCTTGGCGCAATTCCGGAAAAATCTTCAGGCCAAAGACCCGAAGGCCCTGATCCGGTTTTTGGACGAAGCCCGAAAAAAGCGGGAAGCTGTTTAAAACAGCTTTTCAGCGGTTTTTTCGGCTTCGCTTCCCGTTTCCCGCTATTTTCCGCTTTTCGCGTTGACTCATAATTATATGTTACCGGGGAGCTGAATCGTTGCCTCAAGATAGATGTTACCGGGCAAGGCGGTGAATTCCCGCAATTTTCTCATCGATTATTTTCC
>CAIJDY010000120.1 GCA_903819565.1 Candidatus Omnitrophota bacterium | reverse complement strand
CTTTCGGTTTCCATGAATAACCTCCTGCGGATTATCTTGCGGTTGACGGTGCCATATTCTTTGCCCTTTGGAAGCTTGCACCATCTTGGCACTGTCCCTAGCGCATTGCAGGAGGTCTTTTAGATTTTATCGGAGGTTGGGTGGGTTAAGAACCGCCGGCGCCCTTGCAAAAGAGCCTCCGTTTCCTCTAGACTGCAACCATGACCACCGCACAGATCCTCCAACCGCTTCTGGCAGGGCTCTCCGTGGGCGCCTTTTGCCTCACCTCCTGCATTCCGTTCATGGGCTCTTTTCTCGCGGCCGAAGATCGCCCGCTGCGGAAAAACGTTTGGGAGATCCTGAAATTCCTGGCCGGACGGCTGGCCGGGTACCTTTGTTTCGGACTTCTCGCGGGGGTCCTCGGAGAAAAGTTCGATTCCCGGTGGCTTCGCTTCGCCACGGGCCTTTCTTTCATCGTCCTTTCCGTCATTCTTTGCGCCTACCTTCTCGGCCTTCTGCGCGAGGAAAAAAGGCTTTGCCCCTCGTCGGGGATCTTCAGGCGCCAGAGCCCGTTCCTGATGGGTTTTTTCATGGGGATCAACCTCTGCCCTCCTTTCCTATTGTCCGTCACTTATATATTTTCCCAGCACAGCACGCTCTACGGCCTGGTCTATTTCGCTCTTTTTTTTCTTTCCAGCTCGATCTATTTCGCGCCGTTTCTTTTCGTGGGACTGCTGGCCAAAGCGGGAGAATTCCGGTCCGTCGCGCGGTTCAGCGGCTTTCTCGTAAGCGCCCTTTTTTTCCTTTACGGGATCTATTCCGTTTTTCATACTATGTAGGATAGGAGGTTTTCCCCGTGCTGAAATTCCTGACCGCCCTCAACCGATACGGCGCCTGGATCCTCGCCGTCCTGATGCTGCTTTTCATTTTCACCGGACTGGCCATTACCAAAAACTTCATGGATCCCCGGTGGTCCAAGCAACTCCACGAGAATGTCCTGCCCATCCCCTTTTACGTTCTGCTCCTCGCTCACCTGTTCTTCCCGCTTCGCGCCAGGCTCTCGCAGTGGAAGCTGTTTGGGAGCGAGAAAACCGCCACGGCTTACGCCTATGCCGTTTGCGGGACCCTTTTAACCCTCATTCTCTGGCTGCACTTCCGATGACCCGCGCCGGCGCCCTGGCCAAAAGAATCCTGGCATTCCTGTTCCTCGTGTTCCTTGCCGGCACGGCTGTTTTTTTCGTCTATCAACGCGAGCAGGCCCTGCACGCGGAATCCCAGGAACTGACCACGCACCATGAAGCGCGCTTTTACGAAACGCTCGGCAACAAAATGGTGCAATGCTCCCTCTGCCCGAACCGGTGCGTGCTCTCCGCCGGAGAGTGGGGCCGTTGTAAAGCCCGCAAGAACATCCAAGGGAAACTTTATTCGATGGTCTACGGCCGCATCGCGACCGCGCACGTCGACCCGATCGAGAAAAAACCGCTCTTCCACGTCCTCCCGTCCACCACGGCGTTCTCCATCGCGACCACCGGCTGCAATCTGCGGTGCCTGTTCTGCCAGAATTGGGAGCTCTCGCAATTATTTCCCGGGGACGTGCAGTCCCAGCCGGCGACCCCCGAACAGGTCGTCGCGCAGGCGCTGCAAACCGGCGCGCGGTCTATCGCGTTCACCTACAACGAACCCGTCATCAATTACGAATACATGCTGGACATCGCCAAACTCGCGAAAACCCGGGGGCTGAAGACCGTGGTGATCAGCAACGGGTACATCAACGAAGAACCGCTCAAAGAACTCCTCCAATACATCGATGCCTACAAAGTGGACCTCAAAGGATTCGACGAACGCTATTATCAAAAGTTCACGGGCGGCCACCTGGAGCCCGTGCTCCGGACGCTGAAAACCATCCAGCAAAGCGGCACGTGGCTCGAGATCGTGGTGCTTCTCGTGACGGGCGAGAACGACAGCCCCGAAAAGGTCCGGGCCATGGCGCGATGGATCAAGGAGAACCTGGGCGACAGCGTGCCCCTTCATTTCAGCCGCTTCCATCCTCAATATAAATTGCAGAACCTTCCGCCGACGCCGCCCGAAACGGTCGTGCGCGCGCGAGAGATCGCGATGGAAGAGGGCCTGAAGTTTGTCTACACCGGCAATATCGCCAACCCCGACGGCGAAGCCACTTACTGCCCCAAGTCCGGCGAGAAAGCGATCGTCCGGCAGGGCTTTTTTGTGATCGCCAACAACCTTAAAGACGGAGCCTGCCCCGATGGAGAAAAAATCCCCGGCATTTGGAAATAAAATTTCACCCAACCTCTCGCGAGCCTGCCTGACCGTTTTTTTGATCCTCACGGTCTGCCACTCCTCCGCGAACGCCGCCGACAATACTCCTGCCGGACCGATCCGCAAAGCCGCGGTCGCCGGTGGATTTTATCCGGGATCGAAAGCGGACCTCGAAAAAATGGTGGACCAGATGCTGCGCCAGGCGGACCCGCCCGAGATCCGGGCCCCGATCCGCGCGATCATGGCGCCCCATGCGGGCTACATGTTTTCCGGCCCCGTGGCCGCTTTCTCTTATAAAGCGATCGCCGGCCGCGACATCCGCACCGTCATTCTTATGTGCAACAGTCACCGGAATTATTTTGACGGGATCGCGGTTTACGGATCGGGCAGCTTCGAGACCCCGCTGGGGCTTGTCCCGGTGGATGACGCGATCACGAAAAAACTCTTGGCCGCGGATCCCAGGATCATCGACCGCCCGGAGGTCCACGAGGGCGATCACGTCATCGAGGTCCAGCTCCCTTTTCTGCAGCGCACGCTGAAGGATTTCAAGATCGTCCCCATCCTTTTCGGCAACGACGATCCGGCGCTCTCCAAGATCCTCGCGGACGCCCTGAAGCCCCTCGTCGATGACAAGACCCTCGTCGTGGCGAGCACGGACATGTCTCACTACCCGCCGTATGACGCCGCTTCCGCCGCGGACCATGAAACCCTTCAGGCGATCACGACCGGACAAGTGGACGCGCTCGACGCGACGCTGACGAAACTCGCGTCGGAAAAAGTCCCGAACGCCGAAACCTTTCTTTGCGGCGTGAGCGGCGTGCGGACCGTGCTGCTGCTGACCGGGGCCCTCGGGCCGACAAAACCCGTTCTTTTAAAATATGCCAATGCCGGCGATTCTCCGGTCGGCGATAAAAACCGCGTGGTCGGCTACGGCGCCGTCGCGTTCGTCGATGCCTCCGAGAAACCGTCCGGGGGATCGCTGATCCCCGTCGCCGAAGCTGCCGAGGGAACCGGAACCCCCGCGGACGAAAAAGTGGTGACGCCCGGAGAGGAAACAGAACTTCTGAAACTTGCGCGCGCGACGGTCGAGGATTTCGTGCGGAATAAAAAGGTCACGCCCTACACCCCGGCGTCGCCCGGACTGCAGCAGAAATTGGGCGCCTTCGTCACGCTGCGGGAAAACGGTCAGCTGCGCGGGTGTATCGGACAATTCGAGGCCTCGGGTCCCCTTTCCGCCGTGATCCAGCAAATGGCCGTAGCGGCCGCCTCCCAGGACCCGCGTTTCCGCCCGGTCGGTCCGGAGGAACTGGACAAGCTGGAATACGAGATCTCGATCCTGAGCCCCTTACGGAAAGTCCCGAACGCGGACGGGATCGAGCTCGGGAAACACGGCGTGCAGATCTCCAAGGGTTTTAATCACGGGGTCTTCCTGCCTCAGGTCGCGACCGAGACCGGCTGGACCAAGGAACAATTCCTGAGCGAACTCTGCACTCAAAAGGCGGGACTTCCCGCGGATTGCTGGAAAGATCCGGGCGTCGCTTTAGATGTCTTTACGGCCCAGGTCTTTGCGGAAGAGAAGAAATAGCGCCACGAAACCGTTGAGCGCTCCCAAAAAGATCAGCGTCTGCACGACGCCCCAAACAGGCACCAGAAATCCTCCTGTCAGGAGCGCTCCCAGCGAAGCGCCCAGAAGGTCCGCCGCGTAAACACTTCCCGGCCGCTCCCCTTTCCCCTCGGAAAAATAAAGGCCGTTCGCCAAAGGAAATCCGGCCCCCGCGAAAACGCCGCCGAGCGCCGCGATGCCCCCGAAGACCCATTGATGCCAGTCCTGGAGAAGCAGCCCCCGGTCAAAAAAGATCCGGCAGCCCTGCATCAGCAAAAGAAAATACACCGCCCCAATCATGTGGATCACCGCCAGGGAGAAACGTCCCGGCCCTTGCTTGCCGCGAAGCGCCGTCCACGTCCCGGCGCCGGTCCCGGCCATGAACGCCGCCAGAAGAAAAGCGAGCCGGTAATAAAGGTTCCCGAAGGCAACCTGAAAAAGATAGATCACGATGATCTCAAGGGCCATCAGAGAGAACCCGGCCGTTCCCATGCTGACAAGCGCCAGCCGCCTTCTTTTCTTTTCAGGGTCCCCCGAAAACGACAGCGGGACCCCCACGCCGAGGAGGCCCGCGGCAAGCAAAACGGTGAACGGGACCTGCGTGAGCGAGAAAAAAACCTGGGCGGCCCCGAGATGGAACTGGCTAAGCCAGCGGAGGAACGCGAAATAATAACTCCGCGGCCGCGCATCCGTGTTCTTCACCTTCCAGAGCATATTTTCGAAAAGAGAACTGACCCGCTCGACCCGGTCGTTCGTGAAGCGGTCGCGGAGGCAGGCCTCGGTCAAGAATGCGGGAGCGATATGCCGATCGCGCATCCTCCGGACCATCCTGGCGGGGTCCGGGTCTTCGGCCCCTTCCGTCATCGCGAGATAATAGATCGTGTCTTCCGGCAGGACCCGCACGGAATGGAAAACGCTCCGGAGCGTCGCGTAAACCGACCCGCCGAGACGCTCGAGCTCCGGCGTCACGTAATCCGGCGCGAACCCCAGGCGCATGGCGAACAGGCCGTCCGGTTTCAGGTGGGCGTTGACGGAACGGAAGAACTCCACCGTATCGTTTCGATTGATAAGGACCGACGTGGGGTCCGGAAGATTCGCGATGATCACATCGAATTTTCCGCCGTAGGACCTGAAAAAGGCCCGCGGGTCCGCGGTCCAGATCCGAACCCGGGGGTCCCGCAGGGCCTCCCGGAGGTCCCGCGATAAAAACCGCTCCCCGTCGCCGGGAAGCGCCGGGTCCAGTTCCACCTCATGGACGGACGCCGGCCCGTGCTTGAGGACTTCCAGCAAGGGGCCGTTGAACGCCGTCCCCAGCAGCAGGACCTCTTTCGGGCGGGGATGCGCCAGCATCGGAAAATGCACCAGGTATTCGCTCTCCTGCGTTTCCCGCGCCGCGCCCAGCAGCACCCCGTTCTGGTAAAAATTGTACTGCTTTCCGCGCTGCGTGACCCCGACGCTCCCGTGGATGGAGTTGACGAAGAGCTGGAGCTTTTCCGAAGGAAAACGAAGCTGTGCGGTCCGGCTCTCCAAAGACCCGAAGCTCCAGAGGAACGTCCCCACGACAAGCACGCTCGCCGAAAGCCAGATCCCCAGATGTTTGTTCTTTTGACGCGCCATGAACAGGACGGCCATCCCGAGATTCATCCAGATCACCAGCGTCACCACCGCGAAGGCCTCCAGCCGTACCAGAAAAAGGCTGAAAAGGACGCCGCCGAGGACGAACCCCCAGGTTTCGACAAGATAGGCCCGCCCCGCATCTCTTGCGGACGGGGAACCCTCCGGAACTTCCGCCCGCGCGCGTACCGCAAAAGAAAATTGGAGCCCCAACACGACACACAGCGGCGCGAGAGATAAAAAACCGTAGATCAGGGACGGCACAAGGTCGGGGACCGCGCCCGGCATCTGTCCCAGCAGCAGGCGGCTGGCGCGGACCGCCAGGACCTCCAACGGCAGCAGCAACGCCACAAGTCCCTGGCAGATCCCGGCACGGTCAAAGAACGAGGTCTTCCCCGCAAGGGATTTTCCGGCCCAAAAGCTCCCGACCCCGCACCAGAAAAGCCAGGCGAAAAGAAATCCGCCGATGAAGAGCTCGTTGCCGTAAAAGCTCGTCGCGAATTCCCGGATCAACAAGACCTGGGAAATGAGGGAAGAAATCCCGAGGATAAAAAAAGAAGCTCCGAGGATCTTTTTCATGGCCGCCATTTTCAGAAAGTTGTACGCGCGAAAAAAAGGAACGGACCCCCGCGGATCACTTCACGGGCGCTGTTCCGGAAACAATGCGAACTTCCCGCTGCGGGAACGGCATCGTGATCTTGGCCGCCAGGAGCGCCTTATGGAGCGCCAGATTGATGGCGCAGAGCGTCTGAAAATGTTTCGTCGTCGGGATCCAGTAGCGGCAGCCGATATTGATCGAGGAGTCGCCGAACTCCTGGAGGCCGACCTGCGGCTTGGGCGCCTGTGCCACCTCCGGAAACCCTTCGAGCACCTTCTGGACCACCCGGATCGCATGCTCCGGATCATCGTCATAACTGATCCCGACGCTGTTCTCCACGATCTTGTATTTGAAGGAATTATGGATGATCTCGCCCACGATGTTCTTGTTCGGGATCGTGATTCTCACACCGTCTTCATCCGTCAAAATGGTGCACGACAGGGTCACTTCCTGCACCACGCCGGTCTGCCCCGTCACCACGATGGTGTCCCCCACCACGAACGGACGTCCCAGAATAATGGAAAGCCCCGCCCCGTAATTCGAAAGAGGCCCCTGCAACGCCATGCTCGCGCCGAAGGCCGCGGCGCCGATGGCTGCGATAAAAGGCGCGATCGTGATCCCGAACTTGCCGAGCGCGATGAGGATCGCGAAGGCCAGAACGCCCATTTTCGCGCAGCTGGACAGGAACTTCGAAAGGGTGATGTCGAGCTTCTTCCGCTCGCAAAGCGCGAACACGATCCGGTAGACCCACTTGCCGACAAAATGCCCGACAATAAGGACGACGATGGCGCCGACGACCTGAAAACTGTAATTGGTCAGGAATTCGATCGCGGTGTTCATGAATTTCTGGAACGCTGTGAGCTCTTTTTCCATAAGATCCCCCCCGTTTCGCGACTACGGGACGCCGTCCGTAGGGAGAGGTTAACTCAATG
>CAIJDY010000119.1 GCA_903819565.1 Candidatus Omnitrophota bacterium | reverse complement strand
TTTCTTGCAAAAGCGCTTCCGGTCCTGTTGAATCCAGGCGCGGAGCTCCTTCCCCTCAAAAAGCACCTCTCCTTCCGTAACGGGAACAAGACCGGCCAGGATCCTTCCGAGCGTCGTTTTTCCCGACCCGCTCTCACCGACGATCGCGTAAGCCACGCCCCGCCGGAGGGCGAGTGTGATTCCTTCGATGACATGGAACTCCTTGCCTTGCCGCACGCGATAGGTTTTCGTCACCTGCATAAGCCGGAAGGACATCTCAGCCAGGTTCAGGTCGAAGGCACGAGGGCTCATGAAACCTCCAATGACGGTACCGCGCGGAACAACCGTTTGGTGAACTCGTGCTGCGGGTCCCGGTAGATCTCGGGGCTACTCCCCATTTCCACGATCCGGCCCTGATAGAACACGGCCATTCGCGGGCAAAGATCCATGGCCAGCGGCACGTTGTGCGTGATGTAGAGAATAGAAATGGCCTCCGTCCGTACCCTGTGAAAAAGCCTCATGATCTGCGCCTGGTGGACGACATCCAGCGAAGACGTCGGCTCGTCAGCGATGAGGAGCCGCGGCGCGCGCACCAAGGCCATGCCGATCAGGAACCTCTGAAGCATCCCGCCGCTCAATTCGTGGGGATAGCTCTTCAGACTCATGTTCTCAAGCGGCAGGTTCACTTTTTCAAGGACTCTGCGGATCGCACTCTCGGAACAGCCCAGTTCGCGAATGTGATCGCCGATCGTGAACAAGGGATCCAGGGCCGCGGCAGGATCCTGCGGGATATACGCCACTTCGTTACGGTGACAGCGGAGCTTCACCGTGCCGCGGGACCTTTTGCCTCCCTTGAACTTCAAAACGTCCATGAGTTCGAAAGCCAGCGTGCTTTTCCCCGATCCCGACTCCCCAACTAGCGCAAAGGCCTCCCCGGCACCGATCTCGAAGCTCAGCGGACCGAATTCCGGACCTTCCGAATATCCCAGCATCAGGTCCTGGACCTCAAGGATCATCGGGCTCACGGCATGCCTCCTAAGGGTTCGGCGGCCGCTGATTGTTTGAAATGATCGCCCAGGACATTGCAGGCCACCGCGGTCAAAAAAATGAAAAGCCCGGGATAAAGCACCCACGGATGCAGCTGCACCCGCGCGATGGAAAGGGCTTCGGCCAAAAGGTTCCCCCAGCTGATGGCTGGTTCCTGAATGCCAAGACCCAGCACGCTCAAAAAAGATTCCCCGAGAATATAACCGGGGACCGACACGCTCACGATGACCGCCAGATAACTGAACGTGTGCGGCAGGATGTGCCTCCCCAGGATCTCCCAGGTCCCGCGGCCGAGCATTTGGGAAGCCAGAACGAATTCCCGCTCCCGCAGCGAGAGCACCATCCCGCGTACCACGCGCGCGATCCCTCCCCACCCGATCAGGCTCAGGATCGTGATGATCAGCAAATAGACCTGCGAAGAATCGAGAGTCGGCGGCAACGCGCTGCGCAGCGCCAGCAAAAGATAGAACGCCGGGATCATGATGAAAAATTCCGCGAACCGCATGAGAAGCGTGTCCAGCCATCCGCCGCAATATCCCGCCACCGCCCCGAGCAGAAAACCGAAACCCGCCGCGACCAGGACACCGAAGAACCCGATCGAAAGGGATGTCCTCGCCCCGTAGAGGATCCGCGAAAAAAAGTCCCGTCCGCGCGAATCGGTCCCCAGCAAATAGATCTTGGCCCGCGGCTGGACGCTCAAGAGAGCGTGCTTTCCGCGGCGCAGGAAATATTTCTTCCCGGGAATTTCCTCGTAGCATCGTTTGAGGTTTTCATCAAATTTCATTTTCGTGAGATAGACGAACGGCCGGGGATAAAAGCGGCCCTCGCCGTCCCAAAAATGGAGCCGAACCGGCGGATGGAACGAATCTTCCCGGTGCTCTTGAGCTG
>CAIJDY010000118.1 GCA_903819565.1 Candidatus Omnitrophota bacterium | reverse complement strand
CGTTGGGAACGAGCAGAGAACGGAATTTCATGCCGGTATATTCCGCCGTCAGGGCAAGCGGCCTTTCGAGCGCGTCGAGACCGACATCCTCATAGGCGCTCGCCAGCAGGACCAGCGTCTTCCCTTTTAACGGCGACGTAAAAGTTCCGGCCGCGTTGTCCCATTTATAAAGCGAGAACATCCGGTCGATGACGATCTTGAGCTGTGCGCTCGCCGCAAAAAAGTAAAGCGGCGTCGCCATGACGGTCACATCCGCTTGCGCCATTTTCCCGAGGACGGTCCGGGCGTCATCCTCGATCACGCATTGATAGTCTTCCGAATTCTGGCAGGACCTGCAGGACGTGCAGCCCGGAAACTTATAATGAAGGGACGCCGCGCGAACGACCGTCACGTCGGCCCCTTGAGAGCGGGCGCCTTCCGCGAACCACTCGATCAAGGCCGCCGTATTCCCGTCTTTTTTCGGACTTCCTGAGACCACTAAGATCTTTTTGGACATAATTTCTTGGGCATGATTGTTTTAGGATTCGGCTGGGACGATTACCCTTAAAGCCTTCGGCACACATTCAAACACGCACGGTGTCATCTCCGCGACTTCCGCGTCCACGTGGACCGGGACGGGCGGCTCGCTCGTGATCCGGAACCGGTGGCACTGAAAATAATCGACGTCCGCCAGACGCGTGATATCGCGGTAGCGCATCGCGCCGAGATAGCGGATCAAATGCCAGAACCCTTTTTGTTTCATCACCACCACATCCAGAAGGCCGTCCTCCATAAGCGCACGCGGCGCCGCTTTAAAATGTCCTCCGTAATAGCGCGCGTTGGCCACGATCACCAGATAGCCCTCAGAACGGACCGGGACCGGGTCCTCCGACTCGATCTTCAGGAAAGGAAAAGGATACCTCGCGGCTTCCAGGATTCCGTGCACGATATACGCCATGGACCCCATGGCCCATTTCGATCCGTGGTCCACCTTCTTGATCACGTGAGCGTCAAAGCTCATGCCCGCGCCCATCGTGAAAAAATGCCCGCCGGCCTTTCCGAGGTCGATGGTCCGGATCTTTCCCGTTTTGATCACCCGCGCCGCCTCACGCACCGAAAAAGGAATGTCGAGTTCCAACGCGAGTGCGTTCGCGGTTCCGAGCGGAATGAGCCCAAGCGCCGTCTCGGTGCCCGCGGCCGCCTGAACTGCCGCGTTAAAAGTCCCGTCGCCTCCCGCCACCACGATGGCCCGCTCCCCCTGCGCGACAAGACCTTTGACCGTGTTCCTGACATCCTCGATCGTATGAGCGAGGTAGGGACGCGTTGCCATCCCTTCCAAAGAAAAGGCCTTCTCGACCTTATTGCCGATCTTCTCCTCAGGGTCACAGGCCTCTTTGTGTAAAAAAGGAGGCCGGATCAATAAGGCTTCAAGCCCGACGGCGAAAAGCGATTTGCGCCCTGCTTTTTTATTAATGACAACCGGGATTCCTTCCTGCCTCATCGCTTCCGTCCTTTTGAAATAAAATCTCCGAGCCACAGTACTAAACGTTTCAAGATCCCCGGGCCTGTGAAGGATGCCGGCGAAACGTGCTCACCGCAATAAAGACAAGACAGACTTTCCGCCGGCACCGGCCGCTTGCAGGAAACACAGATCACAGGGTCCTGCCCAAAAATCTCTTTCTTGGCCCATCGTTCTTGAAGCCTCCGGGGCGGCTCCTCATCCTTGATCTCCCAATCCTTCGGGGCCTCATCTCCTGAAAACATTTTATCACGCCGGAACGAGCCGTTGGGCCGCTTTAAGTGACGCGTGGACATAATAAACTTCCGGAATCTTGCGCGCCGAATCTTCCGCATTTTGCAAGCCGGCCTCTTCCTTAGATAGGTCCCAAAGCGGGTTCGCGCTCAGGTCATGGATCCAATAGATCGCGCCGGGTTCCTGACCGCTTTCCCGCAGGATCTTTTTCACGAACAGTTCGGCCCGGGTCTTGCCAGGGTCCACGATCTCAACATGGGTCTTCAGTTCTACCTTTCCCCAGTCGGCCGGCACCCGCTTATGAAGCAAACAGAAAAGCTGCCCGTAACGAATAAGTATTTTGAATTCCGCCGTGTGCCCTTTGGAATGATTGATGAGAAGCTGGCTGAACTCCGGCGCATTAAAATGCCGGACACCGCTTTGAATATCCACGCTCAGGACCTCCAGGCCGAAGATTCCCGTCATACCGCCTTGGGCCAGTTCCACGGCACGACCGAGCAGGTCCTGAAAAGACTGCCACGCCATTTTTTCGTCCCGGGAAATGACCGCGGCTAGATAAAGAGGTCTCGCTTCTGTTTCGCAGGTCACTTCGAACCGGAGAAGCTTGGGCTGGACTGCCCCCTGATAACGGATCGACTGCCACGAAGGAGCCCCGACGAAGATCCGCGCCTGCAATAAACCCCGCGTCGTCTCAGGACCTGTTTCGATCGTCATGATCTTTCCCGAAATTTTTCATTAATGAAACCCCGCGATTTCGCCCTACACAACAGGGCTTATCTCTGCACTTGCTTTCATTAAAATCTTTATCGCTTGCGAGTGCTGTCCTGCCTTCCCATCAAAATGAACGATAGGCAGGACTGGGTGAGTCGGTCGGAACATTTCCCGACCCCTCAATAATTGAAGAGGTCCTGGAGGGCCAATCGGACGTCCGGTTTCGCAGCGAGGACCGCGGTGAGGATCTTCTGCTGCACCTTCAGCGTAAGCCGCCTTCCCCTGCGCCCCTTCTGGACCATTTTGTGCGACAGCTGCTGGGTCGAGGCGCTCACGAGATCGTGATTCGAAAGCTCGAGACGCGTCATCACCGCATCAAGCGGCTGGACCCCGAAGTCCTTCTCCGCCGGTTCCTTATTCATGATAGCCACGGCTGACCGCCGCCAAAAATTCCCTGTTCGTCGGGTATTTCTGGAGCTGGGTGATCAGGGCCTTGATCGCGTCGACCGGAGGAAGCGCCGCGAGCGCCCGCCGCATCTTCCGCGCCGGTTCCAGTTCCTCGCCGGCAAGCAGCAGTTCTTCTTTTCGCGTTCCGCTTTTGGAGATGTCGACGGCCGGATAAACGCGCTGGTTCGAGATCTCGCGCGACAGGTAGATCTCCATGTTGCCGGTCCCTTTGAATTCCTCGAAAATGATCTGGTCCATGCGGCTCCCGGTATCCACCAGGATCGTCGCGAGGATCGTCAGCGACCCGCCGTGCTCGATCTTGCGGGCCGATCCAAAAATGCGGCGCGGGACCTCAAGGGCGCGAGCGTCCACGCCCCCGGAAAGCGTGCGGCCGCTCGATTGCCGTTCCGCGTTATGCACGCGCGCCAGACGGGTCAGCGAATCGACCAGGACCATCACGTTCTCCCCCGCCAGGGTCTCTTGGTAGACCTGCTTCATCAACGTGTCCGCCGTCTCGATATGATGTTCGTAAGACTCGTCCGAGCATGACCACCGAACCTCGGCGGTGACGGTGCGTCTGAAATCCGTCACCTCTTCGGGCCTTTCATCGATCAAAAGACAGTAGAGTTTCACTTGCGGAAGGCTTCCCGCCACGGACTGGCAAATGTGCTTCAAAAAAGTGGTCTTCCCGGATCCCGGAGGCGCCACGATCAAACCGCGCTGCCCCATACCGATGGGACAGATCAGGTCCATCGCCCGCATCGTCAGCTCCTTGGAGCCGTCTTCAAGGCGGATGCGCGGCGAAGGGTCGATCGCGACGCTTTCCTTGAACTTCCGCAGGGTTTCATCTTCTTGGGGCCGCCGTTGCGGCCTCGCGTGATCGTGAAAGGAACGCTGAGAACGGCCATGGCTCGGTTCGGAATGGCGGGGACGGCGGTCAAAATTCCTCATTTTTGTAATTTATCCATTTTTGATTGAAGAGAACACCATTCTGCTTCGGCTTTTTCGATCTGGATCTGAACTTCCTTCAGGCGGACGTTCCGTTCCTTGGAATAGTGAAGCGGGTTCTTCGCGATCTCCTCGAGGATCTTGGCCCGCTCCTCCGTGTGATGATGCATGCGCCGTTCAGCCTTGTCGATCGCTTTCTTGAGCTGCGCGATCGCGATCTTTTGTTCGTTCCTTTGGCCCGGCGTTTCCTTTTTTTCAGCTCCGCTCAAAGGGACATTTTTGGGAGACTCCGCAACCTCCGCCTCGTCGGATTCCGTCAACTCCCCGCGCGCCACCTGTTCAATGTGATAAACATAATCCTCATAGCTCCCGGGGTAATGGCGGATGCGCCCTTTTTTAATCTCGAGAATACTCGTCGCCACCAGGTTCACAAACGTGCGGTCGTGGCTGATGAAAATAACCGTTCCGTTGAAACTTCTGAGCGCATTCCCCAGCGCCTCCACCGTTTCGAAATCGAGATGGTTCGTCGGTTCGTCCAATAGCAGCACGTGTCTTTTCGAAAGCAAAAGCCCCGCGAGGACCAGCCGCGCGCGTTCTCCGCCGCTCAGCACTTTTACTTTCTTCTTCACATCATCCCCTTTAAAAAGAAAACTGCCGGCCATGTCCAGCACGTCCTGATGATTCACTCCGGTCGCGGCCTCACGGGAAAGGTGCGTATAAACATCATCTTCCGGCTCGAGCGTCGCAAACACATGCTGGGCGTAATAAGCCGTCCGGAGACCGGTCCCCCAACGAAAAGCCCCTCCTTGGGGAGTCAGACCACCCGTGACCGTTTTCATAAAAGTCGTTTTACCTTCACCATTGTTCCCGAGGACGGCCACGCGGTTTCCCCTTTCGATCTCGACATCGATGTGGCGCGCCACTTCTTTTTCCGGATAACCGATGGCGAGGTCCTCACAGGAAAGCGCCACACCACCTTTGGCCTCGACAGGCGGAATACGGATGCGGACCGTGCTCATGGGATGCGCGATCTCGATCGTCTTCAACTTGGCAAGCTGCTTCATTTTGGATTGGGCGCGCTTGGCGGTGGAAGCCTTGGCGCGGAACCGGTCGACGAAGGTCTGGAGCTGGTCCCGCCTTTTTTCGATCCCGCGGTTGTAGGCTTGCGTTTGCGTCAGCTGGTCTTCCTTGAATTCAAAATATTCCTCGATGTCCCCGGGATAAAGGGTCAGTTGTCCGTTCTCCACTTCCAGCGTGTGGTCGCAGGTGCGCTTCAGGAACTCGCGGTCGTGGGAGACGATCAGGTACCCCCCGTTGAAATTGAGCAGAAAATTCTCCAGAAGGATCAAGGTGCTTAAGTCGAGATAATTGCTCGGTTCGTCGAGCACCAAAAAGTTCGGATCCCCGAGCAGCATCGCCGCGAGCTTGACGCGCGTTTGGTATCCTCCCGGGAGGCTCCGGACGGCCTGATCGAGGACCTCATTTTGCAGTTGGAACGTGGCGGCCATCTGACCGCATTCCCAATGCTCGCGCCCTGTCGTTCGCATCAGGAAATCAAGAACGCTCTCCCCGGGGCGAAACGTATCGTGCTGTTCCAAATAGCTCAGCCGAAGCACGGCGTTGCGCGTGATCGTTCCGCTGTCGGGCGCCTCATGGCCCGTAAGAATACGACAAAGCGTGGACTTTCCTGCGCCATTGCGGCCGATCATCCCGATCTTCTGGTCGTCGCTGAATGAGGCAACGGCCTCATCGAGGAGCGTCACGGCCCCGTAGGCTTTGTGGATCTTATTGATCTGGAGTAGAACGGTCATGATCGCTTTCTTTAAAAGGGTGAGAGCGGCCGCCCCGTATCAGAAGGGCCGATGTTTTTCGGTGAACTTGATGATCTTGTTCATCAGGTCGACGCACTGCACGGGATAAAGTCCCGAAGCCGACTCCGCGGAAAGCATTACGTAATCCGTTCCGTCGAGGATCGCGTTCGCCACGTCGCACACTTCGGCGCGGGTCGGGACCGGATGCTCCGTCATGCTTTCGAGCATTTGCGTTGCCGTGATCGCGAATTTTTTCGCTCGGTTGCATTTCCTGATGATCTTTTTCTGGATGTAGGGGACTTCATAAATGGGAATGGAGATCCCCATGTCCCCGCGCGCGACCATGATCCCGTCGCTCACCGCGAGAATCTCATCGATGTTGCGGATCCCCTCCCAATTCTCGATCTTGGCAACGACCCCGCAGGAGTGGGCATGACTTTTCAAATGCGCCCTCAAGTCCAGGATGTCCCGCTTGTTCCTCACAAAAGACTGCGCGATATAATCCACCTTGTGCTCGATACAGAAATGAATGTCTTCCTTGTCTTTACGGGTCAGGCCCGTGACATCCAGCTTCACGCCGGGAATATTAATGCCCTTCCGCTGTTTGATCAAACCCCCGACGATCACGCGGGTCTTGAGGTTTTTTTGATCGCGCGCTTCGACCTTGAGGGCAATATTGCCGTCATCGATATAAACATGGCATCCCGGCTTGATCGGCCGGAGCGACCCCGCCCAATCAAAAGGAATGCGGTCTCCGTCACCCAGAATATTGTCCGTGGTCAGCCAAAGGGTCTCCCGCTTTTTGACTTCCACGGGCCGCCCGTCTTTCAGTTCGCCGATCCTCATGCGGTACCCCTCGAGATCGCCGAGGATCCGGATGTGCCGGTGCATTTTCCTGTTTAAAGCCCTCACGAGGCGGATGCAGGACAAGTGCCCGTCGAGGCTCCCGTGCGAAAAGTTGAGCCGCACGACGTCCATTCCGGCGCGCATCATTTTCCGCAAAACACCCGCCTGATCAGAAGCGGGCCCTAACGTACAAACGATCTTTGTTTTCGGCATAAAATCTCTCTTAGCGAACGGTTATTAAGCGCGCGAAAGCAGGATCTTTTTCGCAGCGCTCGCGGTAATATCCTGATGTTCTCCAAACGCATCATCACGGTCATGAAATCGCTGACAAACTTTTTCCGCGGCCTCGCTTGCCGCGATCTTGTAATCCGAGAACCGCGTCGGCATGCCGATCGCGTGAAAGAACTTCTCGGTCTTCGCGATGGCTTCCCGTGCCGTCTTGACGTTCCAAACGCGCCGGCCGTATTGCGCGAGCTTTTCCTTTTTCGCGGCGAACTTGTACTGCCAGACGCCGGGCATCACGATGGCCAGCGTTTCCGCGTGATCGAGGCCATAGAACGCCGTAAGCTCGTGCCCGATCATGTGCGTCGACCAGTCCTGCGGCACGCCACAGCCGATCAGCGTGTTCAACGCGAGCGTCGCAGTCCACATAAAAGTCGCGCGGGCCTCATAATCCTCCGGTTCCTTGAGCGTCACGGGAGCCAGCTCGACCAGCGTCTGGATCAGGGATTCCGCGAGCCTGTCCTGCAGCGGCGCGCCGGAATTGTAAGTCATATATTGCTCCATCACGTGCACGAACGTATCCACGATCCCGTTACGCACCTGCTTGGCCGGCAGCGAATAGGTCGTTTCCGGGTCCAGCACGGAAAAAACGGGGAAAACGTGCTTGGAGAAAAAATGCAATTTTTCTTGAGTGGCCGAACGGGAGATCACAGAGTTCCCGTTCGACTCCGACCCGGTCGCCGGAAGCGTCAGCACGGCCCCGACGGGGAGAGCCGCTTCAACGTTGGAACCGTGTTGCCGCAGGATCTCCCAGGGATCCTTGCCTTTAAAACACGCCGCGGCCGCAATGAACTTCCCCGCATCCAGCACGGAGCCGCCGCCGACGGCAAGGATAAAATCCAGCTTTTCTTTCTTAACGATCGCGACAGCCCGCAGGCACGTTTCATAAAGAGGATTCGCCTCGATCCCGCCGCATTCCGAAACCTTAAGTCCTTTAAGCGCGGCCCTGACCTGTGCGTAAACGCCGTTCTTCTTGATCGATCCGCCACCGTAGAGAAAAAGCACGGAGCGCTCCCGCGGGATCAGGTTTTTGATCGCGCCGATCGTTCCTTTGCCGAACACGATCTCGGTGGGGTTTTTGTAGCTGAAATTTTGCATGAGCCTTTTTTTACTCTGGAAATATGAACAAACAGACGGTCAAAACAACTCCGATCGCGTAAAGCGCGATAACATTCGGAATGAAATAGGGATACACCATCAGAAGGACACCGATCAGCAGCGCTTTGAGACTGGATTGTTTCTTGCCGTAAACGAACGCAACGAACCCGATGCTTCCGAAAAGGATCCCCGCGATAAGGCTGGCTGCGGTCAAAAGTTCTCTCCTCGTTCAAATGGGAAGACTTCATCCCTCTTGGAATGAAGGACCAGCCGCTAAAGCCTAGTACTTATAGTGCTCTGGCTTATACGGTCCGTCAAAGGGAACATCCAGATAGTCCGCCTGCTTCTTGGTGAGCCGGGTCAGCTTGGCCCCGAGTTTGTCCAGATGAAGACGGGCGACTTCCTCGTCGAGCTTTTTCTCGAGACGGTAGACGCCGGGCTTCTTGGGATTCATCACCAGGTCGATCTGCGCAAGCGTCTGGTTCGTGAAGGAATTGCTCATCACAAAACTGGGATGTCCCGTCGCGCAGCCGAGATTCACAAGACGTCCTTCCGCCAGCAGGATCACGGAATGCCCGTCCGGAAAAACATACTTGTCAACCTGCGGTTTGACCGTAATCTTCTGGACCCCGTGCAATTGCTCGAGCCGGGCCACCTGGATCTCGTTGTCAAAGTGACCGATGTTGCAAATGATCGCTTCATCCTTCATCTTGGCCATATGCTCGGCCGTGATCACGTCGATATTGCCCGTCGCGGTCACGAAAATATCCGCAATGTCCAGGACGTCCTCGATGCGGGCGACCTGATAACCTTCCATCGCCGCCTGAAGCGCACAAATGGGATCGATCTCCGTGATGATCACGCGCGCGCCAAAATTGCTCATGGACTGGGCGCTGCCTTTCCCGACATCCCCGTAACCGCAAACGACCACGACCTTGCCCGCGACCATCACATCCGTCGCGCGCTTGATCCCGTCCGCCAAAGATTCCCGGCAGCCGTAGAGATTGTCGAATTTTGACTTGGTGACCGAATCGTTCACGTTGATGGCCGGAACAAGAAGCCGTCCCTCTTCCTGCATCTTGTAAAGCCGGTGAACGCCGGTGGTCGTTTCTTCGGAAACGCCTTCCCATTCCTTCACCACGCCGTGCCACTTTTTCGGGTTCTCTTTCAGGACCTGCTTGAGGAGCTTGAAAAGCTCGATCTCATCCTGCGTCTCGACGGTCTTGTCGAGGATCTTGGGATTCTTTTCCGCGTCATGACCCAGATGGATCATCAGCGTCGCGTCCCCGCCGTCATCGACGATCAGGTTCGGTCCCTTGCCGCCCGGAAAATTCAGGGCCTGGAGCGTGCACCACCAATATTCCTCCAGCGTCTCCCCTTTCCACGCGAAGACCGGAATGCCCCGCGCCGCAATGGCTGCAGCGGCGTGGTCCTGCGTCGAAAAAATATTACAGGAACACCAGCGCACGTCCGCGCCGAGTTCCACCAGGGTCTCGATCAGGACCGCGGTCTGGATCGTCATGTGCAGACTGCCCATGATCCGTTTGCCCTTGAGCGGCTTTTGGGTCCCGTATTTCCTGCGTGTCGCCATCAAGCCCGGCATTTCCTTCTCCGCCATGTCGAGCTCTTTACGGCCCCATGCGGCCAAGGAAAGGTCCGCGACCTTGAAATCGTTCTTGGCTTTTACCGCGTTTTTTTTCACAGGTCCCTTTTTTTTCTCCGCACTCAGCATGACACCGCCGCCTTGTGACAGGAGCAGCCGCTTTTGATCCCGAGAAGTTTCCGGAGCACGTCCACGCGGTCCGTTTTTTCCCAGGTAAAACCGGCTTCCGTGCGGCCGAAGTGGCCGTAGGCCGCGGTCTTGTTGTAGATGGGACGGCGAAGATCGAGGGTTTTGATGATGCCCTTCGGCGTGAAATCAAAGACCTTCGTGATCGCGCTGACGATCTGTTCGTTCGAAAGCTTGCTGGTCCCGAAAGTGTCCACGCGGATCGACACCGGTTCCGCGACACCGATCGCGTACGAAACCTGGATCTCGCAACGGCTCGCGACGCCGGCCGCGACGATGTTCTTCGCGACGTAACGGGCGAAATAAGCCGCGGAACGGTCCACTTTCGACGGATCTTTCCCGCTGAACGCGCCGCCGCCGTGACGGCCCATGCCGCCGTAGGTGTCCACGATGATCTTGCGGCCTGTCAGACCGGTATCCCCATGCGGGCCACCGACCTCAAAACGTCCGGTCGGGTTAATGAAGATCTTGGTATTCTTGTCCATCAGGTTCGCCGGAATGACCTTTTTGATTACGAGTTCGGTCAGGTCCCTCTGGATGGTCGGGAGAGTCACATCGCCATCATGCTGGGAACTCAAAACCACCGCGTCCACGCGGATCGGCTGATCGTCCTTGTATTCCACCGTCACCTGGCTCTTGGAATCCGGACGAAGGTATTTGATCTTTTTGGACTTCCGCATCGCGGTCAGGTAGCGGACCAGCTTGTGGGAGAGCATGATCGGAAGCGGCATGAGCTCTTTGGTCTCGTTGCTCGCGAACCCGAACATCATTCCCTGGTCCCCGGCGCCTCCCGTGTCCACGCCCATCGCGATGTCGGGCGACTGCGTGTGAAGCGCGATATCGATCTTGCAGGTCTTGCAATCAAAACCAATCTTGGGGTCCACGTAACCGATCTTTTTGATCACGTCACGCGCAACCTTCTCGGCATCTACCTTGGTCTTGCTCGTGATCTCACCGGCGATCGTCAAACGATCGGTGGTCGCGAGACATTCGCAAGCGACGCGCGACGCGGGATCTCCCGCGAGGTAAGCGTCCAAAATGGCATCGGACACCTGGTCGCAAAGCTTGTCCGGATGGCCCTCAGAAACCGATTCCGAGGTAAAAAAATAATGACCGTTCTTCATGTTTTTGACTCCTTTGGATTGGGTGAATTAACGATAGCGTTAGCTTTCTGATACGAGGCAAGATCCCCTATATCAAGCCATTTCCCCTTGAGAGAAAAGGCATAAAGCCCCGAATTCTCAGCAAGCCACCGCATATAATGGCCGGGTTGGTCAGTATTATGGCCGCTCGAGATATAAGTGTCAAGTAGGCTCCAAATATCCTTGGGAAGCCAGTAGATCCCGCTCGAGGCGAGCGTAGTGGTGGGCTGGGCCGGTTTCTCCTGGAATTCTAGGATCTTCCCGTTCGCGTCGGTCCTGACAAGACCGTAGCGTTTGGCAAGCTCCTTGTCCTCGACGTCATAGACCGCGATGATCCCGTGCGGACGTTTCTTTTTCCCGAACTCCGTGAACGACACCAGGTCGAAATCAAAAAAATTGTCCCCCGCGATCACCAGCAGGTCGCAAGGCGCCAGCTTCCGGGTCCGGATCACGTAGGCCAAATCGCCGATCGCCCCCAAACGGGTCTCGTTGCTCGTCGTCCGGTCGTTGACGACCTCGACCGGCCAGGGATATTTCACCGTCGCCGCCCATTTTTCGAAATGCCCCGCGAACTTGTCGTTACTGACGATGTAAACGCCGTCGACTCCTTGGATCTTCTCAACCTGCCCCAGGATCCACTCGAGGATAGGCTTCGCGCCCACCGCGAGAAGCGGCTTGGGCTGGTTCTCGGTCAGGGGATAAAGCCGCGTCGCGTAACCGGCGCAAAGAATGATCGCCTTCATGAGGTTTGCTCCCTTTCCTTGAGGATAAGCTTATTCGTCCGTAAGTTCTCTGCAAATATGTTTGAGCTTGGAATCCAGAAAAGCCTGAACTTCTTTCCCCGTCTGGAACGAAAGCGCCTTCAGTGCCATTTCCTGGGCGTCCTTGTAATGGATCGAGCGGATCGCCTTTTTGATCTTGGGAAGCACCACGGGGCTCGCGCTGATCTCGTCGATGCCGAGTCCCACCAGCAGGATGGCGATCGCGGGGTCCGAGGACATTTCGCCGCAGCTTCCGACCCAGATGTCCCGCGCGTGGCCGTTGCGGACCACCAGGTCGATCAAGCGGATGATGGCCGGATGCGTCGGCTCGTAGAGATAGGCGATCTTTTCATTCATGCGGTCGATCGCCAGAACGTACTGGATCAAATCGTTCGTCCCCAGGGAAAAAAAATCGACTTCCTTGGCCAGAACGTCGCTGGCAAGGGCCGCGGAGGGGATCTCGATCATGGCCCCGACGGGGATGTTCTCGGCGAACGGAAGCTTCTCGTTCCGCAATTCGGCCTTGGCTTCGTTGAGGATCTCTCGGGCGGCAAGCACTTCCTGGACGCTCGCGATCATGGGATACATGATCTTCAAATTCCCGTGTGCGCTCGCGCGCAGGATGGCCCGCAGTTGCGTTTTAAAAATATCTTTGCGCGTCAGGCAGAAGCGGATCGCGCGCCAACCCAGGTACGGGTTCATTTCGTGCGGGATCTCAAGGGTCGACGCGAATTTATCGCCGCCGAGGTCCAGGGTCCGGATGATCACCGGGCGCGGATTCATGCTTTCCGCGACCTTCCGGTAGGCTTCGTATTGTTCCTGCTCGGTCGGCAGCGTCGCGCGATTCATGTAAAAATACTCCGTGCGATAAAGCCCGACCCCTTCGCCTCCGTGCGAAAGCACCGAAGGGACCTCATGATGGAACTCGATGTTCGCCGCCAGCACAATGCGCTTGCCGTCCAGCGTCTCGGCCGGCAGTTCGCGCAGCTTGTCGAGTTCCCCGGTGAGCTGGAGGAACCGGTCCTCCTGGAAGGTGAACTTGTCGATCGTCGCCTGGTCGGGATTGAGGATAACGATCCCGTGCGTCCCGTCCACAATGATCGTGTCATCGTTCTGAAGCTCTCCGATGATCTTCTCGACGCCAACGATCGCCGGGATCTCCAGCGAACGGCCGAGGATCGCCGTGTGCGACGTCGGTCCGCCGATCTCGGTCATAAACGCGATCACCTTATTTTTGTCGAGGGACGCCGTATCGGAGGGCGAAAGATCATGGGACGCGATGATCACTTTCCCCTTGAACTCCTCGAGGCGCTTTTTCTCTTCCCCGCAAAGGTTCCCCAACAGCCGCTTCCCCACGTCGCGAATGTCCGAGATACGCTCCCGGAGGTATTCATCGTTGATCTGGGAAAAAGCCTGGAAATACCGCTGGAGTACCGCCGCAAAGGCGTACTCGGCACCGACCTTTTCATTCTTGATCACCTCGATCACGTCCTCGATCAGGGTGCGGTCCTCGAGGATCAGAAGGTGCGCCGTAAAAATGTCCGAACTTTCGCGCCCGATCTGGTCGGAAAGTTTCCGCCGGATCCCGAGGATCTCGTTGCGGGTCCGCGTCAGGGCATCCTCAAAACGGGCGATCTCGTTGGAAATCTGTTCCGGGCCCACGGGCCGCTTCGGAAGGTTAAAGGATTCTCCGCTATGGAGGACGAATACCTTTCCGATCGCGATCCCCGGTGAAACGCCGATCCCCTTAAGTTCTTTCACAGGTCTATTCTCCAAAATTAGATTCGATGAGTTTCGCCAGGGCCTGCATGGCCTCTTCCGCGTCCTTGCCGGTCACGCGGACCAGAATGGTCGACCCCAGGTCCGCGGCAAGCGTCATGATCCCCATAATGGATTTTCCGTCGGCCACCAGGTCTTCCTTGCGGACCTCAACAAGTGCTTCGAACCGGTTGGCCGTTTGGACAAAAAGCGCCGCCGGCCGGGCGTGAAGCCCCAGCTTGTTGCTGACCGTGAACTGGCGTTCGACTTTCTTAGGTTCCGTTTTATTTTTTTTCCGTGGCGCCGTCATAAAGAACTCAATCTTTGACCTTTCTCGAATGTTTGGCGTAATGATCCAAGACTAATTTTACG
Source organism: Candidatus Omnitrophota bacterium (assembly GCA_903819565.1). GTDB lineage: Bacteria > Omnitrophota > Omnitrophia > Omnitrophales > Aquincolibacteriaceae > Pegaeibacterium. The sequence continues at coordinate 7,622 of CAIJDY010000118.1, read as the reverse complement.
AGCCGTTCAGAATCGTGGCGGACCGGACCGTCCGCTTTGAGCACATCGCCCCGAATGATCTGGTATCCCTTTTCCTTGATCTTCTCGAGATCCTGGCTCACCGGTCCGGCTCCCATTTCACGGTAACGCTCGAGCACGGCGGCTGAAATCGGCGCCGTATCCACAAAGCAGGCGTCCACGATCCGCGGGTCCGTATGCTCCAAAATCACCCGCAGATGGTCCCACGCGCTCATCCCCGTCGTTTCGCCGGGTTGGGTCATGGCGTTACAAATATAGACTTTAAAAGCATCCGAATTGAGCACGGCATCACGAATGTCCTTGATCAAAAGATTCGGCAAAATGCTCGTGTAAAGACTTCCCGGCCCCATGATGATCAGGTCCGCGATCGCGATGGCGTCGATCGCTTCCTGGCACGCGCGGCAGTCATCGGGCTTCAGACTGATATTCCGCAAGGGCTTTTTCATGTCCGTAATGTTCGTTTCTCCTTCGACCGACGTCCCGTCCATGAATTCACCCACCAAGGTCACTTTTTGCAGCGTCGAGGGAAGAACACGCCCCCGGATGGCCAGAACCTTGCTCGATTCCGCGATCGCTTTTTCAAAATCCCCCGTGACCATGGAAAGCGCTGTGATAAAAAGATTCCCAAAACTGTGCCCCTTCAGTCCCTCGCCGACCTCGAAACGGTACTGGAAGAGGTCCTGGATGAGCGACCCGGCGTCCGCGAGCGCCACAAGGCAGTTCCGGATATCGCCCGGCGGCAGTACATCCATTTCATCGCGCAACCTGCCCGAGCTTCCTCCGGTATCCGTCACGGTCACGATCGCCGTAATGTTGCTCGTAAAAAGCTTGATCCCCGAAAGCATCGTGCTCAGGCCCGTGCCCCCGCCGATCGCGACGATGCGCGGCCCCCGGAGCAGGGACTCGATCTGTCTTTTATGATAAACAATGTCCACGAGCGGCCCTTCGTTGTGAAGCGGCATAAGCGCCCGAACAAAGATGCGGACCATGTTCTTGATCGAAGTATAAATGAGAAAGATCCCGAAAATGAGCATCGCCGTTGCGAATGACGCCAGCAGCACGCTCGATTTGGACATGGTCTTGACGGTCAACAAGGCCACCACGACGATGAAACTCAGCCCGGTGATGCACAGGACGATCCATCGCTTGATGCCGATACCCGGGTAGAACCACTTGAAAAATTGCATGGGAAGATCCCGCGGAGCCGAAAGATCAGCTCTTGCGGTTTTCTTCCTTGCTGATCAGATCAAAAACGTCTTTGGGCGTTTTACAGCGGCGCAACAGCTCGCAGAAGTAGGTATCGCGAAGAAGCCTTGAGATCTGGGCAAGCGCCTTCAAATGCGGCCCCGCGGTATCTTTCGGTGCGACAAGCAGGAAAAGAATGTAGACCGGTTCTCCGTCCAGCGCCTCGAAGTTGACCCCTTTGCGGCTCACCCCGAGCACGGCCACGAGACCGTCGACCTTGTCAGTTTTTCCGTGCGGGATGGCGATCCCCTGCCCGATCCCTGTCGACCCGAGGTTCTCACGCTCGATCAGGGCACGCAGAATGCCCTTTTTGTCCCCGATGTCCTTGATCTCCGCCAGGATATCCACAAGCTCCTGAAGGACCCCCTCTTTTTCCGTGGACTCCAGGTCCAGTTTAATGCCCTTAACGTTAAGAAAGTCCGTGATTTTCATTGATTCAGTCCCCCTGCTTGATGAAGGTTTGTAAATTAGTACCGTTCTCCATATATTTTTACGGGTTAACGGTACAATACTGCGAACCCCTAAAATTAATAGAACGCAGTATTAGAACGCGGGCTCAATGAGCCCATAGTTCCCGTCTTTGCGTTTATAGATCACGTTGACCTTGTTGGTATCCTGGTTTAAAAAAACAAGAAAGGCTTCCGGAGCGACTTCCAATTGCAGGCCCGCCTCTTCCGCCGACATGGGTTTCACGGCGAAATTTTTGACTTTCACGATCTCCGGCTTCTCGGAAAGGCCGACCGCTTCGGACTCCACCCAGTCAAGCGCCCGCTCAATCTTCGCGGAAGCCTTAGAGTTTTTTTTGTGGTGGTCTTTGGTCTTGGCGCGGTATTTTTTAAGCTGTTTTTCGACACGCTCATACGCCTCATCGATCGCAGCGAAAATATTCTCCTTCGCGCTCCCCTTCCCGAAGGCGCGGAGATTCTTGGCGAGAAGCGTGATCTCGGCCTCGTAGATATATTTCTCTTTTTTCAAAAAAACATGGGCTTCCACGATCCGCGGGGCATATTGCTCCAGCTTCGGAAGGCGTTCCCCGACGTGTTTTTTCATGCCTTCCGTGATCTTTAAATTTTGCCCCGAAAAACGGATGTCCACGATGAGTTCCTCCTTAGATTATGCTGATCCAAAAATAAAATATATGCGGGCCCTCAGGCCAAAGTGAACCTTTCCCCGAGATAGAGCTCCCGGGCCTTGGCGTCCGAAGCGAGAAATTCCGAAGTTCCCGAAACCTCGACCCTTCCGTTGTAAAGAAGATAAGAACGATCGGTGATGGAAAGCGTCTCCCGCACGCTGTGGTCCGTCAGCAAAATGCTCAGGCCCTGCGCCTTAAGCTTCTGGAGGATCTTTTGCACTTCAAACACCGCGATAGGGTCCACTCCGCTGAAAGGCTCATCCAGCAAGAGCAGGGCCGGGTTGGTCACCAGCGCGCGCGTGATCTCAAGCCTCCGACGCTCGCCGCCAGAAAGCGTAAAGGCCTTGTTCTTGGCGAGGTACGCAATGTCCAGGTCGTTGAGGAGCCTCTTGAGGCGGCGATCGCGCTCTTCCTGCGAGATCTCAAGCGTTTCCAGGATCGCCATGATATTTTCTTCCACCGTCAGTTTGCGGAAAATGGACGGTTCCTGCGACAAATAACCGATCCCGAGACGCGCGCGTTCGAACATCGGAAGCGACGTGATGTCTTCGCCGCGGAACAGGATGCCCCCGCTGTCGGGACGGATCACGCCGACCACCATGTAAAAGGAAGTGGTTTTCCCGGCGCCGTTCGGCCCGAGAAGACCCACGATCTCGCCCCTGGAAATGTGGATGCTCACACCATTCACGACGGCACGGCCTTTATAGCTCTTAACCAGCTCCTTCGTTTCGAGCAAATTCATATCAAAGAACTCCTTTTTTGAGACCCTTGGAAGCTTCCCCGCCGAAATAAAGGGCCTCGGTATCGCCCCCGAGGATGATCCGCCCCTCGTCTGCAAGGTAGATCACACTGTCGCTGTAGGTCTTGTTGCCGTCCGGGTTCTCGATCACCACGTCCCCGGCGGCGACGATCTTGCCGACGTGACGGCTGACGCGGTTGTAATAGACGTCCATTGTGTCGGCCGTCAATTTCCCACGCGTATCCTTCGCCACGACATTGTCCTTGAAATGCGCGATGTTCTTTTCATAATCGATCACAAGCGGCCCGTTGCAGGTAATGACCGTCGGCCCGGAGCTCTTGTCTTCCGCGTTCTGCACGATGACCGTCACATTCGTCTTGAACTTCACTTTTTTCAGCTGCGTGTCGGCCCGGGCCCCCGTGCCTTCCACGTTGATGTTGTCCTTTTTGACCTGCGCGGGCTTCTCGGTCTCGATCACGTGGTCCGTGGGATACATGTCCAGCGATTCCGTCACCAGCCGGGTCCCGTCATCCGTCGTGGCCACGACGTTCTGTTCGATATGGACCTTATTCTTTTTCTTGTCGTATTCGCCCCGGTCCGCCGTCACGGTCACGGGGACCTCTTCAGCGTAGGCTTTGGCCATCACGTTCATAAGCTGCACGGTATTGGAAAGAAGGTCCGCGGAATCCCCCTCGATCTCGATCTCCTTTTGGCCTTCCGTCGTGTATTTGGTGAATGCGAAGGAATAGACCTTGTGGACGGGTTTCACCGAAGGCTTCTCAATCGCCTGCAGGGCCCGCTGCTTCCGGGTGATCACAACCTGGACCTGGACAAAAAACACGTAAAAAACGACCAGCACCGCGAAAATAAAAATCAGACGCTTGATCATGAAACTCTCACTTCCTCTTTTTTTTGAGACGCCAGTTTTTGGGGCGTCGTCTTCCAGCGGTCATGCATCCAGGCCCACTGGTCCGGATATTGCCGGATCATTTCTTCGAAGCAACGCATCCACACTTCCGTATACCTGCGGACCGCTTCGTCGCGGTTGCCGTCCATTTTCGGCCGTATCAGCTTCCCAGTCATGAGCTTGTACCGGTCCCCCGGCACCCTGACCAGAAAGGCCGGAAGCAGCGGCGTACCTGTCGCCAGGGCAAACTTCACGGGCGCGATGGACGTATAGGCCGGACGCCCGAAAAAATCCACGAAGATCCCGCGGATATTGTCCATATCCTGGTCCGGCAAAAGGCCGACAATCCCGTTCTGCTTTAATTGCTCGTGGATATCGCGGACCGCCTGGTCCCGATAGATCGTCCGTATCTTGACCGCCTCGCGCAACGCGACGATCCAACGGTTATAAGGCTCATAGTAGATATGCCGTCCGACGACGGCGCCCGAGAAACCCTGCATCCCGAAGATCCCCGCAAGGAGTTCCCAGTTCCCCATGTGCGCTGTCATTATAATGAGCCCTTTCCCTTCTTGCAAAATATCTTTGCAAAGGGAAAAAGCCTCTCCCGTCTCGATGAACGGCGGCACTTTCCTGGATCGCGCGAACTGCGAGAACCTGAGAAAATCAAAAGCGGTCTGGAGCATGTGCCCCAGGACCTTTTCGGCGATCGCTTCGGTCTCCCGGGAGGTTTTTTCCTCCCCGTAGGCGAACTTCAGGTTCTTAAGGATCTTCGTCCGCAGCGAGGGGACCAGAAGATAACCCAAATGACCGATCCCACGTGCCAGCGCCAGCGCCCAACGGCGCGAAAAAAACGACAAAACCAAGGCGGCGCACCGCGCGGCCAGATAAACGATAAAACGATAGGGCTTCTTCTTAGCCACTCGTACTGTTCTCCATAGCGCTAGACCCGCCCCGCCCTCATCAGGTCCTGAACGTCTAGCAACCCCACCACGCGTCGCACGTCATCCAGGACCGGCAATTCATCGATGCGAAGCGACTCCATGATATGGAACGCCTCTTCCGCGAGCTTGTCCTGATGGATAAAACGCGGGCTCAGCGTCGCCAGGGCTTCCACGGGCCGGCTCAGGATCTTCTCCCCCTGCGCGCGCAAATGACGCCGCAGGTCGCCATCCGTAAAAACACCGAAAAGTCTTCCTTTCGCGTCCACCAGCGTGCAGCTTCCGGCGCGCGAGGACGTGATCTTGAGCAATGCCTGCCGCACGCTCGTTTGGGGACCGACCAGAGGATTCGCTTTCCCGGTACGCATGATATCTTTGACTTTCAGTAGCCGTCTCCCGAGACTCCCCGCCGGATGGAGTTCCGCGAAATCCTCGGACTTGAAGCCGCGCTTTTGAAGAAGGCAGAGCGCCAGGGCATCCCCTAGCGCGAGCGAGGCCGTCGTAGAAGCGGACGGCGCGAGGTTCAACGGGCAGGCTTCGCGGCGCACGCCCAGATCGAGCACAATGTCCGCGTTCCTCCCCAAGGAGGACCGCGCCACGCTGGTCAACGCGATAAGCTGCACCCCTTTTTTCTTGATGAGCGGCAGGAGCCGGACGATCTCTTCGCTTTCCCCGCTTTGGGAGATCGCGATCATAAGGTCCTTGGAAGTCACCATCCCGAAATCCCCGTGGACCGCTTCAGCCGGGTGAAGATAAAGGCTCGGCGTCCCGGTCGAAGCCATGGTCGCGGCGATCTTTCGGGCGATGAAACCAGGCTTGCCCATGCCAGTAAGGATCACGCGGCCTTTGCAGCGGTCCATCGCCTCCACGGCCCTTTCAAAATCCTTGCCGATCTTTGCTCGAAGCCGCGAAATGGCAAGGGCCTCGATCGCAAGGATCTCTTTGGCGAGCTTGCTGACGCTTTGTTTTTTCATCGGCTTCACCCTTCCGCGCCTACGACTTTTTTGAGTTCCATGAGCTTGTCAAGCAAAGGCTTCAACTGTTTGAGCGCCAGGGCGTTCGGCCCGTCGGAAAGCGCTTTGGCCGGATCTTCGTGGATTTCCATGAAAATCGCGTCCGCTCCCGCCACAACCGCGCACCGCGCGAGCGTGGGAATGAATTCCGCCAAGCCTCCCGAAGCCGTTCCCTGCCCGCCCGGGATCTGCACCGAATGGGTGGCATCGAAGACCACGGGGTAACCGAACCCGCGCATCACGGGAATGGCGCGAAAGTCGTTCACGAGATTGTTATAACCAAAACTTGTCCCGCGTTCCGTGAGAAGGATCTTCTTCGTGCCGCTCTCTTCGAGCTTATGGATGATGTTCTTCGTTTCCCAGGGAGAGAGGAACTGGCCCTTCTTGACATTCACGATCTTTCCCGTCACTGCCGCAGCCAAAAGAAGATCGGTCTGGCGGCACAGGAACGCCGGGATCTGAAGGATGTCCGCCACCGCGGCCACAGGCTCCGCTTGCCCGGGCGTGTGAATATCGGTCAGGATCGGAAGCCCGTATTCTTTTTTGACGCGCGCGAGGATCTTCAGCCCTTTTTCAAGTCCCGGCCCGCGGAAAGAACGGATGGAAGAACGGTTGGCTTTATCAAAGCTTGCCTTGAACACATACGGGATCTTCAGACCGCTCGCGATCTTCTGGATCGTCGCGGCAAGCTTCAGCGTGCCTTTCTCGTCCTCGATCACGCACGGCCCGCCGATCAAAACAAACTTGCGCGGGTCCCCGAAAACCACCGGGCCCAAAACGACTTTATGCATTCGCTTCTCCACCTTCCGCTTTTATCTCTTTTGTTTTTTCGCCGCTTCCGGCTGCTGGGATCTTCGGGGCCTGCCCTTCCTGATAGAGCAACGAGTGGCAAACGAATTCGCGAAAAAGCGGATGGGCCTTGTCCGGCTTGGATTTGAACTCCGGATGGGCCTGGGTCGCCAGGAACCACGGATGATTTTCAAGCTCGATCATCTCGACAAGCTTTCCGTTCGGCGAAAGGCCCGAAAGCTTCATGCCGGCCTTCTGGAATTTTTCGCGGTATTCATTGTTGAATTCGTAGCGATGACGGTGGCGCTCCGAGATCTCCTCGGTCTTGTAGGCTTTGTACGCGAGCGTGTCCTTCTTGACCTGGCAGGGGTACGCCCCGAGACGCATGGTCCCGCCCATGTCCTTGACGTTCTGCTGTTCTTCCAGGAGACTGATCACCGGAAAAGGCGTCTTTTTATTGAACTCCGTGGAATGGGCGCCCTTCATGTCCAGGACGTTCCGCGCGAATTCGATCGCCGCGCATTGCATCCCCAGACAGATCCCGAAGAAAGGGATCTTGTTCTCCCGGGCGTACTGAATGGCCTGAAGCTTCCCTTCGATCCCGCGCATCCCGAAACCGCCGGGGACCAGGATGCCGGAGACCCCTTTGAACTGCGCCATCGATTTCGCGGAACCGACATTTTCGGAGTTGATCCTTTTGATCACCACTTCGCTGTCGTTGGCGATCCCGCCGTGCTTCAATGATTCATAGATGGATTTGTACGCGTCCTGCAATTCGATGTATTTTCCGACCACCGCGATCTTCACCGAATGTTTCGGATGCAGAGACTTCTCCACGACG
>CAIJDY010000117.1 GCA_903819565.1 Candidatus Omnitrophota bacterium | reverse complement strand
GCCAGAGACATCCAGACCTTTTGCAGGGGCTTCAGGACCTTTGGGATCACGGCACCCAAAAGGACCAGTGCTATCCCGGGATACAGAAAATAGGGAAAATGCGCCTTTCCGCGCAACCAAATAATGACACCGAGAAGGGCGAACACTCCGCCAACCACAAACCCGAATTCCCGAAGTTTTTTAACGCTGCTGTCGATCTTCTTTATTTCCGAAATGACCATGTCGCTCCTCTTTAACACGCGTTCTAGTCGAGTTCGAATTCTTTCATCCAGTTCGTGTCTTTATCGAGCGGTTTCTGCCGCTCTTTTTCCAGAAGAAAATTCCCGAGGACTAGATAGTCCATGTGCGTCCGCATAAAGCACCGGTAAGCGTCCTCCGGCGTACAAACGATCGGTTCCCCGCGAACGTTGAACGACGTATTGATCAGGACCGGACACTCCTGTTTTTCGTCGAATTTTCTGAGAAGATCGTAGAAACGCGGGTGCTGCGACGCGGTGATCGTCTGGACGCGCGCGGAATAATCCACATGCGTGACCGCCGGGATCTCCGAACGCTTCACGTTCAGGAGCTCGATCCCTTCCAGTTTCATTTCTTCCGCCGTCATTTCACGGCGCCGCTCTTTTTTGACCGGCGCGACAAGAAGCATGTAAGGGCTTTCTCCCGTCATTTCGAAATAATCCGATACTTTTTCCGCCGCGACCGACGGAGCGAACGGCCGAAAGCTTTCTCGGAATTTGATCTTCAGGTTCATCTGCTCCTGCATTTTCGGGGACCGGGGATCGCCGAGGATGGAACGTCCGCCCAGCGCGCGCGGCCCGAACTCCATGGCCCCCTGGAACCAGCCGATCACTTTTTCTTTCGCGAGAAGATCCGCGACCGTTCCCGCGAGCTCTTCGTCCTTAAGGAGCGTGAAAGGGATCCCGTGCTTTTCCAGAAACACGCGGATCTCTTCCCCGGAATAATCCGGCCCAAGGAATGAACCCCGCATGGAGTCGGTCTTCCCGTCCGTGGCGCGCGGCTTTTCAAGATATTGATGCCACGCGAAATAGGCCGCCCCCAAAGCTCCGCCCGCGTCGCCCGAAGCCGGCTGTATCCAGATATTTTCGAACGGTCCCTCGCGAAGCAGCCGGCCGTTCCCGACGCAATTGAGCGCAACGCCGCCCGCAAGACACAGATATTTCTGTCCCGTGGTTTTATGGACATGGCGGGCGATCCGGAGCATTACCTCCTCGGTGACTTCCTGGACGGAACGAGCAAGATCCATCTCGCGCTGCGTGACCCGGGATTCGGGTTTTCGCGGTGGACCGCCGAAGAGCTCATGGAAATGACCGTTGGTCATCCTCAAACCCGCGCAATAATCGAAATATTTCATGTTGAGCTTGAACGAGCCGTCTTCTTTTAGATCGATCAGCTCTTTCAGGATCAGGTCTTTATAGAGCGGACGGCCGTAAGGCGCGAGCCCCATGACCTTGTATTCCCCGGAATTGACCTTGAACCCCGTGTAATAAGTAAACGCCGAATAGAGAAGGCCCAGCGAGTGCGGAAACCGAATCTCGGCCTCGATCGTGATCTTGTTGTCCTTCCCCGTACCAAAACTGGTCGTGGCCCATTCCCCGACGCCGTCCATGGTCAGGAACGCAGCCTCCTGGAACGGTGACGGGAAAAATGCCGAGGCGGCGTGCGACTGGTGATGCTCCGGAAAGATCACTTTGCCCTTAAAGTCGAGTTCCTCCTGGATATAATCCTTCATCCAGAGCTTTTGCTTGATCCAAAGCGGCATGGCCTGCAGGAACGACAGGATGCCGTGAGGCGCGTACGCCAGATAGGTTTCGAGAATGCGCTCGAACTTCAGGAAAGGCTTGTCGTAGAACGCGACGACATCCAGTTCCGCCGCACTGATCCCGCCCTGTTTTAGGCAGAAATCGATCGCGCGGGTCGGGAACGAAAAGTCGTGCTTTTTTCGCGTGAACCGCTCTTCCTGCGCCGCCGCGAGGACCTTCCCGTCGCGGATGAGGCAGGCTGCGCTGTCATGATAAAAAGCCGAGATGCCAAGGATGTTCATGATGTCAGATCCCCCGCATTGATCTTTTGCCGCGCAAAAAGAACGCCTGCCAAAAGCCAAAAGCTCACGAGAGATTGCGGACTTTGCAGGTTGGTATCAACTGAAGCGTACAGCAAAAAAGCAAAAAGCCCGGCGAGGATCCCCAACTGCACATTCGCTTCGGGGTCCGTCCCCAATTGTCCGATACGCCGAAGCGCCCTCAAAAAATAGACACCCCAAAATGCCAAAAAGGCCAGAATGCAGAAGATCCCGGTCTCCGCGGCAAGCTGGAGATATCCGTTGTGGGCGTAATAGCCCCGGACGCGCCAATTCTTTTCTTTATCGTATTTCTCGTGAGCGACGTTGTAGGTGTTAATGCCGGTCCCCGTCCAGGGCTTCGCTTCGATCACGTCCAGTGCCCGCTTCCAAAGCTCAAAACGCTCCACGATGGATTGCTCTTTCCCCTGCGAATCCTGATGAATAATGACGCCTCGCGGCGTCACCGCAAGAAGAGCACAACACAGCAATAAAACGATTCCCAAGACCTTGAACCATCGCTTATGAACGAACAGACAAAAAAGGCTGATGACCATCGCGAGCAAAGCTCCCCGCGTACGTGTCAAATAGAGAAGAATCAGTGAGGCTGCGGCAAGGATGATCGGAAATAGCGCCGGACGAAACTTGCCCCACCCCGGGGGTTGGGCGGGCGCAAAAGCGTTCCAGCCTCGCATCATGAGAACCGGGATCACCAGGACCAGGTACGCGCCCATTTTCCCAAAATCACCGAAAGGCCCGACAAGACGCAGGCCGGCGTTTGAATCCTGAGCTGGAAAATGACGCAACAGGTCCCTGCCGAAAGCGTACTGGATCGCGGAATCGGCCGTGACGATCAGGCAGGTCACGATGAAATACATCATAAACTGTTTTTGCGGCTTGCCGCCGCGAAAAAGGTCCCCGCTCATCACGAAAATAAGGACCGGCATGGTAATCTTCCAGAGTCCCCGAAGGCTTTCCTTGGGATACTCCGAAGTAAAGAAAGAAACGACCACGAGAATGTAAAATAGGGCCAAAGACACCCACAACGCCCGGTCCAACCTCCAGGGTTGGATTTCCCGTATTGCCGACGCCGTTATCCGGTCTTTGATAAGCCCCGCCCCCCAGAAGATCAGCGCGAAAACAAAAGCGACCTGCATCAGAGCCGGCGCAAAGGCTGTCCCGGCCCAGAGGATGCCTAAGGAAACCACCGCCCACTTACGAAAATCGAACTTTTCCAATTGATCCAGCAAAATGCTCACCGGGACCTGCTCGAGAGTTTGATTAAACGCCAATGCTTTACGGCCGTGTAATAAGATGAAAGAATAGCATACTGGAATCCGGCGACGCCATCCAAAATACCGAGCTTGAAAAAATACAGGGAAAAGAACTTTGCCGGCGGACGAAAAAGGAAGCTTTTCCACCCGGGCTTCACGCCCTTGAGGACCATGGTCTCCAGCTCAAGCGGCAAATACTCCCGGAGCTTTTCTTTATAGTGCGCCAGGTCCCTTGTGCTGAAGTGCAGCATCGAATGCTTCAGCTTCCGGACCGGGAGCGAGGTCTCAACCTTCTCGTGGACCGGCTGCGTCCAGATGACATCCTCTCTGGGAAAAAGGCGTGTAGGGGCGTCACCGCGAGCGTCACCGAAGCGGAGTCTTTTCCCAAAAAAACAATTATCGCGCGGAATAGCGTAGGCGGCCTTTCCAACTCCGGCGCTTGGATCGGGAGCGTCAGTCCGGATGACCGATCGTATCTCTTCCGCCAGCGCGGGGGTCACACGCTCGTCTGCGTCAACGAAAAACACCCAATCTCCTGTGGCCTGCCGCATGGCGAAATTCCTCTGAGACGCAAAATCGGTAAAACGGTGCTGGACGACGCGAGCGCCGTTGATTTTTGCCAGCTCCAGAGTCCCGTCCGTGCTTCCCGAGTCGACCACCAGACGTTCATCTGCCCATGAAAGCGCGGCCAGACAATCCGGAATATTGCGCTCCTCGTTAAACGTTAAGACGATCGCGGATAATTTCACGACCGCCCCCGCGACAGGATAAGCGCTCTCAAAAAACCTGCGAAGAAAGCCGCCTTCCCCCGCGCCAAAGACCAAAGAACCCAAGGCAGCAGGAAAAGCACACGGTGAAGTTTGGATCCCCGATCCCGGAAATTCTTCCACACGAACAGGAAGGTGTTCCTGTAGGCAAGCGACTCCCGGCTGTACGAAGAGAACTTTTTCTTAAAGCTGGCCTGCCCCATATGGTAGACCACGCTCCGCGGCTCGTAATACAGTCGATATCCCGACCGCGCGGCACGCAAGCAAAGATCGGCGTCCTCAAAAATCCCCGGAAGAAAACGTCGGTCATACCCGCCAAGCTCCAAGAATTTCGTACGGGAAAAAGCACCGAACCCCGAAGCGAAGGTTTTCCCGGGGACCATCGCGTGAGCTTCATATCCTGGATAGCGGGCGCTGATCCACGGCATTCCCCCCCGCATGCGGAAACGGGTATCGACCGCTTCGACAGCTTTGCCGTCAAAGCTCATGACGCGCGGAGCTACGAGAAAGGCTTGGGGGTCTTCCATGAATTTCTCCATCAGCGGATCGATACAATCCCGGCCGACGCGGATATCGTTATTAAGCAAAACGGCAACAGGTTCTTCCATCGTTCGAAGATAATCATTATAAGAACAGAGGACAAGGTTCTGAGCGGCTTTGACAAACTCCACTTCCGGGAAATGGTTGTGGACATAGAGCTCGCTCCCGTCCGTGCTCAGATTATCGAGCACGGTCACCACGGTAGGCGTCTTCGCCGCGCGCGCGGCCTCCACGACGCTGGGAAGGCACTGCGGCAGCAGACCTTCCCCCTGGTAATTCAGGATCACGACACGCGCCTCAAACGACATTCGAATGGTCTTTCCTCTAATGAAACCGGATCAAGGATGGTACAAACACCGCGCTTATTGAAGTGAATGATAACTGATTTTAAAGCCAACTTCGATGCATAATTTTCGAAAATCTTTTGACCATCCGGAATCGGTTTCCGTGTGCCAACAACACCTCCAAAGAGTTGACATCATAGAGCATCCTCCATTCTTTCCTATTCCAAACGCCTTCCTGCAGCTATCATATTCCGCAAGCGGACCATATATTCGGGACCACCCTTTGAAAGGGAAAGATTTGATGACCAAATGTATTTTATTCTTTTGGGCGGTGCGGGTAATTTATGCAGCCTAATCTCAAACAGCGTCTCACGGCGTGGCTATACGATTGGCGTAAGCCGTGCCTCGCGCTCTGCTTCGGCATCATCCTCGGTTTGCTGGTGTTGGAAATCGGCCTCCGCGTTGCGCGACATTTCTTCCCGATTGATCTTTATTCGGACGCAAACCGTATGGGAGGAAGACGCCCTGGTAGCCTCGCGGGAGGTATTAAGCTCAACAATTTCGGTTTCAGGGGGACGGATTTTGTTATTAAAAGAACTCACCGGTTCCGCATCGTCGCCCTTGGGGACTCCTTCGCCTTTGGAGTTGTCCCCTATCAATATAATTATCTGACCCTGCTGGAACAAGAATTGCGATCAGAGGGGCTTGATGCGGAAGTCCTCAATATGGGCGTTCCCAGCATCGGTCCCGATGAATACCTCCTCATGCTTCGTCATGAAGCACTGATGTTTCATCCCGATCTGGTGCTGGTATCCTTCTTTATCGGGAACGATTTCCACGAATTTCTCCGTCCTCACTCCGACCAATGGTTCGAGTGGTTTTATGTCTACTGGTTTTCAAAATACCTCTATACCCTTTCGACATCCGTAAACGGCTCGACGGCGACTGCCCGCGCCTATCGCGACAGCGCCCCCACCTTCAAAGAATCGAAGTTCTTTGAGATTGAAAAATCGAGGAGCGTGATTTTCCGGAAAAACAGCGAAATCTTACGGGAAAGATGGAAAATCATCCGGCCCAAGATCGAAGCCATGGCCGCCCTCTGCCGCACGAACGGCGTCATGCTGGCTTTTGTCCTCATCCCGGACCAGATGCAGGTTGACACGAAGCTCCAGCAGCAGCTCTCGGCAGAATTCCCTGCCGCCATCCCCGCGAGTGAAATGCAGTGGGACGCCCCCAATAAAGTGCTCGGCCAATACCTTTCGGAAACCGGGATCCCTTTTATAGATCTGCTGGATACTTTTAAATCAGATGGGGCCAATTATTACAAGCCGCTGAATACCCACTGGAATATTGCGGGGAACAACTTAGCTGCCGGTACAATAAAAGCGGCGCTCCGTGATTTGCTTGCCAAGAAATAATCCCGCAACTGTAGCGGCGGTCTCGCCGTTTCCGGACATCGAACACGTCGCGGTGCCTGCAGCCATGCCACCGATCGGTCACGCGAGGCACGATTCACCCTTTAAAAGCCGGGGTTGCACAAAGGATATAACCCTAGGTCAAACTAGGACCGGAACTTTTTAAGCGAATCACTGAGGTCAACGCGGGAATCCGCCTTTTCAAACAGCACAAAACCGTTCTGTTCAAATACGGCGAGAAAGCCGCTGCGCTCCAAATCTCTACGAGCGGCATCAAAACCAGCTTCGAGTCTCATCCGGTCGATTGCGACGAGATCCGTGTTCCGTGCTTTCCACGACCCACCCTCCTTAGGATTATTATTTTCATAGATGTGAAGTTCCTTTCGGACCGTGGCATGCGCCGCGAAAAATTCGTGCGTTCGGAGCGAGGAAGAAGATGGGATGGCGGCGAGGATCTTTTTAACCATCCGGACATGGGGCGTGATCTGACGCCAATACCGCCTCGCGTGATAAACCTCGGAAACGCCGCTCGTAAGGACCGATGTTACAAGAAGAAGATAAGCCCAATAACGACGGTTCAAACGCACCTTTGCGAGCGACATAACAGACGCGATGAACACGAACGGCGTTAGTGTCGACGTGTATTGGAAAAGAACCGACCGGGTCATCTCATTACGCGAAAGAAGGTTCTGAGCCAGCGTAGGCAATGTCAGCACAACAGAAGCGGGTGCGAGGACACTCGTAAAAGCCAGCGGACCGTAGATCTTTGCAAGATAAGAAAAGGTGGAAGCCTGGCCCATGTGTTTCATGAAAGGGCCCCATCCGGCGTGCAGCCACTCCGTAAAGTTGCCCGAGAGATAGGCGTAGGGCGCACCGGAAAGTTCCGGAATAAAAAGATGGACGACCGCGTAGAAATAAAGGACCGAGGCTACCATCCAGCCGATCCCCCACAACCTGGCCGGCCCCCAAAATGCCCTGTCGCTACAGGTACCGGGTGTCGGTGCCGGCGACGGCGCAAAAAAAACCGCGTAAAAACCGAACCCGAAAACGACCGTTGCCACGTTTTCCTTGGCCATGAGGGCCAGCGCCAGAAAGATCGTGGTAAGTCCCATTTTCTTGTCCTGGAGAAACGCGAACGCCCAGAAAAAAAATGGCATGGCCGGGACTTCAGGATGAAATTCAAAACGGACGGAGTTCCGCACGGGAAGATAAAGCACATACAAGACGCAGAAAAGGACCGCCCACGCCTGCGATTGTCCCGTCCGGCGGACGATCTTCGCCAAAGGGAAAACGCAGGACGCCGCGCCGAACGCCTGGATCCCAAGGAGAAGATCCGGATCCGGCCAAATCTTGTAGGGCATAGCGTAAACGGCCAGTAACGGCGCGAAATGGTCCCCCAGAAGGCTGATCCCGCCCTTAATGCTCGAATAGAACCAGTCGCCGCGCGCGGTGTTCGAAATAGCTTGAGTGAAGATCGCCATGTCGAAACCAGAGTTCAACGATTCGTGACGAAAGCAGCTTGAG
>CAIJDY010000116.1 GCA_903819565.1 Candidatus Omnitrophota bacterium | reverse complement strand
TCTTTCCGTCTTTCATGCTGGACTTCATAGGACGTGTCCGCCAACGCCCGGAACGGCAGAGGCAGTAAAGGGTAGCCATCACGAAGCCCCTCGATGAACCCGCGACGGACCGCTTCCTCGGGACTTTCCCCAGCCTCCAAATGTTCAAAAATTAGAAGGTCCAAAAGTCCGGGATTGCTGGAGGCCAGGCGACTGCGGCGCTGAAAGAGAATTTTTCCGTCTTTGGTCACAAATTGAACGACGGGCATCGCGACCGGCGTTTCCTTTGCCGCAATCTCCTTGGAAACAACCCCGGCATTTCGTACTTCGGAACGAGCTGATCCGTCATGCCCGAGATGCGTCAGAGATTCCTTGACCGGATTTAGAAATCGCTCCAGAAGCACATAGGTCCGCGGAGTAAAGACGCCGTGCTGCTCGCGGGACATCCGTTCAACCTCGCTCGGAAGGAATGAAACCACTTCGACGGCGTCCTCGCCGGGCACAAATTCATTCCATCCGAATTCTCCGTTCAGCGAAATAAGGAAAACCGAGGCGTCCTCTTTTCTCGTGCCCGGAATATCTTTCCGTCTTTCATGCTGGACTTCATAGGACGTGTCCGCCAACGCCCGGAACGGCAGTCCGGACGGAAGAGGCGGTAAAGGGCGGCCATCACGAAGTTCCTCGACAAACCCGCGACGAACCGCTTCCTCGGGACTTTCCCCAGACTCCAGATGTTCAAAAATAGGAAGGTCCAAAAGCCCGGGATTGCTGGAGGCCAGGCGGCTACGACGCTGAAAGAGAATTTTTCCGTCTTTGGTCACAAACGCGGCGCTTATGAGCGCCGCTAAATCTTGCCCGTATCCTGTTCTCCGCGGCAAGCTCACGATTTTTTCGGTCCGGGGATTACGAAACAAGAAGACCTCTCTTTCGTCATCTGACGTCCTGTGCCCCTTTCTAAGTCCTTCCACTGCGAACTCGTTCACAAGCTCCGGATATTTTTTCTCCATACGTTCAATTTGCTGCTGGATCGCTTGCCGGTCGTCTCCGGAGACAAAAAGAAGAGCGGAGGGAGCCGGAACAAACGCTTCAACGCCAGGAGGGTCCTGCTTCTGCCCGCCGCGGTACGCCGTCCAGAGAGCGTCGCCGATTCCCCTGTAGATCTTGCCGTAGGGATTGGCGGTATTTTTCTCGTTCGGGAATGTTTTTTGAAGGTGGACCAGGCGCTCGAGATTGGGCGGCACCGCGTTATTTTCCGACAATTGGCGGCGGAACTCGGCGATGACTCCCGCGAAATCTTCCACGAGGTCCACCCAAAAATCACCGTAGCGGACGGTCAATTCTTGCGTTCGATTGAGGAACACCTCCAATAACTTCTGCATCCGCTGGTATTCTTCCTCATTGTTCGAAACGAAGGCCAGAGGCCCCTTGGATACCGGGAACTGAGGAATGGTCGCATTTTTCATGGTCAGTCCGGTCCCGAAGGTGTGTCCGTATTGGCTCAAAGCACCCTGCAAATCCCCGGGACGGCGCACCACATGTTCCACCTTGTAACGCGGCGTGCCGTTCCGCCCGAGCAGTACGGAGTATTGACGGTTCTGGACTTCTTGCAGAGAAGCCAGCCTCGCGTCGACGACGATGTGGCTTCCGTTCTTCGTGTAACTGATCGCATTCGAACTCAGATCACCGCCCGGGAACACGATCTCGCCGTACTTCATGCCGCGCGCTTTAAAATCACCGACCATGCGCAACCCCTCCGCCAAATTCACTTTAAAGACCGCCATCGCGACCGGAAGCGGGATTTCAGGCTTGGGGAACCAGTAGATCTTGATCTTCTTCTCCGGTAACTGCGTCAGCGCCCGGGCGGCAAAAAATTGCCCGGCATTTCCCGGGAACAGCCCGTCGGATTCCTCCACGACGAACCGGAATCGCTGAAGGATCTCATCCCGCGCGACCATCTCCTCAAAAAACCGCTTGTTCTCCCCGTGTTTGGGCGGCAGCAAAACGACCATTTCAACGCTCTCTTTCAAAGTGTCGTCAAAAAGAGCCTCCCTCATTTTCAGCATCATCAGCTCCTCGGTATGGACGTCAGAGGACGAAGACGAGAAATTTGACCGCGATGTTTCCCCGGCCGAAGATGTAACGAAAGGGGCCGTAACGGGTGCTTTGGACCGCAGCGCCTTAGGCTTCGATATCTTGGACAATTCCCTTCTTCTCCGTCTCGCCGATGCCTGAAGCGCCACGATCTCCTGTTTCCAAGTTTCGTAACCCTCTCCGCTGAGTTTTTTGAGCATCGGTCCCACGTGACGCCAAATGGCCGCGGCGGGGGCCAAAAGTTGCACGCCAAGACCGAACCCCTGCGCAACAACTCCGGTGAGTCCAAAGAACGCGAAGATCAACGGCGCCTTTATCGCGATCAAAACACCCACCAAAACCAGCAGGCGCCCGAACCAGCGTCCATAGTAGGCTTCGAGTTTATTCCCTTCCATTTCGTCGACCAAAGCCGATGGATTAAAGGCCGCATTCAGGCCCTCTTCAGCCGTTTTCTCGGCTTCCTCAACGCTCGCAAAACCGGATATTTGAAGTTTATGCGTATTGGCGAAAACCTTTTTAGCGCTCGATAAAGCCACTCTCTGATTGATTAGGACCATCAAGCTGACCGCAAGAAAGAAGCGTAAAAAAGGAAACGTCCAGACCACCAGCCTGTTCTTGACGATCTCCTGCCATTCCCAGAACTTCAAAGCGGATTTGCCGCGCACAAGCCTGGGCGGGTAGAGATCGATCACCTGGGAAAGCGCGATAAGGCGGTGTGCCAGGTTGTATCCTTCGTTGAAATTTTCAGCAAAGTCCGCCATCTTTTCCTGAAACTGCAGAAGTTCGCGGAATTCTATTTCGTTTTCTTTCGGATTCTCGGTCCGAAGCTGAGCCTCCACCACGCGGCCGGAAAGAACGGACAACCGGGCCAGGATCCCGCGTATTTTCACCAGATAGCGCGTATCCCCTTTCCATTCCCCGGCGAGGTCCTCAAAATGTTCCCGGGAATACCTGAGCAAGTGATGCCCCGCCAACTCGCTGGCTTTAGTCATGATGGCGTCGCGCTCTTCGGCACTGAGATCTTCGTGTTCCCAAAGAAGCTTGATCCAGGCACGGATGGGCTCGACGATCTCACGGGCCACCTTCCTATCGGGATCCACGGTTTCATCGCTGCCGCGCTTGCTCGATTTCCTGTTCAAATGCATTTCGATCTTTTCAAGTTCGGAACGAAGTTCGTCCAGCGATTCCGTTATCTCCTGATGAAAAAATTTCCGGAGACGCATTTTTTTCACGGTCCCCAAAAGAAACCCGGGAACGATGCCGATCACGAGGATCCCGCCCATTAACAGCGCGGCCATCCACCCCAGATAGCGGAAACCGAATGAACCCGAAAAATACTTCAGGATCGCGAATTTTTGCTGGACATTCTTTTCCGACATGGCCAGCTGCAGCATCCTGCGGACCCCGATCTTTGTTCCCGGATGCATTTGAAGTTCCTCACGCACCGCCGCGGGAATTTCGTCGAGAAAAGCAAGCGGCGGAGAAATCCGCTCCGGAGCCGGATCTCCCCGGCGAGCCCATGCCGCGGCGCTTGCGCCATGGTCAAAAACAATGTCCGCGGCACTGCCTTCCCCGAGGATTCCTTTTTCGTCCACCACCCTGAGAATGATCCCGTCGAACGAACTGAAAAGTTCGAACCCGCTATTCGCAAGCGGGATCACCGCGTAAACGGTTCCCTTCAGGGCGCTGTGGGGTGTGATCACGGACACCTCCTCGCCCCGTTTCAGGATCCCGCGCTTGACCGGGATCAGGTACGGATCATCGCTCGAAAGCCGGTCGGACCATTCTTTGGAACGAGGATCCACTTTGGTCCCTAAAAAAAACTCATCGCTCCCGATCCCGGCTTCCGTCACGCGCCCCATCACCAGTACCTGACCGTCAAGATCCGTCACTCCCTGAACGCGCCCGCTGATAGGCGCCTTGACCAGAACGGGAGACCCGTTTCTTTGAAGACCCGCTGCCGCACGAGTCGCCCTCACGTCATAATCCTGCAGGGTGCTTTCGGAAAACGTATTGAAATCATCATTGGCACGGCGAAAATCTTTGGCGCGGTTGACAAGCTCCATGGCTTTTTGAGTCTCCCGCGCGTGAACGGCAGGAATACTCACTTCTCCCAGAACATCCCCCTCCTGAACGATCTGCCCGTCCTGGACCAGCGAATGAAAAACACCCGCCCCGACTCCGGGAATCGAGGAAATTCCCACCGGGATGAACTGGGAGGGTGGAACGAGCGTATGGAAGCCGGTATTTTTATGAATCCCCGCCAAGTCGACGCTCCGAAAGTCCCGCTTGATCAGCTTGATTTCGTACGGACATGGCGCTTCACCTTTTCCCTGGGTCACGGGAGACGGTGAAACGAAATGGATGCTCAGATTAAATTCGCCTTCCGGTCCCTCCGCGAGATCAAACCCGCTCGCTTCCCAGTCCAGCACCGTCACAGGCTTCCCGCTCACCCATAACATCACGTCGTCGGCGCTGGAATAATGCGGAGGGAGCTTAATTTTGATAATGCCTTCATCCAGGGGAACGATTTGAAGGGTATAGCCGCCATCGGTGGCCGGCCCTATGGGCAACGTCTGGACCAACGCTGTACGCGGAGAAAATAGCGCATCCGCCTGTTGTTCTGCCCGGAACCGGAAAAGTTCCAGTTCGAGCTCTGTTTTCGTGAATCGATATTGAAGCAGGATGTCCCGATCAAACGTTCCGGGATTTTTTTCGCCGTCCACAATGAGGCCTTTGACCTCCTGGATCCGGCTTTCCAAAAATCGAATCCTGTTTTCCCGTTCGGCGTCCGTAGCCTTCACCAGCAGGTCCCCTTTTTTAACAATGTCTCCCGCCTTAACGGCATAAGACATATTGTCTGCTTTAAAAGGCACCCGAAGTGAAATGGCTCCGGAAGGATTGACGACGGCCTGGCCGCTCCCCGCGTAAAGGATTTCGCCATTGTTTGGGTCCGAACTTGCCACCGATACGTTAGTGGCCCCGCCGATGTTCTCACCAGAAGTCAAAGACCGCTTCTGCAAACTATCAGCGCGACTTTGTCCTTGCTCACTTTCAAGGACTTCTGTCGTTTTATTTTTCGAAGGCCCCCCGGCCAAAGATTGATTTTTCAAATTATCGGCATGACTTTGTCCCTGTTCGCTTTTGAGAATTTCGATTTTGTTTTTCTTCGAAAGGTCCTCGGCGAACGGTTGGCTCTGCAAGCTATCGGCATAAATTTTCCCCTGCTCGTTTTCGGGGTTCTCTAACGCGGTCTTCTTCGAAAGATCTTCGGCCAGAGCTTGGTTCTGCAAACTGTCAGCGAGAACTTGCTCTTGCTCGACTTTGAAGATCTCCGCTGTGGTCTTCTTCGTCAGTTCTTCTGCGAGCGGTTGGCTCTGCAAGCTGTCGGCATGAATTTTCCATTGCTCGCTTTCGAGGTTCTCTACCGCGGTCTTCTTCGAAAGACCTTCGCCCAGCGACTGATTCTGCAAACTATCGGCGTGAATTTGCCCCTGCCCGCTTGTGAGGATTTCCATCACGGTCTTCTGCGAAAGATCGTCGGAGGCGTTCTGGTCGCCTGTCACCTGCGCCTCCCCGGAGGAACTTACCGACGGTTCATCCGCGTAATGGACCAGGCCTAAGTCATCAACGCGAGCGGACCTGCCTAACAACTGACTGACCCTGGCATCAAGCGTTTCCTCGCCCCGGGCGGACAAACTATCTGCCTTGCCCCCGTCCGTAAAAAAATCTTCGAATGAATCGAACCGGAGGGTCTCGGCTTCCAGGAGCTCATCCTGTTCATGCAAATTATTCAGGACCGATTGTATAAACGCGTTGGGCTCTCCGGATTCCGGGTGCCGTTTCTCGTCTGCCGGAACGCTATGGCTCATCGTGGTTTGCGTCCAACGTTCTCCACCGTCAGGACTTTTTCCGGCCGCCGCCTGAGCCGAAAGGCTTCCGAAGGTAAGCATGATCCCCACCATAAGTGCCAACAAAATCCTCTTCCAGGAACTGCCCGCCGTGGCGAAGAGCTTCGCGGCAAGATTCCGGCTTTTCCCCTCGGAATTCAAACGTATTTCGGAGCGACCGCTGATGGCCTTGGGCAGTCCTCCCTTCAGATCCCACGTAATCACCGAAATCTCATGGAACGCCAGCGTGATCGCCCGCTTGGCTTCAAGGATCTTCATCTTGTCGCGCTCGATCTCAATGACCTGGGAAATAATCCGGTCCGGCGTAAGG
>CAIJDY010000115.1 GCA_903819565.1 Candidatus Omnitrophota bacterium | reverse complement strand
CCATGCCAAGCACGCTCCGGTGCTGTAGAGAGTGCAGGAGTTCGTCACAGGATCATCCCCGATGATCAGGGGCGGAGCCTTTTCTGTTGACGAACTTTTAGATAGACGGGGTTGGACGAGGGTCTATCCCTGAACGACATTCATCTACTGAAAAAAGAGCGCCAGCTTTTTTAGCTCCGTTATCCCTGTCCTTTTTCCGCGCGCGGAATATATTCCGATCAGTGGAAAAAATAATCGGTCGGGGAGGGGAGCCATGGAAAAACAATTCGGAGGAAAAGACGGACGGAACAATACACCGTCGAAAAAAAACGGGTCGCTCAAGCTTGCGGCAGGGCTCACGGCATGTATTTTCTGCTGGAACCAGATCGTCTTCGCCTCAGGCCAGGATCTCATCGGGCAATATCCGGCGAATCCCATCCAGGCTGTCGTGGAAGTTCCGGACCCTGGCCTTACAGCGGACGTTTTGCGGCCGGCTACTCCCGAAAAGAAAACTTCTCTTCTTACAACCGCCCAATTTCTGAGCGATACCTTGACACTCGTGCCGTCATCACCGAAAACGGATGCGAAGATTTCTGAGCTGACGGCCGCCCCGAATTATGAATATGAACGGTACGCGTTTGACGACGCCATAGACCTTTTGCGGGAAGATTACGCCGCGGCAGTGATCGTCAAGGACATCACCGCGCAGGACCTGGAAAAGCTAGTCCGCCAGCCGTTTGAAACCGGCATCCTCGTGCTCCACGGCGAGATCGTTCTTGTAACCTCGGGGAGCGAAGATGAGATCGGAATTCTCGCGGCCGCGCAATCGCTTGTCGGAAAAGCGTCTTTTGTCTCGCATACCCATTCAAGCATTGACTCCCAAGAAGGTCCGAGCGGCGAGGACATTAATGAAGCGGTTGAAGCCTCCTCCGAAGAGTACGTTATAACCCGTTCGGGAGTTTACGCTTACAACGAAAGCGGAATTTTGAATGGCGGGGAGTCTCACTCGTACGAAGCGTATATCGGGAAGATGCATGAGGCGCTTAAAATCTCTCAAGCGGAACAGGATCAAGTGGAAGCACGGCAAGATTTGAATCGGTTTATTGCCGAACAAGAGGCTTATAAGTTCGCTTCGGATGCGGACAAAGAGATCTTTCGCATGGGGGGCACGCTTTCTTACACCTCGGGGCTTACAGCATCGAACGTGACTTCGTTGACAGGAAATCCGAGGCCTTATGTCACGCCGGGTTCGAGTGCGGGGACAACGCTTTCCGTTAGCGGCAATCAATTTCTCTTGGGTTACAGCGTACCCGGTACGGCGGACGTTTCCGGCTTCACCATTTCCTTTGATAACGCAAGTACCACGGCGATCGAGACGCAAAATCTTAGCACCCAAACCTATCTTACCTTCGGCCTCAAAGGTCCGAACACCTCCGTAAAGTTTGAAATTGTGGATATTAACGGCGTGAAGGATACATTTACGCTGACCAATGTCGTCAATACCTCGGAACGGTTTTGGAGAATACCCGTATCTTCCATTTTAAAGACGCTGGACAAAACCCGGATCAAGCAGCTTAACTTTATAGTCGCGCAGGCGAACACCTCTTCGACCACCCGGAGCGGCACTCTTTATGTCCGCTCAAGCGGGCTCAATGTAACAGTTCCCGCGCAGCCGGTCGTGACGTCAAGCGTTCCCGCCGTGACGAAGCAAACCACCGTCGTTCTTTCGGGAACCAAGGAGGCCAATACTTCCATTTTGATCAATAACGTGCAGGTCGTGCCCGCAAACAATGCGACGTCATGGACCGCGACCGTCAATTTGGCAACGGAAGGAAATAATACGATCAGCATTACGGCCAGGAACTCGATCGGGTTGGTGAGCACGGTAAAAGCTTTTACGGTCATGCGGGATACCGTAGTGCCCGCCGGTTCGATCAATATTAATTCGGGAGCGCTCTACACATCTTCGACCGCCGTGACATTAAATCTCTCAGCCGCGGATGCGGGAAGCGGAATTGGAACCATGAGCTTCTCGACAGATAACGTGAATTGGACCGCCGCCGAAGCCTATGCAGTTTCAAAGGCTTTTACGCTTCCCTCGGGAGACGGGAACAAAACGGTTTATGTGAAGTACTACGACAAAGTGGGAAACACGAGTGCGATATATTCCAAGTCCCTTATTTTGGATA
Source organism: Candidatus Omnitrophota bacterium (assembly GCA_903819565.1). Classification (GTDB taxonomy): domain Bacteria; phylum Omnitrophota; class Omnitrophia; order Omnitrophales; family Aquincolibacteriaceae; genus Pegaeibacterium. The sequence goes on along the minus strand of CAIJDY010000115.1, from coordinate 9,007 downwards.
CGCTTCCTCCCTCTGGAACGATCAGGGTCAATAACGGGGCCCCCTATATCAACCAGAACGCGGTCACGCTGAACGTTGCGGCTGCGGATACCGGGTCAGGCCTCGATAAGATGAGCTTCTCGTCGGATAACGGGAACTGGACAACGGCGGAAGCCTATGCGACTGCGAAATCGTGGGCTTTCTCATCCGGAGACGGAAATAAAACCGTTCATGTCAAATTCCAGGATAAGGCGGGCCAATGGTCTTTGCCGGTTTCTGCGACCGTTCTCTTGGATTCCGTCAAGCCGACCGGGTCGCTTAATATCAATTCAGGCGCTGTTTTTACAAATTCGGCCACGGTGACTTTGAACCTTTTGGGGACCGATTCCGGCAGCGGGATCGGGACCATGAGTTTTTCGACGGACGTCGTGAATTGGACACCCGCGGAAGCGTACGCGGTTTCAAGGGCGTTTACGTTTTCTCCGGAAGACGGTGGCAAGGGAGTCTTCGTGAAATATTTCGACAGGGCCGGGAACGCGAGCATCGTGTATTCAAAGTCGATCTTTCTAGATACGATCCCGCCGGTAATTCAATTAAACGAGGCAACGCCAAGTCTGATCAATACGCAAGGCCTCGTGATCCACTATACGGTCGATGGGGTGATGCAGGCGAGGGCGTTCGGGGACCTGCGGGAAGGCGAGAATGTGCTTACGATCACGGAAGCCGATCTTGCCGGCAATCAAACGACGATTTCGCATAGAGTCACCGTTGATACGATCCCGCCCATCGGAAGCATTCTGATCAATGGTGGCGCTGCACAAACATCTGGTCGGAACGTTACGTTGACGCTCACGGCCGCGGACGCCGGTTCCGGGATCGACGCGGTTTGCGTGCTGGAGAACGGGGCTTGTGAATGGAAACCGTTCTCCGGCACCATGGCTTACGAGCTTTCATCAGGCGATGGCGTTAAAACCATCAGTTATGCCGTCCGCGATAAGAGCGGTCTTGTCTCGACCGTCTATCAGGCGAAAATCACCCTGCTTTCTCAACTGCCCGCGGTTGTTGTCACGTCTCCTTCGCAAAGCGCCGACGTGCTTTACTGGCTGACCTACACGGTGGAGGGCGCGACGCGCGAAGAATTGTGGCGGCTGCAGCCGGGAAGCAACAACCTCGTGATCTGCGTGCCGACCGGGAGCGGAACAACGTGTGTGGATCATCGGGTGAATTATTCCGGGATAGAGACCGCGCTGCCGCCCATGCCCCTGACCCCGGCGCTTGCCGCGGACCTTATCTCACTGACCACCCAAAACGGTCTCGTGTTGAAATATGCGGGCGACGCCCTGCAGGCGATTGAAAATCCGGGCGTTTATGTTTTGTACGAGCCTCAATTTGACGGGAATAACAATCTGACGGCCGGACTGCTCGTTTTTAAAAATGGTGAACGGCTTCTTTACCGGGAGGGCCGACCGCTCTATTCACTCAGCGCCCAAGGTGAAGCAACGGTTTATAACCCCGATGGAACGGTCGCCTATGTAATTTCAGAGGAGGGTGTGAGGACGAGATTCGCATATCGCTTGGATCAAACCGGAAAAGTTATCTCCGTCCTGAGTATGGAACCTGACGTGACGGGCCTTTACGATGATCAAAGCCGGCCGGTTTGGATCGGGAAAGCGGACGGGACAGTGATCGAGTATGAGGTCGGGATCCTCAAAAGATACACGGACGCCTCCGGGAATATCTTTGATTATCAGATCGTGACCCTGAGAGAAGGAAGCTCCGTAACCGGATACCGCTCCGAGTTGGCGGCGGTCAAGCCGCAGGCGGCGGCTTCCGCAATGCCGCTGGCGCTTTTTCTCTCAAATAACGCGGCTTATTCCGGGGCGAAGGCGACTCTCGAAAATCAGCTTACTTTGCAATTCGAGTATGACGCGTCGGGAAAGGTTATCCGAGCCGTTTCCGGAAAGCAGGAGACCCTCGAGCTCGCGGGGGGGATGCCGGTTTCTTTCCGGAACGCGGAGGGGAAACTTTTTGACCTCGAAAGCCGAATCGCGGGGAACGGGGACCTTCTTTCGATCCGTTTCACCAGCGGCGGGTTAACGCAGACGTGTGGGCCGGACGGCAAGATCGAAAGCATTCGCCTCGTGGACGGCACGGAATTAAAGATCCGGGAAATGGGCCTGGAACAGATCGTTCTCGACGATGGCAGTGTCCTGAGCGGGATGGTTTGGGACGGCCAGTCGCTTACGGGATTCCAGCGGACGCGCGCGGACGGCTCGGTGGAAATATATCAGGACTCCAGGATCATCGAGCGAAGGGACGCGACGGGGAGTAAAACGGTTTTCATCGACTATGGCGGGGTCCGTGAGGCGGAAGATCTTATTACGGAAGACGGACGGACTTACCGGGTGATCCGGTTCCCCGATGAAGAAGGATTCACTCAGCGCCTTACGCAGCTTGTGAAGATCGACCTTCCGGACGGAAGCCGTATCGAATTCGATCAGGGGCGCCCCGTCCGGTACGTTCAAACCAAACAAGTGGCTGTGGACCCCTGGGAAGTTCCGCAGCTTGTGGAAGGGAGGTCCTTCGTTCCCAACGTGGAGCTCGCGAACGCCCAGCTCCGGTCTCTGACGGTGGATTCGAACGGATACATCTATTCGGGTGAGATCCTGTTCAATGACGGCACGCAGTATCTGATCGAGAACAACGAAGTTGCGAAGCAGATCACCGCCGCGGGACAATTCGTGGAATTTTCAGACCCCATGACACCCGTCCAGCCTCAGGAGGGAATCCCGGCGGAGCCGTTAACGGCTGCGGAAAAGCTCTTTCGCGATAGTCTGGTCAGGGACCAGCTTGATTATTTTGTGGACGGGATCGGACTTCACGCCGGAACGGGATTGCCGGTGGACAATTACAAAGGAGACGCGGGGCAACAGTCCGATTACAGCCAGGCGACCCTGGTCGGTTTTTGGGCCGAGATCCTCGCAGCGATCGCACGTGGGGATTTTCAGACCGCGAAGATCACGCGCGAACAGGCCCTTAAAAAATTGAGCGTGTTGCTCACAACTTTCCAGGAGGTTCAACGCCAGATCGGCTGGAACGGAATGGTGGCTTTTTTCAAGATCATTGAAACCCGGGAACAGGTGTTGGACGCATTGGGTAAACCGACCGGCCAGACGCGAACCGTTTACAATTATCAGAACTGTTTCGATCAGTATGGATTCGGCGATGCGATCAATCTTTCGGTCAGCCTGGCGAGCGTGATCGGAGCCATGCAGGGACTTAGCCTGGACGTCGGGTTAGCGGTTTACCGCGATCAAATCTTGGGCAGCGCGAACGCGATCCTCACGGCGCAGGAGTCCGGCTACGCGGCCTTTTACGATCCATCCAGGAAACGCTTTCACGGAGCTCTTGCGAAAGATCCCGCGAGCGGGACATACCAGTTCGTGAAGGATTATTATCTGGACCGCGTTTTCAATGAGTTCCGGCCCGGGTTGGCCTGGGTCGCCGCGCGCTACCCGCAGTATCGCGACGCTTTTTATGGACTGGACGTGACGCTGCGCGAATACCGGACTCAGGACGGGCAAACGGTTGAGATCGCGGCACCGTATGACGGTGGAGCATTTCAGATGTTTTGGCCTCTGATCCACGTGGATGAAACCCGGTATCCCGAATTTAATACGGCGCTCAGGAATTTCCTTTTCGCGCAGGCCGCGTTTGTCGGTGAGAAGGGAATTCCGGGACTGCTTTCCGCGGGAGACAATCCGGGGCAAGGCTATGAAGGGAAGATCGGGCTTCCGGCGGCGGCCGAGGCGGACGATCTTCGTTTTGACAATATCGGTTCGATCTACGGAACGGCGTCGGCCTTTGGCATCGCGCCTCACTACACGCTCCAATTCCTTAGGAATCTCTTGAACGAATTCCCGCAGATCCGGACTTCCGCGGGGTTTGTGGATGCCGTCAAAATGCGGACTGTGACAAAACTAGATCCTGTTTCGGGCACGCCGGTACCCGTAGAAGAGCCCGTTTATTCCTCGCAGTATTTCGGCGTAAATCAGGCGGCGCTTATTTTGTCGCTTCTCAAGACAAGTCAGGGATATTTCAGCGATTACATGGAAGGAGAGGGGATCAAAGCCGGTTTCGATTCCCTCTATAATTCGCTCCGGATAGATCTGAGCCCGGCTCCCTCCGTGAAGATCGATCCCCCCGGATTTAGCGCGGGCGTCATGCCGGTCCTTTATGATGGGACGAGCGCGCTCCCCGACGGTTCGGCGACACCGTTATCAAAGCAGCCGGGGTTCGCAGCGGCGATTTTCGATAACGAATTCGGCGAGGGGCGCGTCTTCAATTATTATACGGAGAGCGGAAGTTTTCATCATACGGAGATCGAGTTCGGGACGGGGGATGAGACGCGCCGCGTGGGTCTCCAGGAATACCTGCTGCTCCCCGGCCGTGCCGCGAACGGTCGCGCAATACTCGGCGGTTTACAGCTGGACCTTCTGAACCAGGCGAACGCCCAAGGCGTTTTTTACACGCCGCAACAGGGTTTCGCGAACAGCCTTTTGAGTCGCGATCCGGAGCTCGGCGAGGTCCGGCGTGTTTCATTTGATCTTAAAGAACCCAAGTACGCGGTGGGCCTCTGGAACCTTTATCAAACGGACGGCGGCTTGGACCTTTCCCAGTATGATTTCCTTTCAATCCCCGTGCGTTTGGGGGAGAGCGTTTCGGGTCCGGTCCGATTGAAATTTGAATTCAAGGGAACGGGAAATATCTTTGTCACGGAAATTCTCGGCGGCGAGTGGCAATACGTCACGATCCCCGTGGCAAAGCCGGTGGACGGGAAATTGACGGAGATCGCCACGGTAATCCAGTCGGTGACGGGCGGGGCCGTTTCGGGAGAACTTCTGTTGGGGCCGCTTTCCGGGTTCCATATCCGAACTTCGAAGGACCTTGACTGGACCGCCATGCTCGGGAAGAGCGATGCCGAGGTCAGGGCGCTGATCCAGGCCAAGATCGCGATGCAGACGACTGGCGGCGGGGTCCAAAACGTCGAGGAAACCCTCGAAAATTTCACGATCGATTCCGACGGGAAACTTGTGAGCGGCGTTCTGAAGCGCGCGGACGGCGGCATCCAGTATTTCCGGAACGGACAGCTTGAAAAATGGGTGTTCCGGAACGGGCGGACGGTCCTCTACGAAAAGGGGATCGCGAATTTTGCGGTCGATCTCTCACGGGGCAAGCTTGAAACGGCCCGTTTCTATTATGACCAGGACCTGAAAGGAGAGATCCGTTCGTTCAACATTCAAGATAATGAGCATAAAAGGACGTTCGGTTCGGACGGGGAGCTTCTGACCATGACGGGGAACCGCGGAATTGCAAACTTCACGGACGGCCAAATGACCTCCGTCGAGACCTCCGCGGCTGTCTTGACGGGCATGGCGTTCGCTGACGACGGAACGCTTTTACGGGCCCATGTCGCCATGAAGGACGGCACAAGCTTTGACATCAACGAGAACGACGAACAAGTTACGGATGCCGGTGACGGGGTGAAATTTTATTACAAGGGGAGCCGGATCACGGGCATCGAAACGCCCCAGAACGGCAAGACAGGTCTCATCTATCAACTCAACGCGGCAGGACAAGTTGTGGGTGTGGATGCGACTTTTTCGGAGAACGGCCAGTCGAAGACCCTCGCGCTTTTTGAATTCATCCAGCGGCCGGAGCGCGCTGTTGAGAAAACGAGGTTGATCGCGGCATTCTCTGATGTTTTATCTGTGGCCGACGCGGGCGGGTTCAGCGTCGGATGGCTTCCCGCGGGGGAAGTGACCTGGGGCCTGCCCTACGATGACGGCAGCGGTTCTCGCGTGCGTTATACGTTTAAATACCTGAATGTCGAAGGGCCTGTCATGGGGATGTGCATGACTCACGTGTCAGCCCCGATCCGGATCTCGGATTACGGCTTTTTGAGTTTGACCCTGAAGCAGGATCCCGGCATGGATTGGAACCAGGATTTCGTCCTGAAGCTGAAGTCCCCGACTTACCAGACCCTTTACGCCTTTGAAATGGACAATACCGACAAGGACTACCAGACCTTCTGGTTTCCTCTTGCCGGCAAGATGGGGAGTGAGGGCGAGATCACCCTCGAAGTGATTCGCGAACAGGACGGCGTAGGGAAAACCGGCGCGGTCTATTTGAAGGATCTTTCTTATATGAACGTGAGGTCGCTGAACCATCCGTTCTGGGAAGACCGCATCGGAATGAACGCCGCCGAGCTGCAAAGTTTGAAGATCGAATCGGGAAATCTTTCGGCCGTGGGTGCCGCGATCGCGACCAAGCAACCGGTGCGCTATGAACAGCTCGTGCCTTATCTTGACGCGCCGTCGCGCATTTTTTACAAGGACACGCAGGATGAACAGAATCAGATCGTAAGCTTTACCCGCATGGACGGGACCGAAGTCACCATGCGGGACGGGAGCGTGGACCGCGTCGTCCTCCCGAACGGTGTCGTGAATGAATACGCGCCGGCCGCGCAGAATTCCTTGCAAAGCGTTCTCCGGGCTCCCGGGGACGGTACCGGCGGGGCAAGTTCGGTGAGCTACAGTTACGGCGCTTTGCGGCGCGTGACGCAACCGGACGGAAGGCAGTATGAGCTCTCCTATGAATTTGACGAGGCCGGCGGGGAGATCACGGTTTTTAAAGACATGCAGAGTGGGGAGGAGCGCAGGTTTAAGGACGGGAAGCTGCTTTCCGCGATCGATCCTGAACTTCTGAAAACCAATTATCTTTATCAGGACGGCGAGTTGATCGGGGCAGAACTGACCTATAACAACCGCGTCCTCAACAGCACCCGGTATGCCTACGAAGGGGAGGAGACCCGCGTTACGGATGAGCGCGGAACGACCTGGTTCTATGACGCGGACGGAAACCTCCTGAAGCACCTGACCCGGGATGGTTATTTATACGAATACGCGGAATATTCCCAGCCGCTTTTGGAAGGACAGGCGGTCGAACCGGGGGACTACAAGAGTGCGCTTTATGCCCCGGAAGGGCTTCGTGCCGTAAGTCTCAAAGGCTATCAGGCGCCGGACGGCTCCTGGATCCTCTGGGACGGGGCGCAAGGGTCTGAGATCCATCTCGCTTCGGGGGCCCAGGGCGTTAATCTCGTTCTTGATGAGGAGCAGAGGATCAAATCCGGGCAAGTCCAATTCCCGGACGGACTGATCCTTGAGATCGAGAATTATATCCCCGTACGCGGCCGGTTGACGAGCGGACAGACATTCAGTTACGCGGTCCCGGCTGCTTCAAATTATGAGATCCTCCAGCAGGCGGACGGCGCTTACCTGGGGTTCCGCTATAAAACAGGGGACATGAGGTTTACCTACAATACTCTGGGAGAATTGACGCGAGCGGAATCGGAGAGCGGGCTCGTTTATTCGTTTTCTTACAACCATAACGTCCAAGGCGCGGCATCATCGTATACGCAGCGGGAGCACCGGCAGCTCGCATTTAACGGAGTGCCATATCCCAAAGAAGTCGAACTTCTTGCCGGAACGGATCAACAGCTAATAGATTCTGGAAAAGAAACCGCGGCTCACAGTGGGAACGGCTTTCTCGTCGGAGTGTATAAGGAAGCGACGAATCAATGGGATGTTTACACCGGGACCTTCGCTTTGGGATCGGACCGGACGGGACTCAAGCATTTTCTTGAGGAGATCAAGACAGGCGATTCCGTGGCTGCGGTCGTTTCGGATCCGGCGTTCTCGAACGCGGACAGCGAACTGCTTTCGCTCTTTGAAGGGCTCGGCGCCGGACAGGTCCGTCAGGCGGCGGCCCAAAACCAAAAATGGAGTTTCTTCGGGAGAAAAGGCCTGAGCTGGGGACAGGGATCCGAGAAATGCGGCGCAACTTCCTTCTCGACCGTTTCTGAAACGTCCGTAACCCGGAATATCGGCGCATCGGAGATCCCGCTCTTCGAGTATGTCCCCATGCTTTTGGGAATGGATCCGGTCATCGGGCAAAAGTATTCCGAGTTCCTGAAAGCGTCCGCGCCGCTTAAGGCGCCCGGGGACCTTCAGCGCATGACCGTCTACAACACCGCCGATGAGATCGTTTATTCGCAACGGCTGGACGGCGTCAATTCCTATTATGAATTCGGGAAGGTGCGCGAAACGTTTGACGCGGCCGGGGATCTTTTGAGCACACAGGAATATGACTGCCCGGCGGCGGGCTGCCTGAGCGCGAAGGACGGCACGCTCAAAAAGATCACCTTGGTGAAGGCCCGCCAGGATTTTGAGGCCGAGGCGCAGCGGCTGGAACAGCAGATCGAGCAGGCGAAATTCGACGCGCTGTACCGGCTTGCCTGGCAGGACGAAGTGGCGCGGCTTCAGATCAAAGAGGCCGTGGACGCGGGCGTGGCGCAGATTGATGCACAGATCTCAAGCCTGAACTCCCAGCGTTATCAAACGGTCAAACAGTGCCGCCAGGTTTTGTTCTGGAAGGAATGTGAAGAACGCACCTTCGAAGTCCCGGGAGTCCAGGCCTCTATCAACCAGCTCGCGGCCAGGAGAGCCAAACTGATCCGGACCGGACAGGAACAGTTGGCGCTGATCCCGGGGGCCATGGCGGCAAAAAAAGCCGAGATCGAGCAAGCCACCGCGGAGAAAATGCTCGAACTCCAGGGACAAAAGGAATCGTTCCTTTTCGATATTCTCCAACAGGAAATGGAGCCGGTCATTGCGGATCTCTACCGGAACATCCTCGGACGCGACGCGTCGAAAGAAGAATTCGATCTGTGGGTTGAACGTTCCCAAGGGGCCGGCGCGCTGGACACCGTCACGCTCCGGTTTGAACTTCAGAACCTGGTCGAGAGAAAAACGCGGCTGGCGCAAAAGGCGGCGATCATTCAGGGAGTGCAGGAGTTTCTGGGACGCTATCTCGTTGCTGCGCCGGAAGCAAAGGCAGCGCTTCTTGAAACATTGAGACTCGACAGTTCTGAAGTTGTGGACCTTTCCGAGGGGGACGCGGCCAAAAT
>CAIJDY010000114.1 GCA_903819565.1 Candidatus Omnitrophota bacterium | reverse complement strand
GACATGATCATCCAGAACAAGACGAAAACGAACTCCACCGACATCTCGTTCACCGTCTTCAAGAACGAACTCCAGAAGGCGCTCAAGGTGGTCAACGCCAACGCGAAAAAGCTCGGCGTGGGCGAAGTGGTGAGCGATCAGAATATCGCGAAGGTCAGCGTGGTCGGGATCGGGATGCGTTCCCATTCCGGGATCGCGTCCAAGATGTTCGCGACGCTCGCGAAGAACAAGATCAACATTGACATGATCTCCACCTCCGAGATCAAGATCTCCTGCGTGGTGGCCGGCGACAAAGGCAAGTTCGCGGCCCGCGTGATCCACCAGGCGTTCGGGTTAGGAAATAAAAAATAAGCGGGCGTTTAGGGATCGGTCCCGAAGACCGTCTGCGACATAAAATGAGTGCCGGGTTCCACGCGCACCGGTCACTTATGTCGCATGACAGGCTCCACAAGTGATGTGCTCATGGGAGTGAGCTTATGAAAAACAAATCTAAAAAGATCCTCTTCTACGATACGACCCTGCGGGACGGTTCCCAGGCCGAGGGGATCAGTTTGTCTTCCCACGACAAGGTGTTGATCGCGAAACGGCTCGACCAGTTCGGGATCCATTACATCGAGGGCGGCTGGCCGGGCTCCAACCCGAAGGACATGGAATTTTTCCATCTGGTTAAAAAGGCCGGGCTCCGCCGCTCGAAGATCGCGGCCTTCGGTTCCACGCGCCGCGCCCACACGAAAGTCAAAGAAGACGCGCAGGTCAAGGCGCTGCTCGATGCCGGCACGACGGTCGTCACCGTTTTCGGGAAATCCTGGGACATGCACGTGACGGAAGTCTTCAAGACCGCGCTTAAAGAAAATCTTCTGATGATCTACGAGACCGTCGCGTACCTCAAGTCCCGGAAGATCGAAGTGATCTACGACGCGGAACATTTTTTTGACGGGTTCAAGGCGAACCCGGAATACGCCCTCAAGACGCTGCAACAGGCCGCGAAAGCGGGCGCGGACAATATCACGCTCTGCGACACCAACGGCGGCTCGCTCCCTCACGAGGTCCGCCACGCGATCCTGCGGGTCAAGCGCGCGGTCAAGACGCCGCTCGGGATCCACTGCCATAACGACGCGGAGCTTGCGGTCGCGAACTCCATCCAGGCGGTCGGCGAAGGCTGCGTGCTGGTGCAGGGAACGGTCAACGGCTACGGCGAACGCTGCGGCAACGCGAATCTCATGAGCGTTCTCGCGGACCTGCAGTTCAAGATGGGGTTCCCGTGTTTTCCCGCGAAAAAGGTGAAGGAACTGACCGCGCTGTCGCATTACGTGGCGGAAGTCTGCAATATGCCGCTCGTCAACAGCCAGCCGTTCACGGGCCGTTCGGCGTTCGCCCATAAGGGGGGCGTGCACATCAACGCGATGGTCAAGAACGCGAGGACCTACGAACACGTGGACCCGAAAGCGGTCGGCAATTACCGCCGCTACCTCGTCTCCGAGCTCGGCGGCAAAACGAACATCATGATCAAGGCCAAGGAGCTGGAGCTGCATTTCCAGAAGGACTCCCCCGAGACCAAGAAGATCCTGACCGAGATCCAGCGTCTGGAATACGAAGGGTACCAGTTCGAGGCCGCGGAAGCGAGCTTCGAGCTGCTCGTGCAAAAACTTCTCGGCCGGTTCAAGCCTTACTTCAAGATCGAGGACATCTCGGTCCGCACGGAGAACATCGGCAACGGCCGCCCGCGGTCGGTGGCGGACGTGAAAGTGACGGCCAAGGGACAGGAACACTTCGAGTCCGCGGAAGGGGACGGTCCGGTGAACGCGCTGGATTCCGCGCTCCGGAAAGCGCTCGGCCGGTCTTATCCGGAGATCGAAAAGATCCACCTCACGGATTATAAAGTGCGCGTCGTGAACTCCGAGGCCGGGACGGCCGCCAAGGTGCGCGTCTTCATCGAGTTCCAGGACAAGGAAACGGACAAGACCTGGACCACGGTCGGGGTGCACGAGAACATCATCGAGGCCAGCTGGCAGGCGCTCGTCGAGGCCATCGAATATAAACTGCTGAAGGGCTAACCCCAGAGATAAGTGGTAAGTGATAAGCTGTAAATCCGGAAGCTTATCCCTTATCGCTTATAACTTATGACGCATTTAGACAAACAGTACGATTCCAAACAGGCCGAAGCGAAATGGTATTCCCTCTGGGAATCCGAGGGTTATTTCCGTCCCGCGAGCGATTTTAAAAAGGCGGGGCCCAAGGCGAGTCCCTACGTCATCGTCATCCCGCCGCCGAACGTGACGGGCATCCTGCACATGGGGCACGCGCTCAATAATTCCATCCAGGACATCCTGGTCCGCTGGAACCGCATGAAGGGCGCGGACGCGCTCTGGGTTCCGGGCGTGGACCATGCCGGGATCGCGACGCAGAACGTGGTCGAGAAAAAACTCGCGAAGGAAAAGAAAACGCGCTGGGACCTCGGCCGGGAGCATTTTCTCAAAGAGGTCTGGAAGTGGAAAGAGGAGCACGGCTCCACGATCACGCGCCAGCTGCGCCGGCTCGGAGCTTCCTGCGACTGGACGCGAGAGCGGTTCACGATGGACGAGGGTCTGTCGAAAGCCGTGCGCGAGGCGTTCGTCACGCTTTACGAGCGGGGTCTCATTTACCGCGCCAACTACATCATCAACTGGTGCCCGCGCTGCCAGACCGCGCTTTCGGACGAAGAAGCCGCGCACAAGGATCTGCAGGGCGGTCTTTATCACCTCAAGTACCCGGTCGTCGGCAAGAACGGCCCGTACGAAAAAATGGGCGAAGACCATATCGTCGTCGCGACGACGCGTCCCGAAACAATGTTAGGCGATACCGCGGTGGCGGTGAACCCGGAGGACGCGCGCTACAAACACCTGATCGGGAAAAAGATCCTCCTGCCGCTCGTGGACCGCGAGATCCCGGTGATCGCGGACGCGTTCGTGGACCCCGAATTCGGGACCGGCATCGTCAAAGTGACGCCGGCCCACGACCCGAACGATTTCGCGATGGGGCACCGGCACGGGCTCGAACAGATCAACGTCATGACGCCGGACGGCAAGATCAACGAACGCGGCGGCGCCTACAAAGGGATGGACCGGTTCGAGGCCCGGAAGAAGATCCTCCAGGACCTGGAGGCGCTCGGGCTATTCATCAAGCGCGATTCGCACCTTCATGCGGTCGGGCACTGCTACCGCTGCGACACGGTGGTCGAACCTTATCTTTCGAAGCAGTGGTTCGTCAAGATGCAGCCGCTGGCAGAAAAGGCGATCAAGGCGCACGAGCAGGGAAAGACCGTTTTCTATCCGGACCGTTGGACGAAGGTTTATCTCAACTGGCTGCACGGGATCCGCGACTGGTGCATTTCCCGGCAGATCTGGTGGGGGCATCAGATCCCGGCCTGGCACTGCCAAAAATGCAAAGCGGAGGATGCCGGCATCATCGTTTCGCGGACAGCGCCGGAGAAATGTCCGCGCTGCGGGAGCCGGGAGCTTATTCAGGATCCCGACGTCCTCGACACCTGGTTTTCCTCCTGGCTGTGGCCGTTCTCCACGCTCGGCTGGCCGGAAAATGCTGAAGACCTTCAAAAATTCTATCCGACCTCGGACCTCGTGACGGCGCCGGAGATCATTTTCTTCTGGGTGGCGCGCATGATCATGGCCGGCCTGGAGTTCCAGGGGGAGGTCCCGTTCCGCCGCATTTATATCCACGGGACCGTGCGCGCGGCGAGCGGCCTCAAGATGTCCAAATCCCTCGGGAATTCGATCGACCCGCTGGAAGTGATCGACGAGATGGGCGCGGACGCGCTGCGCTACAGCCTCGTGATGCTGAGCGCGCAGGACGTTTACCTCTCCCGCGAAAAATTCGAGATGGGCCGCAACTTCACGACCAAGGTCTGGAACGCCTGCCGGTTCGTGTTGATGCAACTGGAGGATTTCAAAGACGCTTCCGCGGACCCGGAGCAGTTCAAAAAAGCGGCGTTGTCGCTGCCGGACCGCTGGGTCCTCGCGCGGTTCGAGGAAAAGGCCGCGGAGATCGAAAAACACCTCGGGCAGTTCGGCCTGGCGCAGGCCGCGAGCGAACTTTATCATTTCGTGTGGGACGATTTTTGCGACTGGTATATCGAGCTGGCCAAGCCGATGGTTCAGGGGCAGGACGCCGCGCTGAAACACCAGACCCAGCAGGTCCTGTTCTTCGTCTGCGAACGGATCCTGCGGTTGCTGCATCCCTTCATGCCGTTCATCACGGAAGAGATCTGGCAAAAATTCAAAGAGAAAGCCGCTGACAATTTGTCATTCCCGCGTGTTTTAAGCGGGAATCCCGAGCATGGATCCCCGATAGGAACATTCGGGGATGACGCCGTAAAAAAAGGTCTCTGGCCCGAAACCCTGATGTTCGCCCCGTGGCCGCACGGCGCGGATAAGCGCTTCGAGGACCCGGACGCGCAGAAAGCGATCGGGATCCTCCAGAAAGCGGTCAGCGGGATCCGCGACCTCCGCTCCCGGTTCCAGATCGCGCCGGCGAACAAGCTCAAAGCCGTGATCGCGTGCAAGGAAGAAGTGACGCGGGAGATCCTCAGGACCTTTGAACGCGAGGTGAAGGTACTCGCGCGGCTCGAGACGCTTGATTGCGTTCGGGAATTCCGGAAGCAGGGCGCGATGGTCGCGAACGCGTTCCCGGAATTCGATATTTTCATCTCGCTCGAGGGGGTCTTGGATCTCGCCGAGGAAAAGAAAAGGCTCCAGAAAAAGCTGCAGGAGACCGAACAGTGGATAGCCGCCCTTCACAAGAAACTGGAGAACCCGTCTTTTGCGGCCAGGGCCCCGCAGGAGATCCTTGAAAAAGAGAAAGAAAAACTCGAAGATGCAAAAAAACTTTTCGTATCCTACCAGAGCCAGCTCGCGAGTCTCGGATAAAGAGGCCGCGCTCCACGGGCCCGGGCTTTACGGCCACCTGATCCCCGTTTCGAAACGGACGATCACCTTTTTCAAGGAGGCCCTGCAGGAGGACATCGGCAACGGGGACATCACCTCCAATCTTCTGATCCCGCCGCACGCCAAAGGGACCGCCCGGGTCATCGCCAAGGAAAAGGGGATCTTCTGCGGCGAGCGGCTCGTGATGGAGCTCTTCCGGATCGCGGACCCGAAGGTGAAGCTCGAGTTCCGCGTGCGGAACGGCCAGAAATTGCGCCGCAACCAGACGGTGTTCAGGATGCGCGGCAATATCCGCTCGATCCTGAAAGTGGAGCGGACGATGGTGAATTTTATCGGGCATCTTTCCGGGATCGCGACCAAGACGCGCCAGTTCGTCAACAAGGTCAATAAATATCCGGTCCTGATCCTCGACACCCGCAAGACCACGCCGCTCTGGAGGGAGCTCGAGAAAGTGGCGGTGCAGGTGGGCGGCGGGTACAATCACCGGCAGGGACTGGACGAATTCATCTTTATCAAGGAGAACCACCGGGTCCACGGCGAGCTGAGCAAGCTCAAACGCCATCCCGGGCAGTTCGAGATCGAAGTGCGCAGCCTCGGCGAGCTCTGGGAAGCGATCCAGCTCAAGGCGAAGGTCATCCTTCTCGATAACTTCACGCCCAAGGAAGCCCAGCGTGCTGTCGCGATCGTCCGCAAGGAAGCACCCGGGATCATTCTGGAGGCGTCCGGCGGCATCACGCTCGAAAATGTCCGCAAGTTCGCGGCGGCGGGCGTGGACACCATCTCCGTCGGGTCGCTTACGCACTCGGTCAAGGCCGTCGATTTCTCGCTTCTGATCGATTAGAGATCTTTTCCGGAAGACGTGAAGGGAAGGAACGGAGGACGGGTCCATGCTCGATAAACTGGTCCGTTTTTTGGTCGCAAGGGCGGGAAAGGAATATTCCGCGGGCTATCGCGCCATCGCCACGGTCCTGGGAGCGGCGCTGTTCCTGGCGGGTTGTCCGGCGCTCGCGGCGTTTTCGGGACGGCTGACCAATGGCTCCGTACTTGCTCCCGATCTCGCGTGGGTTTTTGGCTGGGACTTTTTCATCTGCGGGGTCCCGTGGGTGGTGTGGGCGGTCCTCTGGCAGTTATGGAAGGGAAAGGGGACCCCGGTGCCGGCGGTCCCGACCCGGCATCTTCTTCCGACGGGACCCTACCGCTTTTGCCGCAATCCCATGATGTTCGGTTTTTTCTGCTACATTGCCGGCTGGGCCGCGCTTTTGAACCGGCCGGGGGCGTACGCGGCCGCGGGCGTCCTCATGGCGCTTTTGCTCGCCGAAATAAAATGCGTCGAGGAAAAGGAGCTCGCGGAACGTTTCGGGGAAGCGTACCTCCGCTACAAAAAAGAAACGCCCTTTTTCTTTCCGGCCCTCCCCGTTAAAAAAGTCCAGCCCGAAGGCCTGCCTTCCGGGGCGTGACCGGGGCATGGCTTCCGGAGGCCCGTCCCGGAATGCTATAATGCGGCATGTCGCGTCCAGATAAGCTATGTTGAACTTGCGGGTGAAAGTCCTGCTCCGGTAAAAGCCAAGAAGCCGGGTAGCTGACCTCAGTTTCGGGGAGAG
>CAIJDY010000113.1 GCA_903819565.1 Candidatus Omnitrophota bacterium | reverse complement strand
AATCATCCTTTTCGGCTGCGGGGAAATGTGTGTAGATCCCGTCCATCAGGAGGCCTTTCAGCTTGGCCATTTTTTCAATCACGGGACCGGCTTCGCGGACCGGAATGCCCATGCGCCCCATGCCTGTGTCGATCTTGATGTGGACCGAGGTTTTCCGTCCCAGGGATTCGGATAGGACAGAGATCTCGGCTGCTTTTTCGAGGCTGGAGACGCTGAGCGTGATCCCGCCGAGCAACGCGGCGGGGATCTCCTGCGGAAAAAGATGCCCGAAGAGAAAAACGGGGGTTTGCGGGAAATGTTCTTTGAGCTCAAGCGCTTCCCGTAGCGTCGCGACGCCGAAGTAGGTGACTTTGCCGGCGAGCGTCCGGGCGACCTCCGGAAGGCCGTGCCCGTAGGCGTTCGCCTTGATCACGGCTAGGACGTCGTTCTGGCGGGCGTGCCTCTGGAGCGTGCCGAGATTTTCGAGCAAGCGGTCGGCCCGAAGCTCGATCCACGAGCCGTGCTGGATCTTGGAAGCGTTTTGAACGAATTCGGTCATTTTCCCTTAAGTCTTTCTTCGGCTTCCGATTTCCGGATATAGACCGGTAAAAATTCTTTGGGTGTTTTGAGCGCCCGGAGCATCGGGTCCTTTTTTTCAAATAAAGCGATCAAGGTCGAAGCCTTCGGGTTCCAGAACTTTTTAGCGGCCAGAACTGTTTTCCAGCCGGGCCGGTTCAGGACGCCGCGCTTGTCCGCCGTGATGCCGTCTCCCGCGAGCACGCAATCCTCTGCAAGCAAAGCAGAGAACGCCTCAAAAGAACGCGCCACGACGGATCTTTGAGGCGTCCAGGCCTGCTTAATGTAACGGTAAGAACGAGTGTAAAGTTTATCGCGCTTTGCATCCAAACATACATGGAGTTTTTCATTTTTGCAAGCCGGAAGACCACCGGCGATCAGGTCCGGCGAGAGAACGCCGTAACAGGGCTTCCTGCGGAGCGCGAGAAAACCCTTCAAAGTGGCGAAACCGACCCGGAGTCCCGTGAAAGAGCCCGGCCCGCGGCCGATGAGGAAGGCATCGATGTCCCGGATCTCGAGTTTCTCTTTGCGCAGAAGGCGGTCGATCAGCGGAAGCAGGTTTTCCGCGTGGCGGAAGTAGCCTTTGAGAGCGGCTTCCCGCACCGGATGTTTTCCCTTCTTGACCGCGACGCTCAGGACCGGACTGGATGTTTCGATGGCAAGCAAATTCATGAGACCCGTTCAGCGCGCGTAGCGCGACGTACAACGTTCAGTAAATGAGGGGCATTCTATCGGAGCCATCGGGGCGAGTCAACGAAGCTTGCCGGACTGTTTTTGGAGTCCTCATTCCGTCAGCCGTTGCCCGCTATGCGGTTGTTGACATACCCCCCAGGGGTATGTTAGGATTTGATCAAAGCGGGGGACCAGGGATATGGAAAAAGGGGCAATGCATACCGATAAATTGATCGCGCTTAAGCGGATCGAAGGCCAGGTCCGCGGCATTCAAAAGATGGTCAGGGACCAGAGGTACTGCGTGGACATTCTCTACGCCGTGGGGGCCGCGATCGGGGCTTTGAGGAACGTCGAGTCGAAGATCCTCAAGGACCATTTGAGCGCCTGCGTCCGGACCGCTTTTACGGGAAGTTCCAAAGCGGAGAAAGCCCGGAAGATCCAGGAGATCTATGAATTGCTCGAGAGGATCAAGAAATAAAAGTATTTCGGACTCAGAGAGGACCCTATAATGAAGGTTCAAAGGAGGGCATTCCAGTGAAAGGATTATTCCTCGCGGTAGGGGTTGTCGTGTTCTCCGCGGTCCTGCCGCTCACGCCGGTTTTTTCCCAAGAGGAGATCGCGGCTCCCGGAACCCTGAATTTGAACGATCTTATCCAGCAGGCGCTTGAAAAAAATGCCGAGATCGCCGCGGCCAAGGCCGAATGGCTCGCCGCGAAGAAAAGAATTCTCGCGTCCTGGGCGCTTCCTGACCCCGTGGGCGGATACGATATTATGGGATCCATGGTCGAAACGGCCACAGGGCCCCAGAAGAACCGTTTTATGGTCTCTCAGGAAGTCCCGTTCCCGGCGAAGCTTTTGGAAAAAAGAAAAGCCGCCAAAGCCGAAGCGAACGGAATTTATGCACGCTACCGTGCGTTGGAACTCGACATCACGAACAAACTCTCCCGGCTTTATTATCAGCTCTACTATATAGACGCTTCGCTGGACACGCTGGCCGAGGTCAAGGACCTTCTGAAAAAGATCGAAGGTGTTGCCCAGGCACGCTATTCCGGAATGACCGGGACCCAGCGCGATGTCGCCAAAGCCGAGGCGGAATTCTCCGTGAACCTCGAGAAACTCTACACGCTCCAGCAGCAGCGGGAGAGTGTGGCGGCGCAGATGAACGCCTTGTTGGACCAGGACCCCATGAATTCGATCGGAAAAGCGACGTTTCCCGCCAAGCCCGTTCTGAAAAACACGTTGGTCGAACTGGTCAATCTGGCGGTCCAGAACCGGCAGGCGATCAAGGAAGCGGAAGCCATGGTGTCGAAGACGCATTATTCCAAACGTCTCGCCCAACTGGCTTATCTTCCGGATGTTAACGTCGGATTTGAATACACGCGCGTCGGAAAAGATATGGCGGACAATGACGGCCGAAACACCTGGATGTTCCCGTTGAGGTTCAACATCCCTCTTTGGCAGAACCGGATCATTCCGGAGATTCAGGAGGCGCAAAAGCTCGAGGAAGCGCAAAAGGCGAAATTGATCGCGGCGAAAAACCAGACCTTCTTTGAAGTCAAGGATGCCTATTACCGTTTTGAATCTTCCGGAAAAATCGCGGACCTTTACGATGCCGCCATCATCCCGCAGGCGAAGATCGCGCTTTCCGCGGACCAGGCGGGTTACGAGGCCGGCAAAACCGATTTTCTGAACCTGCTCGACAGCGAACGCGTTTACCTCAATGCCAAGCTTTCGCAGGTTCAATTTTATACCGAATCCCTCAAAGCCTACGCCGACCTTTCGTGGGCGACCGGACTTGATCTTCAATCGCCGGAGAAGGAGTCCCCAAAATGATCAAGATCAAACGTCTGTTATTTTTAGGCACCCTGGCTGTCGTCGTCTCAGGTGCGATGGCGCTTCGATCCCTGGGGCATCTTTCGATCCACGCGGGAAATCATGCGGAAAAAGCGGTCTATTATTGTCCGATGCATCCGAACTACACGTCGGACAGGCCGGGAAATTGTCCGATCTGCAACATGACGCTCGTGAAACGTGAAACGGCAAAACCGGGAGCGGCTTCTTCCATGGCGATGCCGGGACAGGCCGCCGGGCCGAAAGCTTTCACGGTCGCGGAACTCATGGCCATGAAACCGGGGGAGATATGCCTGTTGCACAAGTGCAAGATGGGAACGTGCATGATGGCGATGACGCCGGAGTTCGCGCGGCTCGGGAAATGCCCCATGTGCGGGGAAGATCTCGGCGTGATTGTCCGGGATGCTCTTCCTCAAGGGTACGCGCCGGTCCAGTTGAACGATGGCAAGCAGCAAGCCATCGGCATCAAAACTGTGCCGGTCCAGAAAAGGGCTCTCGTGAAGACGATCCGCGCCTCCGGCAGGATCGCTTATGATCCCGAACTTTATCAAGCCGAAGAAGAATACCTCCAGGCTGCCGAGGCCCTGAAGAAGGCCGCCGCCGCGGATCCCGAGATCCAGGCGCAGGCCGCCAAGCTGGTCGATTCTTCCCGGATCAAATTGCGGCTTCTGGGACTTAATGACGCGATCGTGGAGGAACTCGAGAAGTCCGGCAAGCCGGACCGCTCGCTTCTTTATTCGGACGCGGGAGGCACGGTGTGGCTTTATGTGCCGGTCTATGAATATGAAATGCCTTTTGTTCGCGTGGGGAACCCCGTGGCCGTGGACGTTCCCGCGATCACGGATAAAAAGATCCCCGGGGTCGTGCGCTCGATCGGTTCCGTGGTGGATCCCGTCACGCGTTCCGTCCGCGTGCGCGCCCGGCTGGAAAATCCGGACGGTGTTTTAAAACCCGAGATGTACGTGAACGCCATGCTCACGAGCGATCTCGGAGAAAAGCTCGCGGTCCCGGAAGAAGCTGTTTTCGCGACGGGGGAGAAGAATATCGTTTTCGTTTCCAAAGAGGAGGGCTCGTTCGAGCCGCGTACGGTCGTGCTGGGCGCGAAGGCGGATGGTTTTTATGAGGTTCAGAGCGGGCTTCAGGAAAATGAGGCCGTCGTCACGAGCGGGAATTTTCTGATCGATTCCGAGAGTCGCCTGAAGGCGACTCTTGAAGGCGCTCGCTGAGGAAGGTGGATCATGGAACCTAAGTTACGGCAGGGCGGGATCATCGAAAAAGTCATCGAGTTCTCGGCCCACAACAAAGGCCTTATTTTTGTCCTGACGGCGGTCGCGATCGTCGCGGCCGTCTGGTCCGTCAGGAACATCCCTCTCGACGCCATTCCCGATCTTTCCGACACGCAGGTCATTATTTATTCCAAGTGGGACCGGAGCCCGGACATCCTTGAAGACCAGGTGACCTACCCGATCGTGTCGGCCATGCTCGGCGCGCCGAACGTCAAGGCGGTGCGCGGGTTCTCGGATTTCGGATTTTCCTACGTTTACGTGATCTTCAAGGACGGCACCGACCTTTATTGGGCACGGAGCCGCACGCTGGAATATCTGAGCAAGATCATCCCGCGGCTTCCCGAAGGCGTGCAGACCGAGCTCGGACCCGATGCCACCGGCGTGGGCTGGGTTTTTCAATATGCCCTGGTGGACAAGACCGGCAAGCACGATCTCCAGGAACTCCGGAGTTTTCAGGACTGGTTTTTACGTTATCACCTTCAAAGTGTTCCGGGGGTCGCGGAAGTGGCCTCGCTCGGCGGGTTCGTCAAACAATACCAGATCACGATCGACCCGAACCGGCTTCTGGCTTACAACCTTCCGATCACCAAGGTCCTGGACGCGGTCCGCGACGGGAATCAGGAAACGGGCGGCCGGCTTCTGGAATTTTCCGGCGCGGAATATATGGTGCGCGGCCGGGGTTACGCGAAGTCCGTCAAGGATTTCGAGGACATTGTCGTAAGCGTTGATTCGAAAGGAACGCCCGTTCTCATCAAGAACCTCGGCACGGTGGCGATCGGTCCGGAAATGCGGCGGGGTCTCGCGGACCTGAATGGGGAAGGGGATGTGGTCTCCGGTACGGTCGTGATGCGTTCGGGAGAAAATGCGCTGAGCGTGATCAACCGCGTGAAAGCGCGTATTGAGGAATTGAAGCCTTCGTTCCCGGCGGGCGTGGAGCTGGAAGTCACGTATGACCGTTCAGAGCTAATCGTCCACGCGATCGACACGCTGAAGCACCAGCTGACGGAAGAAATGCTGATCGTCAGTTTCGTGATCCTGCTTTTCCTTTGGCATTTTCCGTCCGCCGTCGTTCCTATCGTCACGATCCCGATCTCCGTGCTTCTTTCCTTTATCCTGCTTCACCGCATGAACCTGACGTCGAACATCATGTCGCTTTCGGGCATCGCGATCTCGATCGGCGTGCTGGTGGACGGTGCGATCGTGGAAGTGGAGAACGCCTACAAGCGGCTCGAGCAGTGGATCGCGGGCGGCCGCAAAGGCGATTTCCACGCCGTCCGGCTCCAGGCGCTTAAAGAGGTCGGGCCCGCAGTTTTTTTCTCGCTCCTTGTGATCGCTGTTTCTTTTTTGCCCGTGTTTACTTTGCTAGACCAGGAAGGCCGGCTTTTCCGTCCTCTCGCCTGGGCAAAAACCCTCGCGATGGCCGCGGCGGCCATTTTGGCCGTGACTTTGGACCCGGCCCTGCGCATGCTTTTTACCCGCATGGAACCTTTTAAATTCAAATGGCCGTTCGCCTCCAAAGTCGCGAGCGCGCTGGCGGTCGGGACTTATTATCCGGAAGAAAAACATCCGGTCAGCAAAGTCCTTTTTAAAATTTATGAACCGTCCTGCCGCTTCGTGCTGAAACACCGGAAGGCGACGCTCGTGACGGCGCTTCTTCTCACGCTCACCGCCGTTCCCGTTTATTTCAAACTGGGCTCTGAGTTTATGCCGCCGCTTTGGGAAAAGAACCTTCTTTATATGCCGACGACGCTGCCGGGGATCTCCGTGACCGAGGCGCAGAAACTCCTCCAAAAGCAGGACCAGATCCTAAAGTCTTTTCCGGAGGTCGAACGCGTGTTCGGAAAATCCGGGCGCATGGAAAGCTCGACCGATCCGGCGCCGTTCTCCATGATGGAAACGGTCGTTCTTTTGAAACCGGAAAAGCAGTGGACCCGGAAAGCGCGGTGGTATTCCCGGTGGGTCCCGGGAAATTTCCGCTGGCCGCTCGCGTGGATCTGGCCCGAGCGCATTTCGCGCGAAGAGCTCGTCCGGAAAATGGATGAGGCGCTCAGGATCCCGGGCAGGACGAACGCCTGGACGATGCCCATTAAGAACCGGATCGACATGCTGAGCACGGGGGTCCGCACGCCGATCGGGATCAAAGTGCTCGGCGCGGACATTCAAAAGATCGAGGAGATCGGGACGCATATTGAGAGTATCCTGAAGGACGTCAAAGGCACCCGGAGCATTTACGCGGAACGGGTCGCCGGCGGCTACTTCCTGGACTTTGATCTCAAGCGCGAAGCTCTGGCGCGGTACGGCCTTTCCGTCGCGGACGTTAACCGGGTGATCAATTCCGCGATCGGAGGGGAAAACATCACGACCACGGTCGAAGGGCGCGAGCGTTATCCCGTGAATGTCCGGTATTCGCGGGAATTCCGCGACGATGTTGAAAAGCTGAAGCGCGTGATGGTCGCGACTGCCACGGGACAGCAGATCCCGATCGCAGAGCTCGCGGACATCAGGAAAGTTTCCGGCCCCGCCATGATCCGCAACGAGAACGGCCTGCTGGCGGGGTATGTGTACGTGGACATGGCCGGACGCGACATCGGGAGCTACGTCGCGGAAGCGAAAAAGATCGTGGCGCGCGAAATGAAATTGCCGGAGGGGTACGCTCTGGTCTGGAGCGGCCAGTACGAGAACATGATCCGCGTCCGGGAGCGGCTCAAGGTGGTTTTGCCGCTCACGCTTTTCCTGATCTGCCTTCTCCTTTATATGAACACGCGGTCCGCGGTGAAAACGGGCATCGTGCTTCTCGCCGTTCCGTTCTCTCTCGTGGGGGCGGTCTGGCTTTTGTGGGCTTTGGGTTATCACGTTTCGATCGCGGTCTGGGTCGGGATGATCGCGCTGATGGGATTGGACGCGGAGACCGGCGTGTTCATGCTTCTGTTCCTGGACCTCGCGTACCATGAAGCGGTTGAAAAGGGGGCTATGCGTACCGAAAAAGATCTTGAAGAAGCGATCATTCACGGCGCGGTCAAGCGCGTGCGGCCCAAGATGATGACCGTGATGGCCGCGTTCATGGGCCTTTTGCCCATCATGTGGGCCGCGGGAGCGGGGGCGGACGCCATGAAGCGGATCGCTGCTCCGATGATCGGCGGGCTCGCAACTTCTTTTCTTCTGGAATTATTAGTGTATCCCGTCATTTATTTCATTTGGAAATGGCGATTTGAAATGTCCGCCGCAAGACCCGACGGATCCGTCAGGTAGTGTGTCGGAAAACAAGGAAAAGCGGCCTGAATACTGCCCGCTCAAAACTAGGAGGCTGTTATGAAAAAGGGAATCGTTCTGCTGTTGTTGATCGCATGCTTGGTGCCGGCCGCGGTACCGCAGGCCCTTGCCGCGGAGGAGGCGTCAAAGACGGGGGTCGTGGAAGGCGGCAACAGATTTTGTCCGGTCTCCGGTGATCCGGTGTCCGGCAGTGACTTTGTGATCTATAAAGGGGTTCGTTATGGTCTTTGCTGTCCGGCATGCAAGGGACCTTTTTTGCTGAATTCCGCGAAGTACATCGCGCAGATGAAGACGCAGGAAGCGAAACCGATCCCGACGGCGACCGTGACGCCTGTCATTCCCGAATCTGAGGCCATGGAAAAGAAGATGGACCAGAGTAATCTCTAATGAGCGGAGCGGCCCCTTGTTGCGATGACGGGAACGCCAAGCTTCCTCCGTGCTGCACGGCGGGCGATAAGAGAAAGCCATGGTACCGGACGGGGCTTTTTCTTACCGGTTGTTTGACGCTGGGGCTTTTGGGGGCATCGTTTGTTTTTCCTGCGATGGAGGGGTTTCGCCGGACCTTTGGGGATTATGTCCGGATGATGTTCTGGCCTGTTCTGGCCGGATTTTTTGCTGGCGGGTTGCTCGATCATTATGTGCCCCGGGAATATATATCAAAACACCTGGCGGTCCCGAAAAAGAGGACGATCTTTTATTCCGTCGGTCTCGGATTTCTCATGAGCGCCTGCTGCCATGGGGTCCTGGCGATCTCCATGGAGATTCATAAGAAAGGCGCCTCCGGTCCCGCGGTGGTGAGTTTTCTTCTCGCGAGCCCGTGGGCGAACCTTCCCATCACGATCCTTTTATTCGGGTTCTTCGGGGTGAAGGCCTTTCTGATCGTCGGGGGAGCTTTGCTGATCGCTTTGAACACTGGACTGATCCTGCAGGGGCTTGAGCGTTTCGAGAAGATCGAAAAAAATCCAGGTTCCGTTGCGGTTCAGAAAGATTTCTCCATGCTGAAAGACATGGCCCAAAAGTTCCGCAGCTACCGCTGGACCCGGGAGTCCTTGGCCGCGGATACCCGCGGCGTTTGGGCCGGGTTCCTCAGTCTGAGCGACATGGTTCTCGTATGGATCCTTCTCGGAACGTTGTTGGCCGGTCTGATTGCGGCGTTCGTGCCGCATCACATTTTTCATCAATACCTCGGCCCGACATTTTCAGGATTGTTCGTGACGCTCGGGATGGCGACCGTGATCGAGGTTTGTTCGCAGGGGACCTCGCCGCTGGCGTTCGAGATCTACCGGCAAACCGGGGCGTTCGGGAACGCGTTCGCGTTCTTGATGGCGGGGGTGGTGACGAATTTCACACAGATCGCGCTGGTCTGGAAAAACGTCGGACGCCGCACGGCGCTCTGGATGTTCGCGGTCACGCTGCCGCAGGTATTACTGTTGGGGTGGCTGTTCAATCAATTCTAGCGCAAGGTGGGGACCTTCTTTTATCGTGGGGCGTTGACCGCTGCGCTTTGCGCAATCGTTTCGATCTCTTCCGCTTCTTTCCTTTTCCCCCTTTTTAAGGCACCGGCGGTATAGATCCTTACTTTCTCCTCTAACATTTTTCGCGCTTCCGCTTCCTGTTCCGGAGTGAGGATCTTTTCGCGCAGGATCTTCGCGAGGGACTGGATCCGGAAGCGGTCCATGGCCGGAAACTCTCGGGAGCGCTGGTCTGCGTGGCCGCCGTACTTGATGAGGTATGGCTTTTCGATCAGACCGACCGGGTAACGCGAGGCGATGCGGAGCCACAGGTCGTAATCCTCGCAGGCGGGAAGCGATTCGTCAAAAAGTCCGACCGCGTCAAAAAGTTTGCGGCGCGCCATGACCGCGGACGGGCTGACGATGCAAAGCGGCAGGCATTCCCGAAAGATCCATCCGCCGTATTTTTTGTGCTTCTTCATGGGATTGACGCGCGTGCCGTTGCGGACCCAGAGCTCCTCGGTCTGGCAAATCTCGTGATCCGGGTGCTTCGCGAAGAAATCCAGCTGGGCCTTGAGCTTTCCGGACATCCAAACGTCATCCGAATCCAGGAACGCGATCCATTCGCCTTGGGCCTGTTGGATCCCGAGGTTCCGCGCGGCGGCGGGGCCTCTATTTTTATCGCAACGTATAATGCGCAACGGAGCGACTTTATCGTTAAGGGTTGCGCAAGTATTGTCCGTCGATCCATCGTCCACAATGATCAGTTCCAGAGGAACGTCTTTTTGTTCCAGGACGGAATCGATCGCCCGCAGCAGGACCGCCTCGCGGTTAAAAGTTGGGATGATGACGCTGATCAAAGGCATGCCCGATTATAACCCCGGAAGCGGACGGGCGGAAAGTTAGAACTTTCCGGAAAGGGCCGTACCGGGGTGCCCTGCGGAGATGGCCGTTGACAGCGGGGCATGGAGTTACTACTATTTCCCCATGGATGATGCCTCGTCTCGCCCAATCCGGCTCTTCGGTAGCTTTGAAATTCCGAGACCTTTCTTTGTTCTGGCGCTTCTTCTCTTTACAGGTTTTATTTTTTATTTGGACATCGCTACCAGCGACACCGTTGCTTTCGACGTGTTTTATTTTCCCTCCTTGCTGTTGGCGACGTGGTATTTGGGAGGGGTCTCGGGATTTTTGATGGCCGTCATGACGGCCATCATGTGGTTTCTGGGTCAGCAGGATACCGCCCAATCTTCCCATAACATTCTCATCATGACGGGGGACGGGATCGTTCATTTTGTCACGTTCCTCCTCGTTTCCTGGATGGCGAGTTTGGTCCATAAAAAGACGCTGCTCATCGAAGAAAAATCCAGGGAGTTGGCCCGTTCGAACGCCGAGTTGGAGAAATTCGCCTACGGGGCGGCCCATGACCTGCAGTCGCCTTTGGCGACGATCCACGGGTTCGCGGAATTACTCGATGAAAAAGTCAAGGGCACCAATGACGAAGAGGCCAAGGAGTGCGTCGCCCGCATCGAAAAAAGCGTCAAACGGATGAGCGCGTTCATTAAGGCTCTTTTGAATTATGCGAGGGTGAGGACGAAGGAAGCTCCCGCCGCCCCGGTCTCTTTTGACGGGATCGTGCGCGATGTGCTGGAGGAATTGCATTTCCAGGTTCTGGAAACGAAAGCGGAAGTGACGGTCGATCCCCTGCCGACCCTGCCGGTCTCTCCCGAACTGATCGGAACTCTTTTCCAGAATCTGATCGGCAACGCGCTGAAGTATTGTGAGCAAACGCCGCGCATCCACATCGCAGCGGTCCGGAAAGGGGAGGAGTGGGTTTTTTCGGTCCGCGATAACGGGATTGGTATCCCCAAAGAAGATCAGGAGCGGATCTTTGTCATTTTTGAAAAAGTAGCGACTCCCAAAAAATACCCGGGGAACGGAATCGGTCTCGCCACGTGTCAAAAGATCGTCGAACGTTATCACGGGCGATTCTGGGTCGAATCCCCGCCGAAGACGGGGACCGGAGAAGGTTCGATTTTTTATTTTACGCTTCCCGCTGTTTAAGGGCCGAGCACGAAGGTTCGGAAGGAACGATTTTTTCTGGAATGGGAAAAAGGACTATGGCCAAAGCAGCGACAAAGAAGACTACCGTGAATAAACTCAAGATCCTGTTCGTGGCATCGGAAGCGGTGCCGTTCATCAAAACGGGCGGGCTGGGGGACGTTTGCGGCGCACTGCCCAAGATCCTGAAGCAGTTAGGGCATGACGTGAGGCTTGTCCTGCCGCGTTATTGGGCCGTCAACCGGGAGCACTACAAACTTAAACCGATCCTGGGGCCCGTGGGGGTCCCGACGGGGAGAGGGACGATCTGGTGCCAGGCCCTTGAAGGGAAGAGCGACGGTTTTTCGGTCTATTTCATCGAACACGAGAACTTCTTCGGGCGTGCCGGCATTTATGATGACGGGAATTGGGAGCATTCGGACAACGCGGAACGCTACGGTTTTTTCTCAAGCGCCGCGCTCCAACTCTGCCGGGACCTCAATTTCAAGCCGGACATTATTCACGCCCACGACTGGCAGACCGCGCTCGTCCCGGCCTACCTCAAGATCTGGCACCTGAACGATCCTTTCTTCAAGAATACCGCGAGCGTTTATTCGATCCACAACATCGCCTACCAGGGAACGTTCAAGGCCGACGTCTATGATTTTCTCGGGTTGGGTGCCGGGAATTTCACGGATGCCAAGTTCGAGAATTTCGGGGGGATCAACCTGATGAAAGGCGGGATCTTTTATGCCGACGCGGTGACGACCGTCAGCCCGACCTATGCCCAGGAAATTCTTTCCGAACCGGGAGCGAACGGACTTTCCGTTTTTCTGCAGCGCCGCCATGAAGACCTTTTCGGGATCCTGAACGGCGCGGATTATGATCACTGGGACCCGGAGACCGATACGTTGATCCCGGTCAATTATTCGGAGCGCGACCTTTCGGGCAAGAAGTTTTGCAAAAAGGCGCTCCAAAAGGATTTCCTGCTGGAGGAGAATGAAGAGGTTCCTATCATCGGAATCGTGTCTCGTTTCGCCGAGCAGAAGGGCTTCAAGCTACTCGGGGCGCTGATCCAGCGGCTTCTCCTGGAAATGAAGGTCCAGTTCGCGATCGTCGGGAGCGGCGAAAAGTGGCAGGAGGATTTTTTTGGCGGGCTGCCGGCCCTTTATCCCGGGAAGGTCGGGACCTGGATCGGGTACAGCAACCGCAAGGCGCATCTGGTCGAGGCCGGCGCGGATTTCTTTTTGATGCCGTCACTTTACGAGCCCTGCGGGTTGAATCAGATCTACAGCCTGAGGTATGGGACGCTTCCCATCGTTCGCGCCACTGGCGGATTGAAGGACACGGTCAAGCAATACGATGAAAAGACAGGGTCCGGGACGGGGTTCCTGTATTACGACCAGACCGCCGACGCCATTTTCAACACGATCGGGTGGGCCGTCAGCACCTACTACGATCGCCAATCCCACGTGGCGCAGATGCGCAAGCGGGCCATGCTGGAACATTTTTCCTGGCTGGATGCCGCCAAGCGTTACGAGGAAGTCTATCAAAAGGCCCGCCAGCGCCGTGCCTCCTGGGGTTAAAGCTTCTCAGAAGTTCCTCCTGTTTTTTAAAAAACCCTGGGTCCTGTTTTGCTTTTTTCTGGTCCTGGGAAGCCTCATTTATCTTCCCGCCTTCCGTGCGGGCTTTGAGTTCGACGACCACGCGATCACGGAAAATACTTTTATCAAACATCCGGAGCGTGCGGACCGTTTGTGGCGTGATGAGGACACGACGCGGTTTTTGACCAATTTGACTTTCGCGATCAACTACCGTTTTTTTGGGCTCGATCAGTTCTGGTTCCATGCCGTGAACGTCTTCCTCCATTGTTTGAACGCCTTTCTCCTTTATTTGCTGGCGCTTATTACTTTCGAATCCCCCCGTCTTGAGCGGTCCTCCCAGTTTGGCCAGCGCACAGCCACCGCTCTTTTTTCCGCGCTGCTTTTCCTGGCGCACCCCCTTCAGACGCAGGCCGTGACCTACGTGATCCAGAGAGCTGCGGAGCTTGCCACTTTGTTTTATTTGGGAACCTTGTTTTTTTATGCGCGGTTCCGCTTCCGGCGGCCGCAACGCAGATCCGATGTCGTCCTTTGCGGCTTGTCGGCGGTATTGAGCGTTACCACCAAGCCCATCGTTGCGACGCTTCCGCTGGCCCTGCTTCTTTACGAACTGTGCTTCGGTGAAAATTCGCGTCAAGAACTGAAACGCCGCTTGTCGGTCTTGCTGCTGTTCCTGGCGGTCCCGGCGGGAGTGCTTAGCGTGATGCTTTATTATTATCAGCGTTCCCACGGTCCCAGCGAACTTTCGGCTTTTCTTCATATGGGCGGAACGATCTCGCGGGCCGACTACCTTTGTACCCAGACCCGCGTGATCAGGACTTATCTGCGGCTTCTGTTCTTTCCCTGGGGGCAGAATCTGGACTACGACTATCTTGTTTCGAGATCGCTGGCGGATCCATCCGTGGTCGCTTCCATCTTTCTGATCGCGGCCGTGGTGGCCGCGGGCTTCTTCCTTTTCCGCAAACACCGCCTTCTTGCTTTTGGGATCTTTTTTTTCCTGATCGCCCTGCTTCCGGAATCCAGTTTTATTCCGTTGCCGGATGTGATCTTTGAGCACCGGCTTTACCTTCCGATGGCCGGGTTCGCGCTCTTCTTCACGTCCGCGGTATGGACGCTGTTCAAAAACAGAAAAAGCGCAGTTTGGGCCTCGGTTCCTATGATCCTTCTCTTGAGCTTTTTCACCTACGCGAGAAATAGGATCTGGCAGGACCCGGTCACCCTTGGCGAGGATGGGGCCGTGAAATCCCCTCAAAAGGCCAGGGCCGTTTTCAAGTTGGCGATAGCTTACCTGCGCGAAGGGGACCTGGCGCGGGCGGAGTTTTTTTTCAAGAAGGTCCTGGAGCTGAACCCCCGGGACGTGGACTCCGAAAATAACCTCGGCGAAATTTACCTGCGCCGGAAAGACAAGGACCACGCCAGGTATTTTTTTACAAGGGCGCTTGAAAAGGACCCGTTCCATGAGCTCGCCAACATTGGCCTTGGGGTGTTGAGCAAGCAGGACCAGGACTGGGACGGGGCCCTAGCGTATTACCGCCGGGCCCTGATTAAGAACCCCAACAGCGCGATCGCCTACAATAACATCGGGAATCTTTATGCGGACCGGAAACAGGTTTTTCTTGCGGAAGAAAATTACAGGATCGCCGGAGAACTGGACCCGGACCTGAAGGACCTCTCCTTTAACCGCGGGAACAATTTTTTCAACGGAGGGTTTTTTGAGAAAGCCGTCGCGCAGTACCGAAAAGTCTTGTCGATCTCACCGGACAGCGAAACGTATGAAAATCTGGCGGAGGCCCTGCTGAAGACGGGGGACCTTGCCGGCGCGGAGGTGGCCCGTGCGCGCGCCGCGGAGTTAAGAAGGGCAAAAGGGGGATAGACCGGACCTGTGGGGGAAAAGGTTGTTTTTGACGGGGAAAAGAAAAACGGTACCTTTCTTCGGGACGCTACAAAAAACTTTTCGGATAGAGTATAATAAGCCCGTTTTTCCAGCCGTGCTGTTGGGACTTGACGATCGTTTCTGGGATGTGGGCGGGGTTGTGTAACTGAGACAGGTGAGGGATGAAAAACTATACCGAGTTGAGTCTTGAGGACTATTTAGGAAAGCTCGCGAGCGAAGCGCCGGTTCCCGGCGGCGGCAGCGCGTCCGCTTACGTCGGGTCGTTAGGGATGGCGCTGACTCAAATGGTCGCGCGGATCGCGCTCAAGAGAAAGCCCAAAACGGACCTGCCGGCCGAACAGAAATTCCAGGATGAAGCGAACCGCCAGCGGATGCAGGAGATCATCGCGTCGCTGGAAAAGACCAAGGAGCAGGCGCTCCAGGTCGTTTCGCTGGACCCCAAGGTCTATGATGAAGTGATGGCCTGCTATAAGGCGGGGGCCCTTCCGGAAAAACTCGAGGACGCGCTCCAGAACGCCTTCCGCTTGCAGGCGGACCTTGCGCTTATCATCGCCATGGCGCGGGAGTGGAACGCGCACATGCGGACGATCGTGAAAGGCGCCGTCGCGAACGATCTGGTCGTGAGCGATTCTTTTTTGTCGGCGGCGTTCGAAGGGGCTTTCCATACCGCGCATATCAACGTCGTTTACATGAAGAATGCTGACCGGAAAGAGCATGCCGAAAAGGCGCTCGCGGAACTCCGGAACCGTTTCGAAAAAGGGAGTTGACCGTGGAAGCCAAGATCCTTGAAGGAAAGATCATCGCCGGAGACCTGCAAAGGAAGATCTCCGACAAGATCCAGACATTGACGACGACCGGGCTTTCCCGGCCTTGCCTGTGCGCTATTCAGACGAGCGAGGACCCTTCTTCGGCCTGGTACATCAACCAGCAGGAGAAGCTCGCGGCGAAGCTGGGGATCGATTTCAGGAAGGTCCCCATGACCGAAGTCGCGGACGAGAAGTCGCTGATTGCCAAGGTCCGCGAACTGGGAGAGGACCGGTCGGTCCAGGGGCTTTTTATTTCGATGCCGCTTCCGGCGGGCATGGATCCGGACAAAGTACTCCTGGCGATGAATCCCCAAAAGGATGTGGAGGGGATCCATCCCACAAGCCTCGGCCTCATCGTCCTGCGTCGCGGAAAGTTGATCCCACCGACGGCCTATGCGGCGTACACACTTATCAAGTCCACCGGGATCATGCTGCGCGGGAAAAAAGCGGCGATCATTGGGCAGAGCGCCATCGCCGGCCGTCCGCTCCAGCTTCTGCTGGGAGAAGCGCGTGTGACGACGACCATTTGTAATACCGGGACTTCCACGGAAGACATCCGCAAGATCGTCAACGGCAGCGAGATCGTGGTGGCCTGCGCCGGAAAACCGGGAGTGATCCGGGGCGAGTGGGTCAAACAGGGCGCCGTCGTGATCGATATCGGGACGACGGAAGTGGACGGGAAACTTCAGGGGGACGTGGATTTTGAAGGTGCCGTCAAAAGGGCCGGTTTTATCACGCCGGTCCCTGGCGGGGTCGGGCCGCTGACGGTCACGATGCTCATGGAAAACCTTATGACCGCTTACGACTGGCAGATTCATTGTGGATGACGGATGCCGGCAGGTTCCGCGGTGTTCGCCGAACGTTCTTCGGGGCCTTGGCCGAAATCCATGAAACACACTTCGCGATCCATCATCGAGAAAAAAAAGCAAGGGAAGAGGATTACCGCGCTCAGTCTTTATGACTATCCCAGCGCCAGGATCGCCGAAGAGGCCGGCGTGGATCTCCTGATGGTTGGCGATTCGGTCGGCATGGTGTTCCTGGGGCAGCCCAGCACGCGCGACGTGACCGTCGAGGATATTCTCTATCATACCCGGGCGGTGACCCGGGCGGCCCGCCAGACGTTCGTGGTCGCGGACATGCCCATTCATTCCTACGAAGATCCGGAGACGGCGCTGCAAAATGCCAAACGATTTATCGACGAGGGCGGCGCGGACGCGGTCAAGCTGGAAGGCGGGATCAAGATCCAGCCTCAGATCCAGAAACTTGTCGCGGCGGGGATCCCGGTCATGGGACATTTAGGGCTGCTGCCACAAAGTACCGGAAGCCAGTTCCACGTTCACGGGAAAACCCCCGAAGAAGCGAAAGCGATCCTGGATGACGCCAAAGCGCTGGACCGGCTGGGAGTGTTCGCGATAGTGCTGGAGTGCGTTCCGGCGACGCTGGCCGCCGCTGTTACGCAGGCGGTCCCATGCCCGACGATCGGGATCGGTGCCGGCGCCGGAACAGACGGGCAGGTTCTCGTGCTGCAGGATATTCTCGGGATCCGTTCCAGTGTGAGCCCGCGTTTTGTGAGACGCTACGCGAAGCTTGAGGAGATCATGAAAAAAGCGATCCGGGGTTATTGCCGCGACGTGCTGCGGGGAAAATTCCCCTCCCACAAGGAGAGCTTCTGATGGGCATCAAGGGCCGGAAGATCCTGGTCGTCGAAAAAGATGACGCGATACGGGAGCTAATCGTCATGCGTCTGAGCGCGCGCCACCATAAAGTTTTTGAGGCCACCAAAAGCAAGCAGATCATGCGGATCCTGGAACGGGACGTGGTGGACCTGATCCTGCTCTCAAGTGATATGGAGCCCGTGAACGGCAAGATGCCGATCCGGGTCATCCGCTCGAAGTCCCACCTGATGGCTGTGCCGGTGATCATGCTCACGGAAGAGGACCATTTGACCGAGCTCATGCTCGGGCACGAGAAAGGATTCGACGATTTTCTCGTCAAGCCTTTCAGCCCGCTGATGCTCCAGCTCCGCGTGAATCTGAACATCGCCAAGACTATGGAACGGGTCGAGGCCAACGCGCTGACGCATTTGCCGGGCAACCACGCGATCGAGAAGATCGTGGCCAAGAAGGTCCAGGAAGGCGAAAAATTTTCCATTCTTTACGCCGACATCAACCACTTCAAGGCTTTTAACGACCGCTACGGTTTTCAAAAAGGGGACGACATCATCCTTCAAACCGCCCGGCTCCTTGTGACGACCAGCTATGCCGTGGCGCCGGACGGAGAATGCTTTGTCGGGCATGTGGGCGGGGACGATTTTATCGTGGTGCTGCCCCCGGAACTCGAAGAGGTCTTCGCGCGGCAGTTCCTCGATGATTTCGACCGGATCATGCCGACCTATTACAGCAAGGCGGACCGGGAAGCCGGTTTTATTCGCGTGGAAAACCGCCGCGGGAAGATGGAGAATTTTCCGCTCGTTTCCTGCGTGGTCGCCGGCTGCACCAACCTTTACCGTAATTATGCCGGTCTCCGTGAGATCGCGCAGGACGCCGTGGAAGTGAAGGCGTTCCTCAAGACCCAGCCCGGAAGCCATTATTTGCAGGACCGCCGCTCCTCTCCGATCAAGCAGGTGGACGAAGCGGTCCATATTCTGGAACCCGAGGTTAAGTCCGCAACGCCCAAAAAACGTATCGATCCTTTCGGGCAGGTCCTTCTCAACGCGGGTTTGATCACGGAGGAGCAGCTCGAACTTGCTTTGAAGAAACATTTGGAGACCGGTCAGCGGTTGGGGCAAACCCTCATCAACATGGACCTTGTTTCCAGCCAGGATGTGGGGCGCATGCTCGAGAAGCGGCTCAAGATCCCTTATTTCACTCTGAAGGACTGGGCACCCGCTCCGGAGGTCCTGCAGCTTTTCTCGAGGGAATTCATCCTGCATCACCGGTTGCTGCCGCTCGAGGCCTCCGCGGGAACGCTGAAGGTCGCGATGTGCGATCCCTTCGACGTAAAGACTTTGGACACGATCGAACGGATCACGGGGCTGAAACCGATGCCGTATCTTGCCCTGGAAGATGAATTCGAGCAGTACCTGGAAGGCCTCCTTCCGGAAGACGAGAAGGAGATCGAGGCCGGCACGGACCTTTCTTTCGAAAAGAAATAAGGGGATGGGCCGAAAAAATAGTGTGAAGGACCTGTGCTTTTTGGCCGTTTATATTGGGGAGCGGGGCCGGTGAGCAGAAGCCCCGCCGGGGAGGCCATGGGCATAGAATCTTTTCCGGAGATCGAGAATTTTCAGAAGCTGCCGCGCGAAGTGATCATTAAGGGTGCCGGGACCCAGTTCAATGCAAGCGAAGGGGCGGAGTTGCGGGGCATCGTGATCAATAACGTCGGTCATTCCATCAAGAATGTCCGCGCGCAGTTGGTGATCTTCGATCAGAACCGGGTTCCCCTCCTGGGGGTGAGTACCCCGACGGACCCTGACCGGTTGCCTCAGGGGGGAATGGCGAATTTCCATTTCCAGCTCAAGGACCAAAAGCGGGACATCAAAGATTATTTTCTTCATGCAAATTGGAGTTTTGACGAAGCGCCTTGAACTTAATCCCTAACGGTTTTATTGTGGAAAAGAAAGAGTGTTTGTTTATGAAGTCAGGCTTGTTTTCCCGCGGAGTCGCGGCGGCGTTTTTGTGTCTTTCCTTGATGTTCGGGCCGGGGCTCGCGCGTGCCGATGACGGGCTCCCTTCTTTTGAAGAATCCGAGGCTTACCAGCAATACCTCAAGAAACCCCAGTCCAATCTCGCGAAACTTCTCTGTGGCCTGAACTATTTCAGGACGGCGCCCGTGATGGTCCGCTATGACGACGTGGATTATCCGGTGCAGTTCGCGTATCCCCTGGGGCTGACCTATTTGCTGACGCACTATCATGAGGAGGATCCGGTGCGGTGGATCAAGAAGAACTGTTACCGGTCGCCGACGGCGGACAAGATCATGTATTTCAAATTCCCCGACGGGAGTTACCGGCCCGTCCGCGAAATTTTTATCAATATGTTCCACTTGCTGGAGAAAGCAGATCAAAAGAAATCTTAAGAACCTTCAAACAGAGAGGCCATTATGACCGTTGAAGTGGATGTCAAACCTGTAAGGTCGCGGGACCTCGCCCTGATCGGTTATGACGGGGCGAGCTCGATCCTGGAGGTCGTTTTCCGCGCGGGAGGCGTTTATCGTTTTCAGGAGGTCCCGGAGGGTGTTTACCAGAACCTCATGGCCGCGCCTTCTCACGGGACGTTCTTCCAAAAACATATCAAGAACCAGTACGCCTACGTCAAAGTCAGCTGATCTTTTCTCCATGAAAAAGATCCTCAGGGCCATCGGTTTCCCGGTTCTGTTGCTCGCGGCAGCCTCCTGCGCCTATGCTGCGGAGGAAGCGGTCACGATCGAAACGCTTCCGGACCAGACCACCGTGACCGTCGGCATGATGTTCCTCGTCAAGGCCAGGGTCTTCAACAGCAGTGATTCCACGACCGATTTTTGGGCCAATACCTGTTCGTTCGACAAGCAATGGATGACGGACTCTAAAGGCGTTTTCATCCAGGCGTGGACCTGTGAGGAGAACGGTCTGGAACGGATCGAGCTCGAACCGGAAGCTGCCTACGAAAAAAGTATTATTCTCTACGTTCCCAAACAGGAAAAGACCGGTCCCGTGAAGTTCCGGCTCGGTTTCAGGCGTATGGACGAGAGCGGCGATATGACGGAACCCGTTTGGGGGGAGCCGGTCACGATCCGCGTGATCGTTCCTGAAGGAACCGTTCCAGGTGGGACCGCGAAGTCCTTGCCCCCGGCGCCCGAAGTTCAGGAATCTCCCAAAGCAGACAGCGGTCCGGCGCAAATCTACACGGATCCGGCCGTTCCGGTCCATGTGCGGCCCGGCGAAACATTTTCAATTTCTCTGGCAAGCAATCCTTCGACCGGTTACTCCTGGAAAATGGATTTTTCCGAGGAAGAGAAAAACCTTGCGCTTTTGGATTCGAAGCACGTGGCTGCTTCCGAACCGATGCCGGGAGCCCCGGGGAAACAGGTTTACACGTTCAAGGCTCTCAAAGCCGGGCAGACGAAGATCCGTCTCGTCTACGGACGTCCCTGGGCCCCCAGCAGTGCGGATACCCGTGAGGTATTCACGGTCATTGCCCAATAAATTCAGGAGGGAGGGGATCTTTCCCGGCCCCTCACACCTCTTCGACCCCGTTTTTCCCGTTCACCCTGTGGTCCTATAACGAAAAATGAATGCACATCTCGTAGCGATCATCGGCGGCGGTATCTCCGGGCTCAGTACCGCGTACGAATTGTCCCGGCTGGCTTCGCGGGAAAAGATCCCGCTCCGGATCACATTGCTTGAAGCCCAGGACCGGTTCGGCGGCGTGATCCGCACCTTCGATCAAGAGCGATTTACGGCGGAAGCCGCCGCGGACGCTTTTTATGGCGGCGGCCCGTGGGGTTCCGAGGCCGTGGAATTTTGCGGATCCCTGGGGCTTTCGGAGGAACTTATCGAGGCAAGCGCTTCTTTCCGGCGGTTCTACATTTTTAAAAATAAAAAACCGGTGCCGTTCCCCCAATATGGCCGGTCTTTTTGATCCGGCGGCGCTCTTTTGGAGCCCGTTGTTAGGCTTTTCCGCGAAAGCGCGGTTCTTGGCGGAACCCTGGGTCCCGCGAGAAAAAAAATCCGGGGACGAAAGCCTCGGGCATTTCATCCGGCGTCGTCTGGGCGCGGCATTTTACCGGGAGGCCGTGCGTCCCGTGATCCGGGGAGTTTACATGGCGGATCCGGACGACCTGAGCCTTGAGGCCGTGTTCCCCGGTTTACGGAAAAAGGAACAGACGTACGGGAGCCTGGCGAACGCGGCTTTGGCGGATGTTTTTAAAAAGAAGAATGCCGGTTCTGACCGTTTTTGGAACTTTAAGAACGGTCTTGAGTCCTTGACCGGAGCGCTGGTCCGCGCGTTAAACGGATGCGAACTCCGGACCGTTTCTCCCGTGCGCCGGTGGAAAAGGGAAGGGACTCGCGGTCATCTTGTCTTGGAGAGCGGAGAGAAGTTTCGCGCGGACGCGGTCTGCCTGGCGATGACCGCGGCGGATGCCGCGCCACTACTGCGGGAAGCGGACGCCGCGCTGTCCCAGGACCTCACGGGGATCCGGTATGATTCCGTGCTGACGTTCAATTTCGTTTTCAAAAAGGAGGATCTTCTCGGGAAAATCCCGGATTCCGGGTTCTTTGTTCCCGCGCACGACGCGACGTATCCTTTTTCGAGTCTGAAAGGGTTCGATCCGACGCCGGGCGGGGAATACCGACGCCTGCGAGTATTTATTTCGGAAGCCATGCTCCCGGAGATCTTTCGCGAAGAGGACGGAACGGCGGAGAAAAAGATCCTGCGGGCGCTGGAAACATTACTGGGGATCCGTTCATCGCCCGCATATGTCACGGCGGAACGTTACCGGAAGGCTTTGCCGTGTTATGAGACCGGGCATGGCGAGAAGATCGCCAGGATCGAAGCCGGGCTTCGGAAACATCCGGGCCTGTTTTTGACCGGGAATGGTTTCCGCGGGTTCGGGATCACGGAATGTATCTACGCGGCTAGGAACAAGGCGCAGGAGATTCTGGTTTATTGTCAAAACCTCCGGAGCGGCACCTTCGCTTTCTAATATCTCATCTTCGTTCGGGAGACAGGCGTTAAGTGACAGCCTGTCCCCAGAGTATGTGGGACTAGTGGCAACTGCCTAAATATTGTAGAATGCCGCCATGAATCCTAAAGAACTTGATGACGCTCCGGCTGCGGTATCCAGCAAGATCCAGTCCGCCTTCGCGCTGGAGCGCGAAGCGCACCGGTTCCGCGGGGAAGGCAAGATTGACCAGGCGTTCCAGACGTTCGATCAAGCCGCAAAACTTTTCCAGGAAGCGGGAGAGCACCTGAAGGCCGCGGTTTGTTTCGCGTCGGCTGCCACCTGCTGGAATATCCACACCGGATGGCAGCCGCTCCGCAACGCGGCCACCCGCAACGAGTTCGCCGCGGTCCAGGCCCTTGCGGCGAAGGATTTCGCGTACGCCGAAACCCTTTTCAGCGAAGCGGCTCTTTTGTACGAGAAGGAGGGGGATTACACGAAATATTCCTATTGTTATGTCCGCGCCAAGGATTCCCGGCTGGTGCGGTTGTGGGGGGCGCTGACCCACCGGCGCTCGGGGACCTCTGCCGCCATCAACCTGACGGAGGTTTCTTTGGGGGATCGCGTCAGGGCATTTTCAAGTTTTTCCCTCAGCGCACTCAACCGCGGGGTCTGGGGGTACGGCGAGATGCCGTTTCAGGCGCTCGCGCTTGGTGCCGTGGTCATCGTGGCCAGCGCCCTTTGCTATTACTTTTCCGGCGCGGTCCTGGTCGGAGGCCTGGTCCAGAAGATCGGGATCCCGGAATCTTTTTACATGAGCGTGATCACGTACACGACCGTCGGCTACGGGGATTACCTGCCGCTCGGCTGGATCCGCGCGGTCGCGGCGGTCGAGGCGCTTTCGGGCGTTTTTATCACGCCTTTGTTTTTAATCGCGTTGGCGCGCCGCTATTTGCGGATGTAGCGGGCAGAGGAAATTTTTAAATTTGAGTTTCCATAACCGAAAAGGAAAATATTCTCATGGCACGCATTCAGCCTCCCGAAACGGATAAAGTTCAAGAAAGATCCCAAAAGATCCTGGACGCGATCAAAGCGAAATCCGGCCGCGTTCCGAACATCTTCAAGACGATGGCCCATTCGCCCGTGGCTTTGCAGGCGTTCGTGGGTTTGAGCGAGGCTCTCGCAAGCGCCAAGCTACCGCTCAGGGTGCGGGAGCAGATCGCCTTGACGGTGGCGGAGGACAATCAGTGCCATTATTGCGTTGCGGGGCACGCCGCCATGGGGAAAAAAGAAGGCCTTGCGGCCGAAGAGATCGAAGGGGCTCGTCGGGCGCGGGCCGCGGACCCGAAGACGAACGCGATCCTTCAGTTCGCGAAAAAAGTTTCCGCCCAACGGGGGAACATTACGGACGCGGAGCTTGAGATTGTCCTCCGGGCGGGGTGCTCGGAGGAGGAGGTCTTCGAGATCCTTACGGTGGTGGCGCTCAATCTTTTTACGAATTATTTTAATCACGTGGCGGACCCGGCGATCGATTTTCCACAGGTCCCGCCGCTTGCCTGAAGGGAAATGAAATCCTGACACCATGGAACAACTGAAGCGTCTCGATTCTCTCGTGATCCGCGAGAAGAGTGAGTACGCCGGCGTGCCGGCGACGTGGAAGCTGAAGCCCACCTGCTGTCTGGCGGATGTTTCCGGCGAAGAACTTTATTACGTGGTCCCCGAAAAAGGGATCTCGCTCGGTCTTGATGTCCTCAAGGTGTCCAGGACGTTTACGATCTATCTGGTCAACCGGAAGGGGGAAGAGGTCCTCTTTTTTGTCAAAAAGTTCGGTTTTTTCGAGAACAAGATGGAAGTTTTTGACGGAAATGAGAACCTTCTGGGATCTATTCTCAAGAATGCAGGGCATTCCAAGAGCAGCTTCCGGATCCTGGATGCCGCGAACCGGCCTCTCTATGAGATCGACGGGCCTGCCGAAGCGCCCGAAGTTTTTCACATCCATAAGAACGGTGTGGTCGTCGGCAAGATGAGCCAGAAACTGGCGGGGGCCGTCGAAAAAGGGATTTTTAAAAGCAGTCATTTCGGCATCATTTTTCCGCTCGGCGCGGAAATGGAGGAAAAAAGCATTCTGGTCGGGGCCTTGTTCCTGATCGATTCTCTGTTTTAGTCAGCGTAATTTTTTTTAATAGATCCTTCGCCCTTTCCCCTCTCCGGGGAGGGTGCAGGGAATGGGACCCCGGAAAGGAAATCCTAAGTGAAAAGCATCAAGATCACGCTCAGCGAAAAAGAAATGCCCAGGCAATGGTACAACCTGGCCGCGGACCTGCCGACGCCCCTGCAGCCGCCGCTCGGACCGGACGGAAATCCCATTTCCCCGGACATGCTCGAAAAAGTTTTTCCCATGAACCTGATCGAACAGGAAATGAGCACCCAGCGCTGGATCGATATTCCGGAGGAAGTGCTGGAGA
Organism: Candidatus Omnitrophota bacterium; assembly: GCA_903819565.1. Classification (GTDB taxonomy): domain Bacteria; phylum Omnitrophota; class Omnitrophia; order Omnitrophales; family Aquincolibacteriaceae; genus Pegaeibacterium. Next base: position 2,911 of record CAIJDY010000113.1, on the reverse strand, counting down.
TCCTCTACCGGTGGCGTCCCGCGCCGCTCAAGCGGGCCGTCTATCTTGAAAAATACCTGAAGACCCCCGCGCGCATTTATTACAAAGACGAAAGTTTAAGCCCCGCCGGCAGCCACAAGCCCAACACCGCTGTGGCGCAGGCCTGGTACAACAAACAGTTCGGGATCAAAAAACTGACGACCGAGACCGGGGCCGGGCAATGGGGAAGCGCCATCGCTTTCGCCTCCCAGCTTCTCGGGCTGGAATGCAAGGTCTTCATGGTGCGCATCAGCTTCGACCAAAAACCTTTCCGCAAAAGCCTGATGCGCGTGTGGGGGGCGAACTGCGTCGCGAGTCCGAGCCACGAGACGCGCGCCGGCCGCGAGATCCTGAAAAAAGATCCCAAGACCCCGGGAAGCCTCGGCATCGCGATCAGCGAAGCCATCGAAGAGGCCGTGGGCGATCCGAGCGGGAGGACGCGCTACTGTCTTGGGAGTGTGCTCAATCACGTGATGCTCCACCAGACGATCATCGGTCTGGAAGCCAAAAAGCAACTCGCGGCGTTCGGGGAAAAACAGCCGGACATCGTGATCGGGTGCGCGGGCGGCGGCAGCAATTTTGCCGGGATCTCATTCCCGTTCGTGTGCGACAAGATCCACGGCGCGAAGATCCGGATCATCCCGGTGGAACCCACGGCCTGCCCGACACTGACCCGCGGGCCTTTCAGTTACGATCACGGCGACGTGGCGCGCATGACGCCGCTTCTTCCCATGCACACGCTCGGCCATACGTTCATTCCCGAACCGATTCACGCTGGCGGGCTGCGTTACCACGGGATGGCGCCGCTTGTGAGCCAGGGGGTGGTGGAGGGGCTGATGGAGCCGCGCGCCATCGACCAGATCAAATGTTATGAGGCCGCGATGCTCTGGGCCAGGACCGAAGGGACGATCTGCGCGCCGGAGACGAGCCATGCGATTGCCTGTGCCATCGACGAAGCCGTCAGGGCGCGCGAAGAGGCGAAGGAAAAGGCCATTCTTTTCTGTTACAGCGGGCACGGGCTTATGGACCTCAGCGGGTACGACAAGTTCCTGAACGGGGAGCTGAAAGAATACGCGCTTCCGGATTCGCTTCTGAGCGAGGCGGTCGCCACGATCAAACATCACCCGCAACCCAAGGTCCAGAAGACAGGAAAATGGTAAAACGACTATTTTTTTTCAAAGGACATTTAAGGACGACGTTTCGGGTGTCGGTGTTGGCGGTATTCCTGACGGGATGTTCTGTGCCGCCGCCCATTGCCGGGATCCCGAAAGACCATCCCGCGAACGGATTTTACCAGCACGCGAGCCGTTCCCTCATTTCAGACAAGAGCTGCCGGGACTATAAGGGGAGCCCGGACATTCCGATGGGCGAGATCGCCAAAGGCGAGCGGTACCGCAAGACAGAAGCGCTGGCCCCGGGAGTTTTCCGTTTTGTGGAGAACGCGACCGGAAAAAGCTACCTCGCGGTTTCCTATATGAAGCGGAGCGGATTCCTGCAGCTTCCCCAGGCCTGTGTCTGGGAAGATAAAAAATAGCCCCCTCATTCTTCTCAATGTCAGATTCTCTGAAATAAGGGAAATCCATGCCCGTCTTCGGGAAGAGGAACTACAAATGAAGACAGGGGCCAGAGTCTAGGGATAAAAATATAAACTGAAGCGGGTTTTGCTCCGCCCGCGACATGCTAAACCCTAGCCGCTGTTTTATGACGTTTTCCCGGTGTCCCAGGCGAGGGTATTTATTTCCTGCCAGGTGTTGATGCCGACGCGGGGAGGGACGGTGCTCGGAGTTTTGGTTGCGGCCGTCACCATGGCAAGATCGAAGTGGAAAGCGGGAGTTCCTCCGCCTCCCGTCGAAAAGGTTTTCGCGACCACGGCCCCGAACCAAACGCCTCCTTTCCCGGAGTTCGACGCTTTGAATTCAACGGTTGATTTTGGGGCGTAGAGCCCGCCAAAAAAAGAACCGTTTCCCTGGACCTTACAAGACGCCGTGCCGGTCACGAAGATCTGAAGATTTCCTGGCTTATTATTCGGGACGGTGGTTCCTATCCCGGTGATCGAAACGCCGTTATCAACGTAGATCAGGACAGGACCGCCGGTGGTGACGATCGCTCCCTTATTTCCCGAAATGTCGATCTGGCTGGCGTGGTAGTAGGTGGGTGTTTTTCCGTCGGGATTTCCGGCGAGCGTTTTGCTGCTGGTAATACCGCTGAGATTGACCTCGATGGGCGGTGACGCGAGTTCTGATAGCGGTGTGGGTGCCCCTAATGCCCAGCCCGTTGGGAGTTTGCCCGTTGGCGGTGTTACCGGATCTGTTACGGGCGGAATGATGGTCGATTTAACGTTTTCGATCACGGTGCTCGGGTTGCCGTTTTCGCTGACAAGGACAGTTCCCTTTACCGTGGCGTTGCTCAGCTCGATGCCATCGTGGAGGGTGGTGTCGGCGGCGATGGACCCCTTGTTGCTGACATTGCTTCCGCCGTAAGCCCCTGCGCTTGAATTGTAACTGTCGAAGGCGCAGCCTGACAAATTAATGGAATATGTCGAGTAGATCCCGTAGTTAAAAAGGCCGCCCGTAATCTTGGGCGGGTCGAACACCATCTCGGCATAGACGACGATGGTTGAATGCTGGCCGGCGCGCGGTCGGGGCTGATTCGCGGGATATTCGTCGGGGGCGCCTACGTCGGTATAATAGTGCGGGGCATAGCCATCGGCCCGGATCAGCCGATACGTCTTTTCGCCTGTTTGTACGCCCACGGGGGATATTTGATACAGGAATTCATGCTGTCTGACGGGCGTCAATTATTATTTCTCTCTGGCGACAATTGTAATTCCCTGTCTTTGATACAAAAATAGTAGTAGCAGTAGCCTTTCTCTTTCTTTTTTTGGTTCTTTTTT
>CAIJDY010000112.1 GCA_903819565.1 Candidatus Omnitrophota bacterium | reverse complement strand
CTAGATGATTAGTTGGGAAAGGCTTGCGTCGTTCTTTGCGGGATATGTAAGTGCACCTTTAAATATCTAAAGGTTTATTTGTCCCAGCGTAAGGCTGCGATGAGGGCTTTCAGTCGTCGGTTCTTTTGAGGTGATCTTCAACGGAAGTAGCTCTCCCATGCGTAGTGTTGGTTTTTTGGATCTTGCGGTTTCACAGATCCGAGATCGTGACGCGGCCGTTGAGACCTTCGAGAACGATCTCGAGCTTTTGCTTATTGGTCCATTTACGGTTTTTCACATGAACTCCTTTCGCTTTCCAGGAGCTCAGGTTCTACACTATTTGGACCTTAACTAAACGGGGAGCAGTATAGATGTGTAGAGATACTATGGAATGGCTGGGGAACTAGGATTTGAACCTAGACTAGGTGCTCCAGAGGCACCGGTGCTACCGTTACACCATTCCCCAACGCAATAAGCAATATCAAATCTCAATTGCGGCCTTGGATCTTCACCGGCCGATCTTTTATTCCGCAGTCCCGGCCAGCATGAGGCCGGGGGGCACCATTCCCCAACGAAAAAAGTGTCAAGTGTCAGGTATCAAGCGTCATGGAACGAAAGGAAAAAGCAGGGCGACAATCGTGGAACTCTCGACTGCCTTCTCCCGTTCTTGATCCTGATACTCGCGTTAAGCGGAGCAAATTATAGCGGGTCTTAGGAACGCGGACAAGTATTGTTCGTATCCAAGCGGTGGCGGGACGGCATAAGCCCCCCCCTCACCCGGTCCCGGTCAGCGGTTCCCGAAAAGATTACTTTCGCCCCTTTTCGATCTTTTCCCAAGTGTCGCGGAGTGTCACGGTCCGGTTGAAAACGGGCTTGCCCGGCCTGGAGTCCACAGGATCGGCAAAAAAGTATCCGAGGCGTTCGAACTGAACACGCGCTCCCGCTCGGACATCCTTCAGACAAGGCTCCAGGCAGGCCCCGGGAACGACTGTCAGGGACTTTGGGTTCAGGTTCACGAAAATGTCCTGCCCTTCCGGGACATCCGCGGGATCTTTCGCGGCGAAGAGATGATCATAAAGCCGGACCTCGGCCCGGACGGCGTGCTGGGCGGAAACCCAGTGGATCGTGCCTTTGACCTTGCGGCCGTCCGGAGGATTGTTGCCGCCCCGCGTCGCGGGATCGTACGTGCAATGCACTTCAAGGACCTTTCCCTCCGCGTCTTTCAGGACCTTTTCGCATTTGATGAAGTAGCCGTAGCGGAGGCGGACTTCCTGCCCGGGCGCCAGGCGGAAAAATTTCGGCGGCGGTGTTTCGCGGAAATCGTCCCGCTCGATATAAAGCTCGCGCGAGAACGGGACCTTCCGCGTGCCGGCGGCCGGATCTTCCGGGTTGTTCGTCGCGTCCATTTCTTCGGTCTTCCCTTCCGGATAATTCGTGATCACCACCTTCAGCGGGTCCAGCACGGCCATCATGCGCGGCGCGGTCCTGTTCAGTTCTTCGCGGATCGAGTTCTCGAGCACTACCACGTCGATCGTGCTGTTGAACTTCGCGACACCGATCCGATCGCAGAAGTTCCGGATCGAGGACGGCGTGAAACCGCGGCGGCGGAACCCCGAGATCGTCGGCATACGCGGGTCGTCCCAGCCGGAAACGGTCTTTTGCTGCACGAGTTTGAGAAGGATCCGCTTGCTCAGGACCGTGTGCGTCAGGTTCAGTCTCGCGAATTCGATCTGCTGGGGATGATGAACTCCGAGCTGGTCCAGGACCCAGTCGTAAAGCGGCCGGTTGTTCTCGAACTCGAGCGTGCAAAGGGAATGCGTGATCCCCTCGATGGAATCAGAAATGCAATGTGTGAAATCGTACATCGGATAGATACACCACTTGTCGCCGGTCCGGTGATGCGACGCTTTCTTGATCCGGTAGATCGTCGGGTAGCGCATCGTGATGTTCGGCGACGCCATGTCGATCTTCGCGCGCAGGACCCTCGTGCCCTCGTCGAATTCCCCCCGCCGCATCCGCTCAAAAAGTTCGAGGTTCTCTTCAACCGTCCGGCCGCGGTACGGGCTGTCCTTGCCCGGCGCGGTCAGCGTGCCGCGATGCTTCCGCTGCTCGTCCGGCGTCAGATCGCAGACGTACGCCATTCCCTTTTTGATGAGCGTGAGCGCGTGCTGGTAGATCGCGTCGAAATAATCCGAGGCGTAATATTCGCGGTCCACCCAGTCAAAACCAAGCCAGCGGACGTCCTCGCGGATGGAATCCACGTACTCGACATCCTCCTTTTCGGGATTGGTGTCATCAAAGCGGAGATTGCAAAGTCCGTGATAGTCGCGGGCGATCCCAAAGCTGATGCAGATGGCTTTGGCGTGACCGATATGAAGGTAGCCGTTCGGCTCAGGCGGAAACCGGGTGTGCACGCGGCCGCCGTTCTTGCCCTTGGCGATGTCCGCGTCGACGATGTCCCGGATAAAATTGGATGGCGTTTTTTCAGTGGCCATTGGTAGAAATTTGGCGCCGTTGTCTTACGACCCGGTTTCCAAAGTCCCCCTTTCAAACCGTACGTGCCCTATTCGAGGCATACGGCTTACCGAGAATTGTTCATCTTCAGGCTTTCGCATAAGCTCCTCCAGGATAT
>CAIJDY010000111.1 GCA_903819565.1 Candidatus Omnitrophota bacterium | reverse complement strand
GGCAGGATTTGAACCTGCGACCTTTGGGTTATGAGCCCAACGAGCTACCGAGCTGCTCCACCCCGCGACGACGAATATAAAAACTTGACCGCGGGACTATTCGATTTGCCCCGCGCCGAAATCATGAGTCCTCTTAAAAACCATGGCGTATTCTATCAGAATCTTTCCCGGAATCAAAGCGCTAAGAACCCTGCCGCGTGACCGGTGGATTTCCTGATCTTAGGAGCCTCAAAATAGGGGTGCAAGCGCTTTGGGCGGCGGTTTTTCCCCAGCAGCCCGGAGGATCACGCATCACTTTTAATCTTGCCTAGGCGCTTCATCTTCGGGGGGGGGGGTATCATCACCGCGATAACTTTTGTCGCTCTCAGAAAAGTTCCAGCTAAATTGGCGGTGCTAATGTACAGGGCGGGTGCTCATCGTTTTTTGATTTTTACCGGGGCGGCTTTTTTCATCCTCTGGCTGCTGGTCTTCTTCCTTTCCAGGCGAAAATCGAAATAACGGGGGCATCGGGTTGGGCCCGCACGGTTTTCCATACCGTCACCATGCCGATTTGGAAATTCCCCCGGCCGCTTCATGCCAACGCCCCTCAGTTAGCGGATAACCGCTTCTTCCAAAGGCCTTTGTCCGCCTGACCGGACGCCGTCCGGTGAGATACACGGAAAGGCGTTAAGGGTGTATAATTCCCCCTCGCATTGAATTTTTCGTAAACGGAAACTTTTTTTATATACGGATGCGTCGGAGATCTATGAATAAGCCGTGGATTCTTGCCGGGATACTCCTGACGGCGCATATGGCGTGGGCGCAATCGGAAAACGTCACCAGCAAGGAACCGTCAAAGACGAGGCAGGCGACGGAAGTCCTGTCGGGTGTCGCGGCCGCAAAGGTCTCTCCGGGCGCTGCAACGGTTTCCAATAACATTCTCGTCAGGAATATCCCTTACACGTTTCCGGCGGCCGAAGTGCAAACTTCCGTCGCGTCAAAGACCGCTGTCAAACCGCTGGCTCCCGCCGCATCCAACAAGCCTGCCCCGCTGCCCCAGCAGAAAGAGAAGACAGCCTTGTTCGCTTCGCTGGACTCGGTTTGCCGTCTCGGCGGTTTTGAAGAGGATGATATGACTCCCGAGGAATGCAGAAAACACGGAGGCGTGATGATCACGACGGCGCAAACTTCTTTTAAACCCAAAAAGTCTGCCCCTAAACCGATACTCACGTTGGCTCCGTCCAAACAAACGGAGAATCCGTCCCTGTTTGATTCGCAGGAGCTGGTGTGTCGTCTCCGGGGCTACGAAATAGAAAACATGAGTTCCGAGGAATGCAGAAAACAAGGGGGCATGATGATCTCCACCGGGAACGTTCCGACGCGTCATTCGCCCCCCCTTAACGGCCAGTACATGGGCAAAAAAGAAAAGATCGAAAAAAAAGAAGCCGTTACGCCGAAGCCGGCACCGCAAAAAGTGCCGCCGGAAAAGGAAAAGATACCCGGTACCGTTTTAAATAAATAAAGGAAAAGGTCCCCGGTACCATGCAAAGAAAACCGTCTTTATGAAAATCCTGCTGATCCAGCCTTTTGGCGATGAGAGCAATACCAATTATCCGCCTCTGGGTCTCCTGTATCTCGCTTCTTATTCAAGAAAAAACTCTTCGCATGTTCCCAAGATCCTGGACCTCCGGGTAGACCGGTCCGGGATCGACGGGCATCTCGATGAGATCCTCCAATTTGATCCGGATGTCATCGGCCTTACCGGCATGTCCATCGAGTGGAGTGCGATCAGGAAGGTCTCGGCTTTTTTAAAAGAACGGCTCGATCCCAAGGTCGTCTTTGTTTCCGGAGGCCCCCACTCCACGATATTCAGCAACAGGGTGCTGCAGTAAACGCCGATCCGGTATGTCGTCCGTGGCGAAAGCATACCAGCTCCTGCTTTCTCCGCGGGGATTCGAAAGATCATCCGGTCCCAAGGTTCTAAAAGAAGCTGATTTTTAAACTCGTCTGGCCAGCCGGGTCGGCTCCGCCTATAATGGCCTCCTATCAAAGGAGGCATCTTCTGAAAACAATACTCTCAGTTTTTATCCTTTTTCTCATGGCAGGCCTGTGCCAAGCCGCTGACTCTCTTACCGTGACCCGTGTTATCGATGGTTATACCCTCCAGCTTTCCGATGGCGAGACGGTGCGCCTGATAGGTGTGGATACTCCGGAATCAGCAGATAGTGCCAAGCGACAGCCTGACGCCAATAGAACGGGACAGGACGCGGAAACGATCATCAGGATGGGCAAGGAAGCGGCAGAGTTCACCCGGAGGCTGGTCGCGCCCGGCCAGTCCGGCGCGACAAGTCCGGCGGCAGAAACGAAAAGTCCCAATGCCGTCACGGTAGTCGTGGGGAAACCGTATGACCCGGCCCTTATTTCAGCACTCCCGGGGAGTCCTAGTGTGGGCAAAAATGATCAGAAGACAGCGCCAAACATCGAAGACAAACCTGTCAGGCTTGAATATGATGTTCAGAAGAAGGATCCGTATGGAAGAACTCTGGCATATGTCTACCTCGACGATGGAACCTTCGTGAATGCCGTGATCATCAAGGCGGGCTACGCCCGAGTCATGGCCAGTCCGCCCAATGTGAAGTATCAAGAACTGTTCGTGAAATTGGAAAAGGACGCGCGGGATCAGAAAAGAGGGTTGTGGGGGTGAGGGAAAAGGCGGTTAGCCTAGGGCGTTCGGTGATCGCGGTAACTTAATTATTGGCGCCGGGAATCTTCCCGCTTGGGGGCTTAAGGTCGGCGGCGACGGCGGGGCAGGGGCGGTTGGTGCACTCCAGGGGTCTCTGATCGCCCGGCGTGTAAGGGACTTTTTCAAGGCCGCCAAAACCTTTCGTGATCTGGTTGGGCGTCAGCAGGAGCGAGCCCAGTTCAAAATCCGCGTAAGGGTCCGAGACGGCGATATAATTGAAGGTGTAGCGGATGTGCGCCGGGATCGGGATCTCGTAGACGCGCCATTTCTGGTCCGGCGGCATGTGGATCGGCGTTTTCCCTCCGAGCAACTGGTCTGATTCATGCTTCAGCTCGACATAAAAACAGCCACAGCTTTTATCCGAAATGTTCCGGGCCTTGACGTAAAGATAACGGAATTTCGACAAGTTGGTGTAAGGAATATAGCCGCCGCGCCATCCCAAGCCGGTCGTGAAAAGGTAGGTCCCCCGGGCCGCGTTTTTTTTGAAGGACAGGTCCCCGTGGCTCAGCCGCCAGTAGCGTATCAATTCAAACTCCGTATTATCCAGCGACTGGCTTGCCACCGGAGGTTCCTTCATGTCCGTGAAGGGAAATTTTTTATACAAAGTGATGTCTTTTAAGGTGATCGTCCCTTCGCGTCCGCCCCGCGTGAATTCCCCAAGAAGATAGCGAGGGTCATGGATCGCCACGGAGACGTAATTGAAGGGCTTCACGTCCGATTCCGGGATCGGGGAGATCCTTTCTACAAGCGTTTTCCAGAGCCCGTCTTCCGAGAGCCTTCCCGGCTTGGTGGTGTTGACGATCACAGTTGTCAAGGTGATGTCGTCGCTTTTGATCTCGAGCTCGAACATTCCGGGAGTGCTCCGGGCCGGAACGGTCAGAGCGACATAGCGCATATCGGCGATGCGGACGGCCCGATCGATGTAAGTACCGCGGAAAGCCCACTGATCGAAATAAGCGTAATAAGCGGGGATGTCGAATTCGAACTGAAGGGGTTTGCCGGGGAAAACATCCTGCTCCAGGGTCTTCCGGCCGACGGAGCGGACGTTCTTTCCGTGCAAGTGGCCCGGTTGCAGATGCGCGGTCACATCAAAAACATTCCCCGCGTCCGGAGGTTTCTGGAAATGGACGGTGATCGGGTCTTCCGGCGGGTTGGGAAAGGGCTTCGTCGGGAAAAAGATCGGCCGGCCGTCGCGGGCGGCGAGCATCTGCTTGTACTTCGCGTGCAGCAGTTCAATGAGCTTCACGTTCATCGGGATACTGGTCCTGGGAACGGTGCGCTCATTGAGGTATTTGTTGATCTCATCCACCACGCCACCGCTCGCGGCAAGGAGGGTCATGCCTTTGGCGTCAGCGGTGAAAATGTCGGCATAGCCGTCTCGCCCCACGGATTCGTAGCCGCCGTAGGGAGTGACGAAATCCTTGAAGGAATACATTTTTGTGAGCCAGGCGGCGCCGACGGTCGGGGAGATCAGCATCGACATGGCGGTCGCGAAAAGCACGGCCACGTCGCTCCGGTCGACCGGATTGTACGCGATGGAAGGGATGCCCATCTGGCGGTAGATGCCTTTGGGGTCATAGGCGGTGCTGAGGAATCCCGGCAAATGGTTCCTGCGGGCGTGGTCCGCTTGGGCGTAGAGATAGTTCTGATAGAGAGGCGCTAGGGCGGAGCTCATGATCGGGAGAAAGGCCAAGGCCCAGTGTTCGTGGAACGAGGCCCGGAATCCTCCCAGGGTGGTGATCTTTTCGCCCTGCGTCGTGATGTATTCCATGGTAGGGATTGAAAGATTGTCCCAGGCTTCTTCGGGGATCTGGCCGTTCAGGACCCCCCACAGCACGGCGAGCGTTCCCTCGAACATATCATTCAAATAGTAGGTGGTGTCGCCGCTCCACACGCGCGATTCGGTGTCATACTGGATCGTTCCGTGCAGGAGCTTTAGTTTTTCATCGTAGAATTTTTTGTAGTCCTGGCTGTGAAGGATCGTCTGCGCCATGCTGGAGATCTTGCGAAGCTCGGGGTCCGCGGAATCCTCGAATGCGGCGACGACCGCGGCCAGGGCCCAGGTCAGCTGCCCGTTGTCCAGGGAAGGGACCTTCGTGGAAGCCGGCGCGATCGTTCCGTTCGGGCGGATGTCAACCCAGGGCAGGAAACCGCCGTAATCCGGATATTTTTGGTCGTAGGCCAAAAGAGTCCTTAAGGTCTGCTTCAGTTTTGAGGCGGCTTCGTCCGGCGTGAGCTTTACTTGCCGGTAATAAGGGTTTCTTTGAATGACTTTCAGCAAAAAAGGGATCAACAGCGACAGCTTGGAGGCTGCCGTGTAATTTCCGACCTCGGTCAAAAGATTTTCTTTCAAACGGATGCGTATGTGATCGTAGGGCATTCCGGTTTTGGCGTCCATGCCGGTTCCCGGCAGAAAATACACGGATTCGTTGGGGATGAGTTTCTCTTCCAAAAAAAGCCGAGCCGCGTCCGAAAGCGGCAAGTTTTGGCTGGCAGCGTAGAAATCCGGCTCGGAAACAACATATAAAGGTGTTTTCAGCGGTACTTCGCTCGGGGCCCGGATCATGCTGGGAGGCAAAGCTTTTTGATCGAAAATGGAGCCGGGCTTGTAGTAGATGGGTTTCTGTTTTCCTTCCTGGATCGGACCCGGGAGCCCCGGCTCCTGGGGGCCGGACAGCGGGACCTCTTGAGGAACCGGCGCGGTCGCATCGTTGGCCGTTACTGCCATGGCCGGGGAAGGGCAAATAAATAAGGTTGCCGCGATCCAGGCGCAGAGCGGTTTTTTAAAACGTTTCAAACTCATGCGATCTATTCCTTCGGTAAGGGCAGTCCCTAGAACATAGCATACCTTGTCCAAAATTCCACTGCTGTCCCAACATTAGTTGAATAATAGCAACTGGTTACGACTTTCGCTGTGTTCAGTTCCGGGTTCAAAGTCTGTAAGTGCTTGCAGCATAGGCGTTTTCTCAAATAGCGTGACGCTTAAAATCTGTAAAATTGTGT
>CAIJDY010000110.1 GCA_903819565.1 Candidatus Omnitrophota bacterium | reverse complement strand
GGATCGTCCTGCGGTGGCGGCGAAGAAGGATCCCAAGAAGAAGGCCGAGCAGCCCGAGGACTATCTCTTATTGAACGGGAACCAGCAACTGGCGCTCGTGACGGATTACATGGTCCGGGAACTGCGGGAGATCGCGCAGAGGACAGACCTGAAAGAGGATGAAAAGGCTTCCGCGATGTTCCGGTTGGCGCGCGAGATCACAGCGACATCGGGGAAGGCCTGGATGGCGAGTACGGTCGTGTCGGGGGACTTGGCGAAGATCATTGCCAGGGCCAACGGGATCAACGTGATCGAAACGCTTGTGGGCTTTAAATATATCGGGGATCAGGTGCAGAAGCGCGCGAAAGTGATCCAGAAAGCCGCGGGGATCACACAGCGCCAGTGGAAGAAGCTTTCGAAGAGAGACCAGATCGCATTGGGCCTGAAGCATGCGGAGGCTTTTTTGTTCGGGGGCGAAGAGTCTTTGGGGGCTCTCTCGAGCCAGAAGTTGCATGATAAGGACGCGATCGCAGGGACGGCCTTTTTCGTGGAGATCCTGGGTCGTTTGACGAAACAAGGGGTCAGTCTCGGGGAACGCATGGACGCGATTTACGAAAAGTACGGGTATTTCGGCGAGCGATTCCCGATGTTCCAGAAGGGGACGAAGTACGCGGGAGTCACTTTGACAGAGCAGCAGGCGATGGACGTCATCAAGGCTTCGGAAGGAGCGAGTATTTTGAATGAATTCCGGAAGAACACGCCGAAGACGATCGGGGGCGTGCCGGTGATCGCGGTGTTGGATTTCCAGGCGCAGGAAGCCCGTGACGCTTCGGGCCAGTTGCTTTTCGACGCGGACAGTGTGTCCGGATATATCAGCCCGGAAACGCCGGGGATCCCGCCGGCATTTGCGAAGGCTTTGAGGGGATTTGTGGTCCCGGATGCGCTCAAGGACAATCCGAAGGCGCGCGGGGTCTATTCGTTCGCTCATGCGCCGGTCCCTGGAGCCTCCAGCGACGGGAAGGCAGAGAAGCTTCCCAAAGAGAACTTTGTGATGATGGTTCTTGCCGACGGCAGCAAGGTCATCGCGCGTCCTTCGGGCACAGAACCGATCATCAAGTTTTACATTAACGCCCGCGGTCTTCTGAAGGATCGGGAAAAAATCCATTCGTGGATCGAGGATGTGGCGAAGAATCTCGAACAGATAGCGGACCGCATTGCCCAGGAACGTTTTCCGGATAAATTTTCCGCACGCTCCGAGATGCGGGATAAGGTCGAGACGGCACTCGAGACCGGCGACATAAAGCAAACTTTGGCCTTGATCAAAGAGGCCGTCGCGGTAACCTTGGAAGGGGCGGATGATTTAACCTCTTTCTGGTTGTTCAACCGAAAAGTTGGGACCTGGACCCATTTCGCTCGTCGTTTTACCTCAGAGGCTGGGCAACTGGATACGGCCTCGAAACTGCTTACGAATATTACTTTGCTCGTCAAAGAGCTTGAATCGAAGGCGGACAGCAATCGATACCTGTCGACGATTCTGATCCTGGCACAATTGAGACGGGAAGTCGTCACCGCGATGATGAAATGGGAACCATGGAATCTTCCGCTTGCGGAAATTCCGGGATATCTTGAATTCCTGGAAGCTCCGGTTGTTCTCAGGGAAATAGACGGATCTGGACAAGTCTTCTATGAGATCCTCAGCTTCGAGGGAAGCCAATCTTTGGAAATTGCGGTCAATCCGGCCAAAGAGAAGATCGGCATCCTGTTTCGAGTTCCGTCACAACGAGTCTATAAGGCCTATGGCAAAAAAGAAGATCCTGTGGTTTTTGAAAAGATCGCCTCGTTGCTTTTCTCTAGGGCTTCTGAGACTGTCCGCAGTTTTAAAGGAATGGAAGATTTCCTTTTGAAGCAGCAGTGGTCCACCCCATTCGGCGAATTGCGGGCGACGAACATCCAGCAGCTTCGGGAAGGCCGCGTGAAGATAACGTACCGCGTTTCCTCCATGACCGATAGTTTGCCGGACATTTATTCCCTTGAGGGAACCGCTACGGACGGACCTGCCTTGCTGGAACTTTTTAAAGCTCAGTTGCAGCAGACCACGCCGCCGATCGATCTGGGGGATGCAGCCACGCGGCTTTTGGACGCGCTTATTCAAACAGCTGAAGGGAAGCCTCGCCGCTCCGAGATGCGGCAAGAGGTTTATCCTGAGGGCGGTACTGATTCTATGACCCATACTTTGAATGAGATCAAGAAACATGTTTCTGCGATTTTGGAGGTTGCAGATGATGCCACCGCTGTTAAATGGTTGGGCGTGAATATTTTCTCCGCACAGTCCGCCAAAAAATTCGATCAAAAAGCAAGTCAACTGAATACAGCTTCCAAATTGCTCATGGAAATCACCTCCAACATCGAGAGGCTCCAAGCCAAGAAGAGTGAAGATCCACGGCTGATCCGGTTGCGGCTAAACCTGACGTTACAGAGACAGGAAGTCGTCACCGCGATGATGAAATGGGAACCGTGGAATCTTCCGCTTGCGGAAATTCCGGGATATCTTGAATTCCTGGAAGCTCCGGTTGTTCTCAGGGAAATAGACGGGTCTGGACAAGTCTTCTATGAGATCCTCAGCTTCGAGGGAAGCCAATCTTTGGAAATTGCGGTCAATCCGACCCAAGAAATGATCAGTATCCAGCATCGAGTTTCGTCGGAAAGGTTCAAGGAGACCTATAGCAGACAGGAAGCGCCCGAAGCGTTTGACCGGGTCGCCGCGGTGCTTTTCTCTAAAGCCGCTGAGACTCTTGGCAGTTTTAAAGGGGCGGAATATTTTCTTTTGAATCAGCAGTGGTCTACCCTAAACAACGGATTGCAAGTGACACATATTCGCCAGCTTCCGGAAGGGCGCGTGAGGATAACGTACCGCTCTACCTACATTACCGACAGTCTGCCGGACGTTTACCAGTTTGAGGGAACCGCTACGGACGGGCCTGCCTTGCTGGAACTTTTTAAAGCTCAGTTGCAGCAGACCACGCCGCCGATCGATCTGGGGGAGCCGACCACACGGTTTTTGGACACGCTTATTCAAAAAGCAGGGGAGAAGCCCGGCCGTTCCGAAGCGAGGGAAGGCCAGCTTCTTAAATCCAGAACTGAACTCTTGCCGGTGGATATACAAGCGTTGATTACGGATGCGGAAGCGTTCGAGCCGTGGTTTGACCATTTTTACGGGACCCATCCGAACCGACCTTATGATGTTATCGAGAAATTTCTCTCTAAGAATTTGGAGTATCGGAAATCAGAAGTCTGGTATTACCTTGCCTTTACTGCGCTCCATAACAAAGGCATATCGACGGACCAGATCCTGGTCGCTATGCAAGCCGGGAAAACGATCCCGACGATGTTGGCCGAACGCGGCATCCCCAATGCGAATCCACCCTCCAAACGAAGTGAGGTGAGGGACCAGGGCGCAGAATGGTCCGCGGATTGGGCCGTGGGTCAGCACGAACCCTTTGTGCAAACCATTTCAGAAACACCGGAAGCAAAACCCAAAACCGAACAAAACGTCTCGGAAGTCCAAGAGGGGGTCACGACTGATTGGGCCGTGGGACAGCACGGACAGCCCAAAGCGCCGACGCCATGGTCTGCGGATTGGGCTGTGGGTCAGCACGAACCTATCGGGCAGGTCGCCCCGAAAATATCAGAACAAAAATCTGAAGCCGAGGAGAACCGTTCGGAAGTCCGGGAACTAGTGATTAAGGACGTCAAATTCGAGGCGGGGACGTTGGCGGTTCCGCGGGAGCTTCCGTTCGAGGCGCTGGTGAGAACGGCCGAACAAGTGACCGCGGGAATTTTGGCGGTCAAGGATGCCGTGAAGGCGTACACTCTCAGCATCTATCAAAAACTTTTTCCCGAGCATTTCCAAACGGCGCCGGCCATTCCGGCGGCTTTGAAGGACTGGAAAGTGTTCCGCTCTATTCTGGCGCCATCCGTGACCGCTTCCCAAGAGCGTGTCATGGTGGATATGCGTCAGGGAATTCCGGATCCCGCCAGTGTTCTGCCGTTAGCGGCTTTTGCGCGCTATAACCCGAAAGCCGAAGTCGTGCTCGCGCTGATCGCGGATGCCGCGGCGGTGCGGGCTTTTACGAAGAAACTGGTTGCCGCCGGCGCGGCGGATGTCCTTGGCAAGAATTTCAAGGTCGAGTCATTTTCGAGCGCGGCGGAATTCAGCGCGCAATTTAACGCCAGGTTCTACAACACGTCTGTTCCCTCAGGAAAACTCCTGGCGCTTGTTGTGGATCGCGAGGATCCCGCTGTGCGAGCCAAGATCGGCGCGCGCAAGAACCTTTTGAGCGTGATCGGAAAGGCGAACCCGCTGGAGCAGACTGCGTCCACGTTAGTGGTGGCCGAAAAGCTTTTAGGTCCCTTGGCGGGCATCAATCCGTTCATTGCGATCAGCCAACTGGACCAAGAAGGCCGGTTGGGAGCATTGATGGCCGAATTGACGGGCTATCTTGCCGCGCAGATGGCCATGGGGGCCTCGGCGTAAGCCTATTACCTCGATCTAACGCCAGAGGCTGGAACGGCCGTCAGCGGATTACAGGAGTTGTCAGAAAAAAAGCCATCGCCGGGAACGGCGGTGGCTTTTTTGTCTTTAACCTCATACCGACACCCGGTCTCGGTGCGGGAGGGGGGCGCTACTAAACCGCTTCCGTTTTCCAGAACAAGCGGTCGCGGTTGAGGATCGTCGCGCAGGCATCAACGACAGCGGGGTCATAATAAGTGCCTTTTTTGCTTTGGATCTCGTGAAGCGCCTTGTCCATGCCGAGCATCGGGCGGTAGGGACGGTTGGTCGCCATGGCCTCGATCACGTCCGCCACGGCGATGATCTTCGCCTCGAAAAGGATCTTGTCTCCCGGAAGGCGGTTCGGATAGCCGGTACCGTCGAGCCTCTCGTGATGCTGTAGAACGATGTCGGCGATCGGCCACGGGAATTGAATGCCTTTGAGGATGTCGTACCCGATCTGGGGGTGGACCCGGATGAGGTTCATTTCGGCCTCGCTCAATTTCGTGGGCTTTGTGAGCAATTCCGCGGGGATGAATAGTTTTCCAATGTCATGGATGACCGCCGCCATCCGGATGCCGCTGATCTGTTTGGCGGGGAGGCTCATCTCACGGGCGATCGCGCAGGAAAGCTGCATGACGCGTTCCTGATGGCCGGCCGTGTACGGGTCCCGTTTTTCGACCGCGGACGAAAGCGCGGCGACCGTTTCTTCCAGAAGGCGTTCGAGGTTTTCATAGTAGTGGTTCATGAGGTCCCGCAGGGAGATCATGCCCTTGACGAAGCCGTCTTCCACGACGGGCATGTGGCGGATCTTGTTCTTCTGCATGGATTCCATGATGTGAATGTAGGAATCGTTGATGTCGGCCATCCGCAGGTTCGCGGTCATGAAATCTTTGATCTTTGTTTGAGGCAGGCGCTCAAGGTTGCTGAAGTCGATCTTTTTGAGGATGTCCCGTTCGGTAAAAATGCCGACGGTGTTGCTGTCTTTCATGACAAGGATGGCGCTGACTGACTTTTCTTTCATGAGCTGGATGGCTTCCAATACGGATTTTTCACAGTCGATGCTGACCAGAGTCGTGGTCATATAATCAGAAATGGTTTTCATCCGGAGCCTTCCTTTCTTATTCTGTTGACCATGATCCGGGCCGGCTTAGGTCCGTCAGCTGGATCATTATAATCAGAATTGAAGTCGAAACCTACCAAAAACAGATATCACGTCTCCCCAGGAAGCTGTTTGACCGCCGATGATTTCCTTCAGGTTGTCGGCTATCAGGCCGTAATTCTTCTTTACTTGCTCATCCAAAGGTTTAGCATAGGAAAGGGGAAAAGAGGGAAAAATGGATCAAAAAGAGGGTGTTCCCATAAGTGATCAGAGCCGCCCGATAGCCGCCGTCAAAGTGCTTCTCGTGGACGATGACCTTGATTTCGCGAAGGTTTTTCAGATGTCCCTGCGGTCCAATAGCCGTATTTCATTCGCGATCGAAGCGGCCGACACGCTTGGATCCGCACTCAAGATCCTGAAGGAAAAAAACTTCCAGCTGATCCTGCTCGATCTGGGCTTGCCCGACAGCCGGGGCCTCGAGACCTTCGAGAAGATCGTCGCGGCCCATCCCGAGATCGCCTGCGTGATCCTCAGCGGCACGAATGACGAGGCTTTGTCCCTTGAGGCGGTCAAAAAAGGCGCCCAGGATTATGTGGTGAAGGGGGAGATTCGCGGTGAAATGCTCGGCCGTGTTCTTTCCTACGCTTTGGAGCGGCACCATCAGAAACAACAGATCGAAGAGCTGAACGGGCGCCTCGAGAAGCTTTCTTTTTTAGATCCTCTGACCCAATTGCTCAACCGCCGCGGCCTCCAGCGCATGCTCTCCCGGGAACTCGAGATTTCCGGCCGTGAAGGGACGAACCTTTCCGTCATCCTCCTCGACCTGGATAATTTCAAGCCCATTAATGACACTTTTGGCCACGCCGTCGGGGATATCGTCCTCCAGGAGATCTCGAAAGTTTTGAAGAACACGGTCCGCGCCACCGATTACGTGTCCCGCGTCGGAGGGGACGAGTTCATCATTCTTTTGCCGAACACCCGGTTAGCCGAGGGCGTCCACTTTTCCGAAAGAATACGGCTGGCGATCAGCCAGACGCCCGTCGTGATGTCCGGAGGACAGACGGTCAAAGTGACGGCCAGCCTGGGCGTCATGAGCGTCAATAGGCGGACCGCTTCGGTCGACTCGCTTCTGGAGGAAACCCATGCGGCGTTGGCGAAGAGCAAACGTTCGGGGAAGAATCGCGTGAGCGCCGGCAGCGGCTGGGAGCCGAGGGCCGACAGCGTCGTCGACACGCTCCGGTCGGGCAGTTGTTTCCGATCGGTCAAACAGCCGATCTGGGACCTGGCTTCCGAGCGGACGGTTGGCTATGAATTTCTTTCCCGCACCAATATCGCCGGTTTTGAAATGCCCAGCGAGTTTTTTAACTTCAGCATGGAAAGCAACATTCTCTCCGTCGTGGACCAGCGGTGCCTGGAGGTCGCATTGGCGGCCGCGCTCAGGGTCTCCCCGGGAACGGAAAAACATGTAAATCTTTTCCCTTCCACTATGACCGAGCTTCAGCCCGAACAATTTTCTCAGCTTTTCCCGCCGGTCAGTCTTTGCGGCGCCTATTGTGTCGAGGTCAGCGAGCAGCAGATCCTGGGAGACCCTTCTTACCTCGTCCGCGTGGTCCAGGAACTCAAAAAAAGGAAGATCAGCGTGGCGATTGATGACGTGGGCTTTGGCCGGAGCTGTCTTGAAAGCCTGATCCTTCTTCAGCCCGACGTGATCAAGATCGACAAACGGCTCGTCAGTAATATCAGCCATGATAAAAGCCAGAAAGAAATGCTCCGGAGGCTTTTGGCCGTCGTGGAAAGTCTCCATGCCAAGATCATTGCCGAAGGGATCGAGAGCCGGGAAGACCTGGAAACGCTCAAGGAATTGGGCGTTCCGTACGGGCAGGGATTCCTTTGGGGGCAACCCGCCTGACGTAGCTTCTCCGCCGCGAGCCCCCGCCTTTCAGCGCAAGGTTTTTTGGGAGGAGAACGTGAGCTTAGACAAACCACCAAGATCAATCCGCAAGGGTGCTGTTGCGGTTTCCCTTGAGTCAAAGTTCGGAATCCTGCTGGAGCTTTTTCTGATCACGAGTGTCCTCTTCACGGCCGGCGTTTTTTATTACCGTTCGGAAGTGGGCCGGCTCTATAAGGAAAAGTCCGAAGAACTGGCGGCCATCGGACAAATGAAGGTCGCACAGGTCCAGCGGTGGCGTAAGGAGCGAAGCGATGATTCCAGGAGGATTGCGGACTCTCCAGTCGTTAAAAAGATCGTGACGGAGTGGCTTCGCGACCCGGGCCTGCTAGCCAGCAAAGAAGATCTGATCGGACGTCTGCAGCTTGAAAAAGATCTTGGAATATATTTCCAGGCCCTCTTGGTTAGCGCGGATCAACGGATACTGCTTTCCCCGTCTTCTCAGCCTGCGGAAATGGAGGCCGAGAGTTGGGCGGCGGTGAAAACAGCTTTTACGGTTCGCGAACCGGTCTTCAGTCAATTGCACTTTACCCCCTCCGGGAAGATCCACGTCGACATTGCCACGGCCATTCCTGATGCCGTTACGGGTCAACCGCTGGCGGTCCTCGTGCTGACTACGGATGCAGCCGAATATCTTTTTCCGATGATCGAATACTGGCCGACGGCCAGTGCGGGTGGCGAGTCGTTTCTGGTTCGCCAGTCCGGCGATCAGGTCCTTTTCCTGAACGAGCTCAGGTTTAAAAAAGGTACGGCCCTGAACTTGCATTTCCCGCTTGCTAAACTCGACCTGCCGGCCGCTCAGGCAGTGAGAGGGATCACCGGGTCTGTCTATGGCCGGGATTATCGTGGAGTAAGGGTTATTGCGGACCTGCGGCCTGTTCCCGGCACGGATTGGTATTTAGAGACCAAGGAAAACGAGTCTGAGCTCCAGAATGAAACGCGTTTTCGTGCCGCCGCTGTTTTGCTCGTGGTTTTTTTTCTGGTTCTTGGTGCCGCCGGTATCATGGCCGTCCGGTACCGGAGGCTTCGGTCCGCGGAGCTCAAGATCACGGAGAAGCTGTTTAAGGATTCCGAGGTTCGCTACCGGCGCCTTTTTGAAGCGGCGAAAGACGGCATCCTGCTTCTCGATGCCGGGACAGGATCGATCATGGATGTTAATCCGTTTTTGATCGATCTTCTGGGATATTCGCGGGAAAAATTTCTTGGGAAAAAGGTTTGGGAGATCGGATTTCTTAAAGATGTTTTTGCGAACAAGGAGAATTTTCTGGAATTGCAGCAGAAGAAATACATCCGTTACGAGGACCTGCCTTTGGAGACGGCGGACGGCCGGAAGATCGAAGTGGAGTTCGTCAGCAACGTTTATCTGGTCGAAGATCACGAGGTCATTCAGTGCAACGTTCGAGACGTGACCGCGCGAAAGGAGGCGGAAGCAAAGGCCTCCAAACTGCAGGTGCAGTACCAGCAGCTGATCGAAAATGCTAAGGACGGCATTTTCACGATCGCCCCGGACGGCCGCTTTATACTTGCGAATCCGGCGTTTTGTTCCCTGCTGGGTTATTCTCCCGAAGAACTCTTTCGTATTAACATCCTTGACACTTATCCGGAGGGAACGCAGCGGGAGGGGCGGGACCGGCTGGCGTCCCTCGCCAAAGGTGAAACGCTGCGTTTTGAACGGCCCATGAAGCGGAAGGACGGGGAGGTCGTCTTTATCGATGTGGCCACATGGAAAGATCAATTCGGAAATGTGCAGGCGTTCATCCGGGACGTTACCATGCGCAGGCAGGCGGAGGAGGCGCTGCGGGAGAGCGAAGAGAGGTTTCGCCGGTTTTCCGCGGCCTCGGGCTATGGTTTTGGAATGGGGGACCTGACCGGCCGGTGTTTCTTTGCCAACGCTGCTTTGCTTCGCATTGTTGAGGAAGCAATCGAAGAGGATTTTATTCACAAGACTTTTTTTCATTACTACACGCCGCAGGACGTCGAACGGCTGAAAAACGAGATCCTTCCAACCGTGGTCGAGAAGGACCGGTGGGTGGGAGAGATCCCGCTTCTTTCCGCCAAAGGGAGGCTGGTCCCGACCGAGCAGAATATCTTTCTCATTTTCGATGAGCAGGGTGCGCCCCGGATGATCGGGAACATCATTACGGACATCACGGAACGCAAGCGGATGGAGAAGGAACTGTCGGAGCTGAAGGAGACGCAGTTTAAAACGCTTCTCGAGGCATTGCCTTCCAAGGTATTTCTCAAGGACCGGAATTCCGTGTATCTCGCCTGCAATGAGAATTACGCCGGGGACCTGAATGTCAGGCCCGACGAGATCGTGGGGAGAACGGATTATGACTTTTTCCCCACGCACTTGGCGGAAAAATACAGGGAGGACGACAGAAGGATCATGGATTCGGGGCGAACGGAAAGCTGGGAGGAAGAATACCATGTGATCGGGGGCTATCTCGGGGGGACCCAGGAATCCTGGATCAATATTGTCAAGGCGCCCGTCCGGGACAGGGCCGGCAACGTGACGGGACTTTTCGGTTTTTTCTGGGATGTCACCGAGCGAAGGAGAATGGAGATCGAGCGGCAGAAGGTGATGGTCCTGAAAGCCTCGGCGGAAATGAAATCCAAGTTCGCCTCGATGGTCTCCCACGAGCTCAGAAGTCCGCTCGCGACCATCAAAGGGGCCTTGAGCATTGTCATGGATGGTTTGACCGGCGGGATCAACGAGGAGCAGCGGGACGTTCTGGACACCGCGAAAAGGAACATCGACCGGCTGGGCCGCCTGATCAATAAT
>CAIJDY010000109.1 GCA_903819565.1 Candidatus Omnitrophota bacterium | reverse complement strand
GTCATGCGCCGTGATCACGTAATACCCCGCCGCTTCCAGCACGGTCTTCATCATCATGACGAGATCGATCTCGTCATCGATCAGCAGGATGATCTTTGAATTAGCCACGGGAGACCTCCTTTTTTTCCCCATGCGGCAGCGCAAAGATGAACGTGCTCCCTTTCCCCGGA
This sequence comes from Candidatus Omnitrophota bacterium, assembly GCA_903819565.1. Taxonomy (GTDB): domain Bacteria; phylum Omnitrophota; class Omnitrophia; order Omnitrophales; family Aquincolibacteriaceae; genus Pegaeibacterium. The sequence goes on along the minus strand of CAIJDY010000109.1, from coordinate 6,659 downwards.
ACGGATTCGATCCAGATATTCCCCTGATGGTTGGCCAGGATCTCCTTGCAGATCGCCAGCCCGAGTCCGGTCCCTTCCACTTTGGAGGCCGAATTTTCAAGCTGTTTGAATTTCTGGAACAATTTCGGAATGTCTTCCGGGGCAATCCCCCGGCCCGTGTCCTGAACACGGACCTCGACCTGGTCCTTTTCCTTGTTGAAATGGCTGGTGACCGTCACTTCCCCCTTCTCGGTGAACTTGATGGCATTCCCGATCAGGTTCGCGAGGACCTGGGTGATCTTATCCGCGTTCAACGGCACCAACGGCAGGAAAGGTTCCAGTTCCAGCTTCAGGAGCAGCCCCTTCCCTTCGGCGACGGGCTTCTCGACGAGGGCGAGCTCCTGGATCAGCTCGTTCACTTGGGCCTCCTGCAGTTTAATTTTTTCCACGCCGGACTCCATCCGGGTCAGTGTCAGCACGTCCGTGATAAGCCGCGCCAGCCTGTCCACGTTCTTCTTGGCGACATCGATCAGGCGGGCCGCCTGACTGATGTCGATCTTCCCCTGAAGGCATTGGGAAAGAATGTCGACCGCCATCTTGATCGAAGCGAGCGGCGTCCGCAGCTCGTGGGACACCGTGGAAGTGAAAGCCTTTTCTTTTTCGATCATGTTCTTCAGGGCTGCGTTCGCATTCTGCAATTCCTGATTCTGTTTTTGGGTCAACGCGAAAAGCTCCCGGTTCTCCTGGACCAGGTCGAACCGCTGCATCGCCTCCCGAAGGATCATTTTCAGGTCCCCGTCGTTCCAGGGCTTGGAAATAAACCGATAGACCTCTCCCTTATTGATGGCGTCCTCGGCGACCTGAATGTCCGCGTGGCCGGTGAAAAGGATCCGGAGGATGTTCGGATCTTTCCGTTTCACCTCCGCCAAAAATTCAATGCCGCTCGTCTTGGGCATCCGCTGGTCGCTCATGACCACTTTGATCTTGTGCCGGCCGATCACCGCAAGGGCCTCCGCGGGGTCCGCCGTGATAAAAACACCGTACGGCTCCGTGATCAACAGCCTCCGTAGCGAATTCAGGATGTTTTCTTCGTCATCAAGCACCAGCAAATGAATGTTTTCTCCCATACGTCCCTCCGCCCCTATTCTTCCGAAGCCTTGTCAAAGAGTTTGTAGTACTGGTTCAAGACGTCACGCCGCCCGATAACACCGATGATCTCGTCCGCCTTCACGACCGGCAGGGTATGAATGTCGCGTTTCCACATCACGTTGATAATGTCCGCAAAGGAATCCTCCTCCTGGACCGTAAAAACGTTGCGGGTCATGAACTGGCCCACGTCCCGCCGCGTTTCAGGGCTTATTTCTTTTGACACGGAGCGCCCCATGATCCGGAAAAGGTCCGTCGCCGTGATGATCCCCGTCAGTTTTCCCTCTCTCGAAACGACCGGCAGCCCGCTGATCTTGAAACGCATCATCAGGTGCGAGACCTTCAGCAGGGAGTCGGTCTCGTTCACCGTGATCGCGAACTTCGACATGAGGTCTTTGGCCTTCAGGGATTTCATGAGGTCGACCACCTGACGCTCAAGCAATTTCCGGACGGTCCCTTTCAATTCCTCGTCATTCCATGGCTTCATGAGGAATTTTTGCAAAACAAAACGGTTCAGGGCCTCGATCGCGATGTTACCGTCCGCGTTCCCAGTCAGCAGGACCGCGATGACATTGGGGTATTTCTTTTTGATCTTTTCGAGAAGGTCGACCCCGTTCATCCCCGGCAGTCCGTAGTCGCAAATGATCAGGTCCACCGGCCGCTGCGCGAGCACCGCCATCGCGTCTTCCGCGTTCATCGCGTTCGAGATCCGGTAACCCTCCCCGTTCAAAACCCTTTCAAGCGCGTGAAGCACCGGCGCCTCGTCATCGATCAGCAGCAGCTCATAATTTTTCATGTTCCCACCTTGACCTTCCCGTCCTTCTTGAAGCGAACCGGCAACGAAATGGTGAACTTCGTCCCTTTGCCGACCTCGCTTTCGACCTCTATGTTCCCGCCGTGTTTTTTAATGATCTCATAACTGATGCTCAGTCCCAGTCCGGTGCCTTTCCCCGCTTCTTTGGTCGTGAAGAACGGTTCGAAAAGACGCTTCCGGGTCTCCGGGCTCATCCCCGCGCCCGTGTCCGCGATCTCGATGTTAACATGGTCCCCTTCCGCCCGTGTCAGAAGGGAGATGGTCCCTTTGCCCTCGATCGCCTGCGCGGCGTTCATCAGGATATTGAGGAAAACCTGCCCGACCTGCTGGGAATTGCACTCGACCATGGGAAGCTCTCCGTATTCCTTCACCAGTTCCGCCTTATACTTGATCTCGTTCCAGATGATATTGATGATCCCGTCGAGAATAACGTTGAGATCGGCCGGCGTCTTCACGCCCTCGTCCTTGCGCGAGAACGTCTTGAGATTGAGAACGATATTCTTGATCCTTCCGGCCCCCTCCAGCGATTCCCGGAGCAGGGCGTCAACGTCGCTTAAAATAAAATCCATGCCTTGCTTTTTTTCGAGGGCCGTGATCTCTTCGATCCTCTCTTTCATTTTCACCATGTCTTTCCGTGCGACTACCCCGATCAGTCCGTCATAGGCCCGAAGAATCTCGGTCAACTTTCCCACGTATTTCTCCAACGTCGCCAGATTGCTCGAGATGAAACTGAGCGGGTTATTGATCTCGTGCGCGCCCCCCGCCGCGAGCTGTCCGATCGAGGAGAGCTTCTCCGCCTGGATCACCATCTGGTGGGCCTGTTTGACTTCCGCAAGGCTTTTCTCTAGCGCCTTCCGGCTCGCGTCATTATCTTCCAGCATGCTCACCAGGATCTCCCGGGACTTTTCGATCTTTTGCACGTGGCTGTCCACTTCTTTGGCTTTTCCTTCAAGCTCCTCATTGGCCTCTTTGAGCTTTGTTTCCGTTTTGACTCGCTCGTCCACTTCCCGGAGAAGGTTATCGATGGAAGTGGTCTTGCCCCGTAATTGCACGAGCATCTCGTTTAATGCCCGCGCGACCCCGCCGAACTCGTCGTCGGAGATGGCTTCTACGTGGGCCTCAAAATCCCCCGCGCCTACTTTTTCCAGAGCCGTTTTTAACTTTCCGAGCGGCCGCGAAAGTTCCTTCGCGACCAGCGTGATCATCCCGGTCAGCAAGAACAACGCCACCAATGAAAAAAGAATGAGCTCGTTCCTTATTTCGTATACCGGCCGAAAGATACTCTCCCCGGAAGCGTGAACCACCACCAGCCATCCATTCCCTTTGAAATCAAGGAATCCGGGCTCCCTGCTAAAACCAAAAATATCGTTTCGGTGAAAGAGACGGTTATAAATAAATCCGTTTCCGTTCTGCGACTGGCGCAGGGACCTCACGTCCTCAAATACGTTTTCCAAATGGTCTTTCAAGACCCCTTTTTTGTTTGTAATGGAAAAGAGGAGCCGCTGGTTTTCATCGAACAGATCGATACACCGCTGCAGATCTTTTTGGGATGAGGTTCTCATGTTAATGATCTCGTAAAGCCGGCCCACCGAAATCCGGGTCACGACCGTGCCGAGCACAATACCTTTTTCATCCTTGACCGAACGCGCGAAACGGACAACGTATTCCTCGAGGGAGCGGGATAACCCTATGTTCATCGCATACTCGTCGCCGTTCAACGCTTCTTTTAAAAGCATCTCTTGGTCTGTTTTTTTCCCTATTTCCAGGCCGGACGTATCGGCAATCCGGATACCGTCACGATCAAAGAAAGACAGGGAGGCATAGATCCGGGCGTTGTTCCTGTATTCCGTCAGCCGCTCCGCGATCTGCCGGGGCGTGGATTCCCGGGTCCTGAGAACGGGGTCATTCGTGATGTTTTTCAGATCGATGAACCTTTCATAAAGCGCTTCATCGAGAATCACCATCATTTGGACCGCGTTTTCCTGGAACTCTCCCCTGAATTTACTCTCCCTTATTTGAAAACCCGCGTGACAAGCCAGAAAACAAAAAAGCACCAGCGTCACCGCCAAAAACAAGGCAAAGATCCATGTGATCTTGTGTGAAAATTTCATGGGCGCCTCTCACGCGTTTTCGCCGCTGCCAATGCGTTCACAAAGGACGGATCCACGACGCTTTGAAACTCAGGGATTCCCTTGAGCTGTCCCCTCTCAAAATAAAAACGAAGGGCCGTCTGCCAGCTGGTATGAAGGGAGCTCACGCCGTCGCCCTTTTCCATGGCCTCCACATTCCCGTTCAGATCGGGTTGCTGGATTCCGAGAAGACCCTGCTGCATCTCTTCAGGCCCCATGCCCAGTGCCTTCGCCATGATCCCGAGGGATTCTTCCCGGTGAACAACGTTGTATTCCCGAGCTTCCAGCAGCGCTTTCACGATGGCTTGGATCTCCCGGGGCCTTTGGCGGATGACTTCCGGGTCGAACGCCAAAACATCCACGATCACCCCGGGGACATCCTTCGCTTCAGCCAGGACGATATACCCTTTTTTAAGGGCCTGGGACTTGGTCGGTTCCCAGGTGTGGCCCGCCGCGATACCTCCGTCCTCCAACCGGGACAAGACCTGATGCGCCGGAACGTTCTCAAAGATCACGTCAAATTCTTTCACTCCCGCGCCTTCCAGCGCCTTTAGCACGAAAATATTCGAAAAGGTATTGACCCCTTCGAAGCTGAGCTTTTTCCCCTTCAGGTCGGCGAGCGTTTTGAACTCCGGGCGGCCGATGATCACATCGCCGGTCACCGAAAAATCCGTCACCAACACCACGGTCGCGGGCTTTCCCCGGGAATTCAAAAGCAACACGTCCGGCATCGTCGACAGGACCCCGTCGGCGCCGCCCTCCTCGTAAACTTTGAGAGAAGCGTTCTGCTCCGGAATTAAGTTCAGCGTAACATCCACCCCGTTCTTCTTAAAAAGACCTTTTTCCGCGGCAAGAAAAATGTAGGCATATCCCGGCCAGACATTCACTCCGATCCTGATCGGTGACTTTGCCTCCGGCTTCCCGGAACAACCCGCGGCCACCATCGCGACACAGAGCAGGACGATAAGGATCCGTCTTATTTCCGAGATGCGCCACCGGCCGTTTTCACGCGTCATAGCGTCTTCTCCCCAAGGATCTTCTCCAGTTCCTTGACTCGCTTTTTCAGTTCGAGGATCCGCTCTTCCCGGTTCATGCTGGTCTCGGCGAGGACCCTTAACTCCCTCAGCTGGGTTTCCTGCTCCTTTTCCTTTCTTTTCTGCCGGGTGATGTCTTCCGAAACTTCCATAAATCCCGTGCAGACGCCGTTCTTGTCCTTGAGCGGCACAGCGTGTACGCGCACAAAAAGGGCTCTCCCGTCCTCCCGGATCACTTCAACTTCCTCTTCGGCGACCCGCCCGGTCTCCATGGCTTTTTTCCCGGGACAGTGAGCGCAGACCGCGTCCCTTCTCTCGAATTCCCGGAAGCACTCCTTGCCAATGAATTCGTCCGCGGGCTTTTTAAAACGATCGGCAAGCGCCGCGTTCACTTCTTTGATCTTGTAGTCCACGCCGATGGTGGTGATCCCGAGATTGACGTTCCCCAGGAGCGATTGAAACCGTTCGTTGCTCTCAAAAAGTTCCGCCTCCGCCTTTTTCCCTTCAGCGAGATCGCGCCAGAGGCAATGGAGGATCTTCTTGCCGCGAAGCGATAAGGGCGTCAGGCAGACATCGACCGGAAAATTCTCCCCGTTGGCCCTTGTGTGGATCCATTCGAACCGGTGGAAACCTTTCTCGAAAGCGAGCCGCATCATCTCATCGGCTTTCTCGAAAGAATCCCTTCCGTCAGGCTGTTTGGGCGGAGAAAGCTTCGCGGGATGCATCATTAAAAATTCGGCCCGGGTGGGGTATCCGAGCATCCGGGCGGTGGCTTCGTTGCAATCCACGAACTTATCTCCGTCGATGAGAAGGATCGCGTCCTGAGCGGCGTAAAGAACGTCCATAAATCGTTTTTCGCTCTCCCACAGCCTCTCCTCGGTCTTGATCCGCTCGGTCACGTCGTCATAGATCGTGACGATCTCGCCGGTGGGAAGTTTGTAAACGAAGTTCTCTCTCCACCCCGAGATCCTTTTATCCTGGTAAAAAACGGCCGGACAAAATTCCGGGACCCCCGTTCTCCAAACCCTGTAAAAAACATCCAAGAGCCCGCATTCCGCGATCTGGGGAAAAACCTCCACGAGGCTCTTTCCGCGAACGTCTTCTTTTTTTATTTTTTCAATCCTCTCGGCGGCCAGATTGACATCCAGAAAAATGAATTTGTTCCCGTTTTCCCTGACCTCGTAAATAATCCCCCCGCTGCGCAGATGATTGAACAGGTCCCCGAACATCCGGCTGCAGGACTGGGACAGGTCCTCGGCTTCCCGGCTCCTCGCGCCGGCGGCTTCCACTTCTCGCCGCAGCGCGGCTATTTCCTGGAGAAGCTGTTCCTGGGATTTGTCTTTATCGTTCATGACGAAGTATCTCCTCGATCTTTTGGAGCAGGACTTCTTCCTCGAACGGCTTGTCCAGGCAGGCGTCCGCGCCGAAGGAGAGGATCTTTTCTTTCCCTTCTTCCTCGAAAAATGCCGAGACAGCGATGATCTTGACGCGTCCGCCCTCAGGGGATTCCTTGATCCTTTTAGCGACCTCATAACCGTCCATTCCCGGCATGCGGAT
>CAIJDY010000108.1 GCA_903819565.1 Candidatus Omnitrophota bacterium | reverse complement strand
GCATCCGGATGATCGGCTCCCTCAATACGATCAATCCGACCGAGGACGGCACAATGATGAAGAAAATACTCCGAAGCGCGAAAGAAAGCGTTTTCCGCGCCGCCTCCTTTTCGTTCCGCGCGACCTGCTGGGCCAGCATGGGCAGGAGCGCCGTCCCCATGGCGAGAGCGAAGATCCCGAGCGGAAATTGCATGAGGCGGTTCCCGTACCAGAGGCTCGAATTCGCGCCAGAACCGATCAGCATGCCCAGCGTCATGTCGACCGTGATATTGATCTGGACGATGGCAAAACTCAGGACCACCGGGATCAAAAGCCGCCAGACCTTCTTCATGCCTTCGTGAGCGGTGTTCCAGATCCATTGAAAACCGAAACCGATCCTGAGAAGCGGCGGGACTTCGACGGCAACATGCATCACGCCGGCGAGAAGAAGCGCATAAGAAAGCCAGCGGATCCTGCCGATGAAGTCCCCCGCGGCCCACACGGGAACGAAAAGGACCGCCAGTATCCAGATGAGGTCCAAAATGGCCGGTCCCATCGCAGGCGCAAGAAAATGGCGGTGACTGTTCAGGATTCCCATCCCGAGCGCGTACATGGAAAGGAACCAGAGGTAGGGAAAAAGAATGCGCGAGAGCTCAAAGGTGAGCATCAGCGTCTGGGAGTGAAAACCGATCCTCAGCAAAAGCGTCAAAAGACCTTCGACCGCCAGGATAAAAGCCAGCAAAACACAGCTCAGAAAACTAATGGTCGTGTTGGCGAAACGGAAAGCTTCGGCCTTGCTCTGTTTTTCCGCGATCTCGTTATAGACCGGAATGAAGGCGCTGGTGAGTCCGCCCTCCCCGACGATCCGGCGGAAAAGGTTCGGAAGCATGAAAGCATAAAGGAAGGCGTCCCACTGCCAGCCCGTCCCGAAACGCTTGGCGCTCACGATATCACGGACCAGGCCGAGAACGCGGCCGATCAATGTCATCAAGGCCACCAAAGCGGCCGCTTTGACGAGGTGTCTTTTGCCGGCCGAAGGCTCCCGGGGAACCTCGTTGACAGATGGCATCCCCTGTGTTACCTTAACGCCACTTTTTTCACCTAAAGGAGTCATCGACATGCCGAACATTCCTTCTGCCGTTAAACGTATGCGGAGTGATGCCAAAAAGCGCGAGAAGAACCAAGCGGTCCTTTCCGAGCTGAAAACGCTGAACAAAAAACTGACGCAGCTTGCCCAGGACCCTGAAAAAGCCAAAGCCGTCGCGGCAAAGCTTGTCAGCAACTACGACCGCGCCGTCGTCAAAGGCGTGATCCCCCGCGGGCGGGCCGACCGGAAAAAATCCCGGATCGCGGTATTCCTCGCCAACGTCAAGAAAAAGTAATTCTTCTTTCTTCCATCAACCGTCCTTGTGATAACCTCATAAGGGCGGTCTTTGTGTCGCGTCCCGTCCTAAGAACTGTACTGTAGCAGCCAGGCCTCGACTCCTGCGATGCCTTCCATCTGCCCGGTCTTGGACTTTTTGTCGATCTGGTAAAGCGACTCCAGGGCTTCCTCCAGTTTCCGGACCGGAAATTTCTTCAGCACGTTCATCTTTTGCGGTGGCATCCGGCACTTGGAACACACTTCCCTGTCCGACACACCGTCTTCCAATAGCACCGCGGCCTGCCACAGCTGCCGCAATTGCCAGTGAAGGATTCCGACGATCGAGATAAGGTCCGCTTCGTATAGATCCATCAGATCGCGAAAGATCTTCAGGATCCGGGCCGGATCGCGGTCCAGGAATGCGTTCGTGAGTTTGAAAACGTCCATCGCCGTCCAGTTCTCCTCGAACGTATCCACCATCGCTTCATCGATCTCGGCGCGCGAACCCGCGAACTGCACCAGCCTCTCGAGCATCGTGTCCAGGAAAACCACCGCGTCCCCGCACATCGCGAGGAGCCGCGCCTTGGCGCCCGGCGTCATGGTCTTGTGGTGGGTGGAAAGCTTTTGCTGCAGGAACGCGGCGCCCGTGCTTCTCGATTCGTCTTTGGAGAGCAGGAACGCCTGGCCCTTGTCCTTCACCAGCTTCAGGAGCTCGCCTTTATCCTTCAGCTCATCCGCTTCCAGGATCAGGAATGTCTGGGCGGCAGGTTTGTCCAGGTAGGCCGTCAGGATCTGGCGGTCTTTTTCCTTGAGCGATTCCGCGCCCCGAACTTCCAGCACCTGGCCCGGAGACAAGAACGGCATCGTCCGCGCGGCGGCCAGCACCGTTTCTAAAGGGGTCTCCTGGAGATCGAATTTCTGGTGTTCGAAGGGTTTTTCGGAGTCTTTTTCAATCGCAGCGATAAGGAATTTTGCTTTTTGCCTGCGGAGAAAAGCGTCGCCGACAAGGAGGGTCAGATTCGTCTTCACAGCGGAAGGACCGTGAGGAGGGTTACCAGTCTTCGACAATGCGGTCCACGACGTTCTTGGCCAGACGGTCAACGGCCTGCAAGGCCGCCTTCTGTTCACCGAGCGAAGTGACATCGCTGACAAAATATTCGGTATCGCCGGTAAAATTCGGCTCTTCCCAGAGGGTCTCTCCCGTTTTGGCATCCACAAGCTTCAGTCCCACCACAATATAAAGACGGTATTCTTTCACGGCCTCAAGCTGGTTGAAACGAAGACCTTCCTGCTCGAACGATAGAAGGTCCGTCTTGAGGATCGCGTCCGCTTTGGGCTGTTCCACGACCTTCAGATTCCCGTCCTGCTGCAGGCGGCGAATCACGGCGTTCGTGATGTCCATTTCAAGGCCCTGTTGGTAGGCGTAGATATCTTCCACCTTGAGTTTGTTCTTCACGGTCTCGACGTAGATCGTCTTGATGTTGCGCGGCAGCACGGTCTTGGTCGTGTAACCGCAACCGGCCACTCCCACCGCCAGTGCCAGAAGCATCGCGCTAAAAAATCGAACATTTTTCATACTTGGACCCCGCTTATGATTTCGTGCCGAACCGTTCTTGCTCCTTGGAAAGAAAATCACGTCTTGTTTCCAGATCCGCCAGGCGCTGCGTCATGCGTTCTTTTTCGCTCGTAATATCCTGGTTCATCGCCTTGGAAGTGACCGTAGGAAGGACCTTCTCCACCTCCTGGACACGTTTCTCAAGGATCGCCTTTTCCTGCCCTTCGATCCCCATTTCCTCGCCGATCAGCTGCACCAGTTCCGTCTTCACTTCCCCGAGCTCCTTGTACAGCTTCGCGCCTTCCGCATCGGTCGGCGGTTCGATCTTCGTCATGTCTCCGAGGAGGATCCCCTGTTCCTGCGCGTAAACGCTGTAAGAAACCTCCAGCTGCTCCTGCAACTGGATGATCTCGTCACGAAGGGATTTTTCGTCCGGCGCTTGCGCTCCAGCCTTCCCTGAGGCATCCGCCGGCGCCGCCGCTTCCGGTGCTGCGGCCTGGGGAGTCTTTTCCTTGATCAGCGTTTCGGTAATATCGAGTTTTTGTTTCAGCACATCAAGCTCTTTCGTCTGCTGGTCGAGACGGTTCAAAAGGACATCCTTGCGGTTTTTCCTGGGGACGATACGCCGCGCGCTTTGGATCGCCTCGTCGATAAAGGTGTAGGGAACTTTCACGAACGAACTCCGGAATTTCATGCCGCCGGCCAGCGAAGCTTTGGCGTTGAGGATCTCAAGCTCTCTCTCCAGCTTCGTGAGTTCCAGGTCCTGCGCCTCGATCATCAAGCTCTCGAGTTCAACCTCTTCCTGAAGTTTTGTAACCCGCGCGCCTTCCACGGCCGCTTCCGGCGAAGGCTTGGCCCGCGCCAGCTCCACATCTTCATGGGGTAATCCGAAAATAAACGCCTTCGCGAGATAAAAAGCGCCCGTCACGGGCTTGCCGGCGGCCTTGAGCGCCGCGTGTTTTGTTTCTTTGGGCTGCAGGGCCACGCTCAGTTCTTCCAGAATCTTGGTCTTGCGCTTGTGCCGGTCCTGGATGTCCTGATAACGCGCACGGATTTCTTTCTCGACAGTCTTGATCTCCTTGCGCAGCTTCCGTCCGTCCACGTCCTGGTTTTCTTCCACCGACGCCATCAACCGCTGTTGCTCCTGGCGTGCCAACTCCTGATCGAACGCGGTGGAAAGGGTCTGCACGATATTCTGCTGCGTCGCCACTTTTTCACTAAGGTGCATCCGCAGCACAAGAAGTTCTTCCAAACTCTTCACCTTGATATCCTGTTCTTCCATGCCGAGCGGATTCACGGAAGCCTGACCGGCGGTCCGCTTGTCAAGCAGGGCCTCCAACTCCAGTTCCGCAATCTTCCCGAAACTTTTCTCGTAGGCGGCTTTTTTCTCGTCAAGCTTCGCCTCCATCGTTTCGATCTCTTTTTCGCGCGCAACGAGTTTCGGGTCCGCAGGTTGGGACGCGTCCCGCTTGTCGACCCCGCGCAGACGCTTCTTCACCAATCCCGATTCGGAACGCTGAGGCACAAGGGGCGCGAGCAGCGCCTGAAGCTCGCTGTAGCGCTTGTAAAGTCTCTCTTTTTTCTCGAAAAGCTCTTTCTTCTTCCGGGAGATCTTGTAAAGGCCCTTCTCGTCGATCTTCCGGATCTTTTCGAGCGGCGTTTCCGGCTGCCCCATGAAGGGAATGAGATTTTCGTAAAATTTCTGGTCGGGGATCCCGAGTTCCGAACGCCAGACCTCGAGCTTCGCTCTTTCCTCGGCCAGCATGTCACGCTCCGCTTCCAGCGAGGCCTGCCAGCGGGCGATGGCCTTCTTGAAATCCTCGGAGTTGTTGTTCTTATAACGTTTTTTCTTCCGCTCGAGCTCCCTGAATTTTTCTTTCAGTTCCTGCTCCCGGCGTTTGAGGTCCTGCTTACGGCGGTTCAGACTTTCGGCTTTGTTCTTATCGATCGCTTTGATACGCTTTTTGAGCTTCTGGATCTCGGCCTTCAGCTTCGAGCGTTCCGCCTTGTCCCCCTTGGCGACACTGTCGTACTTGGCCTGGAGGTCCTTGAGTTCGCTCTGGAGCTCGTCCGTTTTGCTGTTAAGATATTTCACCGGCTCTTCAAGAGAACTGAGCTTTTCGACGGCCTTCTGCCCCCAGGTCGTTTGCGGATAGCGCTTCGCCGTGTCGCGGTAATAGATCAGCGCGCTTTCAAGGTAATTGTCCTTTTCATAATAAAGTCCGATACGGTAATTCTTTTCGGCATTGAGCTCGTCCACTTTCTTGCGGATCTCCAGGGCCTTGCCGGCGTCCGAGGAATCCGGATAACGCTGGAGGTACCCCTGCGCCTGTTGGGACGCGGCGTCCAGAGCGCTCTGGTCCAGGGTTTCCACGGCGGATTTTTCGTAGGACGCTTCGGTCATCTGCAAGCGGGCCTGCTGGACAAATTCGCTCTTGGGGTATTGCTCGATCAGGGTCTGAAAAGCGTTGACGGCGTCATCGTACTTTTTCGACCGCTGGTAAGCGACCCCGATATTGAACTGCGCCTTATCGCCGAACGCGCCGTAGGGAGCCACTTCAACGATCTTTTGAAAAACCTCGATCGCCAAAGGAAGCGACGGCCGGATCTCCAGCCCCATTAATTTCCCTTTTTTTCCGGACATAAAAATGATCCCAATCTGGTATTCGCGCTCGATCACCTCTTCAAAGCGCTCACTTTGCGGGTAGGATTTGATCAGGGATTGATAGGCCTTGTGGGCCTTCACATAATCGTTGGCTTCTTCATAAAGAGTGCCGAGACGGTATTCCGACTCGGGCGCGAAGCGGGATTTCGGGTACTTTTTGAGGACAAGTTCGAACTGCGCAATGGCTTTATCGATCTTCTTGTCTTTGTAAAGATCAAGAGCGGTCTCAAAAAGGTCTTCGGCGTCGGTCTGGGTCTCTTCCTGAGTATTGATGAACTTTCCCTGTTCCGGAGACCAGACCCAATCCGCGTGTGCGAATGAATGCGGGAGGAGCAATATAAAAATGAAGGCCAAAACCTTCGAAATTTTCATAAGTCGTTTATAATCTTCAAGTTAGGGAAGGACGCGAGGAGGTACTATATCACACGGAAATAAAAACTGTCAATAAAATAGCCTAGAAATAGGAATACAAACCGATCTTGCCGCGCAAAAAAGATTCTATCTCGAGATTTTCTGCTTTTCTCCGGAAAGTCAGGGCTCCGGTATTTTTTAGATCAAGACAAGGGACATGTGCTGAGGCACCATAGGCCCCAATCTCAGGATCCGCGTCCGGAAGGACCAAAAGCAGCGGCCGGTGCGTCTTCATCCACTCGACGAACTGCGAAAGACCGCCCTTCCCACCTGGCAATAGAATGACCGCGTGCACCTCCCCGGGATCCTTGCCTTTCAAAAGGGCTTCGAAAAGTTCGGGATCCGTTTTCGAGATCACGAGGATCTTCCACGGCCCCGAAGTGACGAGGACCGCCATTCCCGAACGGCTTGCCGCGATCACGCTCATTGCTTCGCGTCCCATTAGGATCCTGTCCCCCTCGTGAACATCCTTGATCTTGCGCCGTAGCGACCGGGACAACTTCGAAAAAGTGTCGGGGAGCATTCCTCCGGATCCCGGAGAAAGCAAAAAGCGGACCGGAAAACTCCGGAGAACCGCCGGAAGCCCTCCCGTATGCTTCTTCGAAAGATCGGTCATCAAGATCCCCTCGAGCCTCCGGATCCCCGCCCAGCGCAGAAAAGGTGCGACGAGCCATTCCCCCTGGTCGGAAGGAAAACTTCTTCCCGTATTGATCAGCCAGTGCGCCCGGTTAGAAAAACGCACGTAGGCAATCTGGTTCCGACCGCTGGAAAGAACCGTAAGCTGGAAGATTCCCGGATCCGTATTCCAGAAAAAAGATACCGCCAAGAAAAACCCGCAGACTGCGGAACCGGCCATCCCGAAACGATTCCACCGGGCACTTCCCCGCCGGAAAACCAGAAGGCCCGCGAGGCTCCCGTAATAACACGCCATCTTCCAAAGCGGCGGTTTGATGAAAAACCAATAGCCCCACGGCCAGCCGGCCAAAAGTTTCACCCACCCGAGACCGAACCAGAGGAACAGGGACGAGATCTTGACGCAAAGGATGTTTAAAAAAGGAATGCCGCTGAACAGAAGCGTGAAGAGCGCCGTGAAAAGCGCGGCGTCAAAGATCGGAATGGCCGCCAGATTCGCCACGATGCCGACCGGAGAAAAAGTGTTAAAGTAATAAATCACCAGCGGAAACGTTCCGGCAAGAACAGCGAGACTCGAACCCAGGGATAGCGACCAGAGATTGAAGCGGCTCAACAGCGGCACGATCAGGATAAGCGAAAAAACCGATAAAAAGGAAAGCTGGAATCCGATATTCCAGAGGCTTTTGGGATTCCAAAGGAGAATAATGAAAAAGGCGGTCCACATCGAGTTCAGAAGATTCGACGGCCGGCCCCAAAGAACTCCCAGGAACATAAGGACCGCCACGTAACCGGCCCGCTGCACCGGCAATCCGAACCCCGCCAGCCCCATGTAAACGACCACGATCAAAAGGGTCACTGCGGCGGTTCTCCGGTACCCCAATCCGCACAAAATGAATAAAAGGTAAAAACTCCCCGCGATCATGGTGATATTGAGCCCGCTGATCGCCAAAAGATGGATCGTGCCTGTCTTCATGAACTGGTCTCGGACTTCCGGCGCGACATCGCTCCGTAGCCCCAGCACAAGCGCCTTCATGATCGCGGCCTCCGGAACCGTGTAAAGTGCGTCGATCAGCGTTGCCAGGTTCCGACGCGCGTCAGCCAGGAGTCGCTCCGGCAGGAACCACGAACCCTCATGAAGGCGTTTGACGCTTCGCGGTCCGATGGCCTGAAAGATCGCAAAAATGTTTTTTTCGCCCAAAAAACGGCCGTAATCAAACTCCCCGGGATTCAGGACTGTCCGGGGCGCGCTTAATTCCCCGTAAAGCCGGAGCTCATCCCCGACCTGCGGAACCAGAGGCGGCTGGATTAAAAAGACCTGCACATGCCCTTCCGTGGGAAATTTTCTATGCTTTCCTTTTAACGATCGGTTGATCGCGCGAGCATCGAGAACAAATGAAACACCGACCCTTTTGCCGCGCGTTCGCATTTCCGGCAAGGAGCTCACAGTCCCCGAAAGGGCCAAACGTTCCGTGCTAACGAATCTTTGAACCGCCTGTGCCGGAACATAAGCATCCAGACGGCTGGACAATATTCCCGCGCAACCCATCATCAGAATGAAGAGCGGCAAAAAAAACTTCTTCCCCCGCAGAAGCCAGAGCGCGACGATACCGCTACCGAGAAAACCCCATATCCAGATCATCGGTACATTGACCTTCCGTTCGACCACGATCCCGAGAGTGAAGCCCAATGAAACCCAAAGAAAGGGAATCTTCATAGATGATGATTATACATTAATATTATGATAATGTTAAATATTATACGTTGTGAAACCTCCCCTTTGAGAAGCATTGAGGGTGCCTTGTTTTTCGTTTTTTTTTACAGAACAGGAGAACTCGAGGATCGGACTCCGTGAAAAGGGAGGAGCCTAAACGAATTTCAGGTAGCGGCAAACCAGGAACAGCAAAAGAAGAAGCAGACAAACAACGAGGACCGTATGCTGGAAGAATTTAAGCGAAGTCATAAGACTTTGTGACCGTATCAAAGTTCGAGGCGGACCTGTTTTCCGCGCACTTCCAAAAGGACCGCCCCATCGCCGATCGATTTTACGACGGCTTTCCCGGGGAGAGAGTCTCCCACGGCTACGACCTGCCCGTTGATCAAGGCCATAGCCTCCCCTCCACGGCTCGTAATCCCCGTCAGCCGGAAAGGAACATTGTAAGACGCATTCAGGGACACCACCGCCGGAGAACGCACGACCAAAACCTCCGACGCATTTCCCGGTGAGATTCCCTCGTTTTTCAGCGTACCCCGGAACGAAAAAAGAAGACCGGCGGCACACAGGAAAGCGGCCACCCCGATCCCCCATTTCCAGGAGTGGGTCCGGCGCTGCGCGTACTCTTTCTGCACCCGCGTCAGCTCCTTCTCGATGTGGGCTCCCATAGGGTCGCGCGTCAAAGATTTTGGTACAACTCCTTTCGCCTGCAGCGACGGCGCACGACTCGTTCTTTCCAAAGCTTCCTGGATGAGACTCATACGGTGACCCCCTGGAGATCGGCATCGGCACATTCCACCATGATCGGGTCGATCACGAAAACATTTTTGGCGTAAGCCGCGAGCATGGCCCGGTCCGCCAGGACATTGATGATCCTGGGGATCCCTTTGGATAGCTGGTAGATACGCTGAACAGCTTCCGGCGTGAAATAATTCTCATGAGCTCCCGACACATTCAGCCTGTGTAGGATGTATTGCCCCACTTCCTCCAGGCTCAATTCCGGCAAATGGCAACGGACCGTGATACGCTGGCGCAACTGCGTCAGGTCCTTACGCTTCAAGAGGTCCTGAAGTTCCGGCTGTCCCATGAGGATGATCTGGAGAAGTTTTTGCGTGGTAGTCTCAAGGTTCGATAAAAGGCGGATCTGCTCCAGCGCTTTGGGAGGCAGCAATTGCGCTTCATCAATGATCACAACCGCGTTAAAGCCCTTGGCCGTCTCTTCGAGCAAGAACCGGTTGAGCACATCGAAACAATCTTTGCGGCGGCGCGACTTTGGTTTCAGGCCAAAATCCTCGACGATCCCCTGTAAAAGTTCCAGCTCCGAAAGCTTGGGGTTGAACACCAGGGAACTATGGACATTTTCGCCGAGCTGCTGCAAGAACATGCGCGACAAGGTGGTCTTTCCGGCCCCGATCTCCCCCGTGATCTGAATGAATCCGCTCCGGCGCTCCACCCCGTAGCGCATCGCGGAAAGCGCGGCCTGATGATGTCGGCTGAGGTACACAAAGCGCGGGTCCGGCGTCATATTAAAGGGAGGTTCGTTCAATCCAAAAAAAGTCTCGTACATCGGGCTCCTTGGTGGCACACCGTTACGATACCTTGCTTTTCTAAGAACGGCAACGATAGGGAACAGTTTACCCTACGGCGTCTGAAAAAGCAAAAAGAGCTGTTAAAAACCCCAGAGACGGGTTCAGACCGCCCCTTCGAGTTGTGATTACAGGACAGGCTAAGGCGTTGGAGTGAATTCGAAAAGACGGCCGTCTTTTCGGGCGATATGGACATCCATGGGGCACCGTCTCTCGCGGGAGCAGATCAACTTTTGACCGTTCATCAGATCCCGCGCGACCATCTTCCCTTTCAGCTTGTCCATGGCGGGAAAATAGACCGCCGCGTTCTTGTCCTCGTTCCCATTATTGATCGCCACCAGGTAATAGCGGTTCCCGCGGCGGAAAAGGGCCGTCTTCACGTCTTTCGTGGGAGAATGACTGATCAGCGAGATCTTCAGATAGTCCATGATCGCCAGCATCAAAGCCGCCGTCGGTTCCATCCCGAAGTGGAGGATCCTGCCCTTCCCCAAAGATTTGGCATAACCGACCGTTTGTTTTCCGTAGGCCCCAAGGTCTGCCTGGAACCGCTGGCACCCCGCGGCCTTGAACACATAGATCGAGCTGTTTACGGGCACCGTCGGCCCGCGTTTCCCCAAGGACAACATAAATTGCTTCTTGAACTCAAAAAGTGTACGCTCCGGATCCTCGAACCCGATCACCTGGTAAGGTTCGAATTGTTCGTTCTTTCTCGGAAAATCCCGGAACGCCACGAGCGTCCCGCCCTCCACGACATAACGCCGCAGATTTTCATGGGCCTCTTTAGAAAGCCACTGGTTCCCCGAATAAAAAATAACTTTCTTCCTGGGCAGCTGAAAACGGGGATCGCTCATTTCATAATCCACGTCCCCTTGATAGAGGGCGGTCAGCACCGGACTGTTGTGGCTCATCGTCCGGGCGGCATACTGGAGAGGATTGAACGTCACGGCGACGTCCGTCAGTTTCTCGAGGGACGGCGGGTTCAACCGTTTGAACGCCGTAACAATCTGCTTGAAGACGTCATAAAGTTCGCCGCGCACCCGGCCCCACTCATTGATCGGCGACATGTACCAATTGTCCCGGTTGACCAGCATGTACCAGTTCCAGCCCTTGACGCCGGCGAGGAACGCGGAAAGGCAGATCATGCGGTAATGGTTCGGGGTCAGCACGTTCGTCTCGTAATGGCGGCCGTGCCAGATCCCGGACTGGAATTCTGCGATAAAGGGAAGCTTCGAAATACTCGACAGGTACCGGATCTTGTCGCACAGCTTGCGGTGTTCGAACTCATCCTCCGAAAGCTCGTTTGCCGGGTAGAGGTCCAAGCCGACGAAATCCGCGGTCTTCTGGAACTCCGACCATTCGTGCGCATAGAAAAAAGGATACGCGTTGAGGTAGATCGGGATATCGATACCCAGTTCGCGGTAAGCCCGCACGTTCCAGCGCGCGCATTCCGCGGCGTAATAGTATTTGAACTTGAAATAATCCAGATGCCGTTTCAGCTCCTTGTCACCCTTCAGCGGAAGCCCCGGTTCTCCCGGTAGCATGGTAGCGATGAACGGCGAAGCCTGATCGAACGAATTATATTCGGTTCCCCAGGCCTTGTTCAGCAGGGAAATATCCTCCCGGTAGAGTTTTTCCATGAAATCCTGGAAAAGCCCTGGCTTCGTGGAAAGACCGTACTGATGGCCGAACAGGTCCGGCCACGGATCGATCTCGTTGTCGGCCTGCAGTAGGATAATGTTCCCGCCCTTGCGCGTCGCGAGATAAGGTTTAAACACTTTAGTGACTTGCCTGAGATATTTGGAGGCGTACGCAAGGAATTGGGGATGAAGACGATGGTACTGGTGCGCGTATTTCGGAACGCCGTCATGGGGCCACTCGCTATAGATGTAGGGGCCGGGACGGATGATGACCCAGAAACCTTCTTTGCGCGCCAACTCGAGAAAGCCCTTGAGATTGCGGGCCCCGTCGGTCTTACCGCTGAAATCAAAATACCCGCGCTTGTACTCATGGAAGTCCCACGGAACATACGTCGAAACGATCTCAAGTCCCATTTCGCGCACGCGGAGGAGAACTTCCTTCCAGGAGTGCGGGTTCAGACGCCAGTAATGGACCTCCCCGGAGAGAAGGGGAATCTCTTTTTTGCCGACCAGGATCTTCTGTTTCTTGATCTCGACTTTAGGCATCTTCCAGCACAAGGTTGACGGTCCGGCCCGGGACCACAAATGTTTTTTTGATCTTTTTTCCAGCCAGTAATTCCCTGATGCGCGGTTGCTCGAGGGCCTGTTGAACGACGGCTTCATCACCAAGCTCACGGGAGACGACCATTCTGGTCCGGACCTTCCCTCCCACAAGAACAGCCAATTCCACCTGCGCCTCGACCAGCAGTTTCTCATCATACTCGGGCCATTTCTCATACGCAAGCGTCTTTGCGTGACCCAACCGGGACCACAGTTCTTCGGCGATGTGGGGCGCGAAAGGCGCCAGCAAGAGCACGAATTTCTCGAGGACTTCCAGGCTGTGATCCGGCAATTTTGAATTTTCGTTCACGAAGACCATAAGGGCCGAGATCGCGGTATTGAACCGGAGGCCTTCCAGGTCCTCCGTCACCTTCTTGATGGTCTGGTGCAGGATCTTGAGTTCCGCGGCCTGCGGCGGTCGCTTGAGAATATTTTCGTGGACCTTGTCCTCCTTACCGATACAAAGCCGCCAGGCTTTCCCTAGAAAACGGTAAACGCCTTCGACACCGGACGTGGCCCAGGGCTTGGTCATTTCAAGCGGTCCCATGAACATTTCGTAGAGCCGGAGGCTGTCGGCGCCGTAGCTGGTGATCAATTCCTCGGGATTCACCACGTTCCCGCGCGACTTGGACATTTTCTGGCTATCCTCGCCGAGGATCATCCCCTGGTTCGTCAGTCGCTGGAACGGTTCCGGCGTGGAAACGACGCCGAGGTCGTACAGCACTTTGTGCCAGAACCGGGCGTAAAGAAGATGCAGTACCGCGTGCTCGGCGCCGCCGACATAAAGATCGACAGGCATCCAATATTTTTCTTTGGCGGGATCCACGAGCGCTTTTTCATTTTGGGGGTCCAGGTATCGCAAATAATACCAGCAGGAGCCCGCCCACTGCGGCATGGTGTTCGTTTCGCGCTTCGCCGCGCCGCCGCATTTCGGGCACTTGCATTGGATCCAATCCAGGGCTTTTGCGAGCGGCGGCTCCGCGTTCCCCGTCGGCGAATAATCGTTCAGCTCCGGCAACCGCAGCGGCAATTCCTTCTCCGGGACCAGCACCGGACCGCACTGCGCGCAGTTCACGATGGGGATCGGTTCACCCCAGTAACGCTGCCGGCTGAAAAGCCAGTCCCTCAACTTGTACTGGACCGCTTCCTTCCCGATATTTTTTTCTTCGAGCCAGCGCGTGATCTTTTGTTTCGCCTCCGGCGTCGGCAACCCGCTGATAAAACCCGAATTCACGCTGACCCCGTCCCCCGTGAACCCGATCGACTCCTGGCCTTCGGGCGCGCGCACGACCTCGAGGACCGGCAGATCGTACTTCCGGGCGAATTCCAGGTCCCGTGTGTCATGACCTGGAACAGCCATGATGGCGCCGGTCCCGTACCCCATGAGCACGTAATCCGCGATCCAGATCGGAATTTTTTCCTGATTAACGGGATTGATGGCGTAGGCGCCGGTAAATACGCCGGTCTTTATTTTCGCGAGATCGGTCCGGTCAAGATCGGATTTCCGCTGCGCAACCGTAACATAGGCCTCCACGTCCTTTTGAGAACTCGGCGCGGTGATCTTCGCGACAAGCGGATGCTCGGGAGCGAGCACCATGTAGGTCGCGCCGAAAAGCGTGTCCGGCCGCGTCGTGAAAACGCGTATGACGTCATTATTATTATCATTCCCGCATGCGCTAAGCGGAAATCCAGCTTCTGGGTCCCCGATACAAGCACTCGGGGACGACAATGGCTGACAGACAGAAAAATCAACCTCGGCCCCCGTCGACTTGCCGATCCAGTTCCGCTGCATCTCTTTGATCGGTTCCGACCAATCCAGCAACTCCAGGTCTTTCAGCAAACGTTCGGCATACACCGTGATCTTCAGGACCCACTGGCGCATCGGCTTACGGACCACCGGATGTCCTCCCCGTTCGCTCTTGCCGTCGATCACCTCTTCGTTCGCCAGCACGGTCCCGAGCGCGGGACACCAGTTCACCGCCACCTCGGCTTCATACGCGAGCCCTTTTTCATAAAGCTTCATGAAGATCCA
This sequence comes from Candidatus Omnitrophota bacterium, assembly GCA_903819565.1. Lineage (GTDB taxonomy): Bacteria > Omnitrophota > Omnitrophia > Omnitrophales > Aquincolibacteriaceae > Pegaeibacterium. Next base: position 507 of record CAIJDY010000108.1, on the reverse strand, counting down.
CTGTGTCCAGCGGTAATAACCCGGGTCCGTCGTATCGACCTCGCGGTCCCAGTCGTAACTGAACCCGACCTGCCGGATCTGACGCTTGAAAACCTGGATATTTTTCTGGGTGGTCTGCCGGGGATGCGTGCCCGTTTCGATGGCGTACTGCTCGGCCGGAAGCCCGAATGCGTCCCAACCCATCGGGTGAAGAACGTTGAATCCGCGCATCCGCTTGTAGCGGGTCACGATGTCGGTGGCCGTGTAGCCTTCCAGATGACCGACATGGAGGCCGGAACCGGAAGGGTAAGGGAACATATCGAGAACGTAATATTTCGGTCTATCGCCGCCGGATTCGCCCGGCTCAGAAGAGCGGAAGGTCTTGTGGTCAAGCCAGAAGGCTTGCCACTTTTTTTCGATTTCATCGAAAGGATATGCTTTAAATCCGCTGGCCATGTGAAGAGTATCCTATGGAAATAAAGAATGCGGAGGGAGAGAGTCGAACTCTCATGGCCTTGCGGCCGCTGG
>CAIJDY010000107.1 GCA_903819565.1 Candidatus Omnitrophota bacterium | reverse complement strand
GCGCACGGAAACGAGAAGCGGGTTGTTCCGGTCGCCGAGCTTCAGCCCCATGGCTTTTTCAAGTTTGGCGATGTTCTCGCGGACCTGCTGCTCCAGACCCGCGGGCCACTTCTTGCCGTTCTTATAGAAAAGGTCGCAAGTTTCGGTCGTGATCGTGAAACCGGCCGGCACGGGAATTTCAAGATTGGTCATTTCCGCAAGGTTGGCTCCTTTGCCGCCGAGAAGCTGCTTCATCTTGGCGTCGCCCTCGGCCTTACCGCTTCCGAAGAAATAAACGAATTTTGAGGATTTAGTTTTAGATGATTTCGATGACTTTTTTGTGGCTGATGCTGTACTCATTTTTGCTCTTAACTCCTTTTTTTATTTGATGTTATGAAAATTTCCCCATTTCATTAAAGCCCGTATCGACTCTGGAGGGAACGCCAACCTCGCAACACGACTTAGCCGATGAAACCCCGGAGAAAACCCCACGTGAACCGCCTTCCTTATAATACTCGTCCGGTGAAATGAACAAATTTGGCTGTTGTCACGGGATGAAGGGGGCGATTATATCACTCTTCGTCAATTCTGGATAGTCCAGAAAGGTCCGCAAGGCTCCCGGCGTAAAGGCGGTTAATCTTCGCCACGAGCGCCATCCGGTTCTCCCGAAGCTCCGGTTTCTCCGCATTGATCAGCACGTGATCAAAAAAATCATGCAGGGGCGCTGAAAAGATCTGCGCGAAAAGGCGCGTCGCTTTTTCATAGTCCCCGTGATCCAACGGCTCCTTGACCTCGTGCATCCGCGTCTGGACAAGTTCAAAGATCTTTTTCTCCTGCTCTTCGATCAACAACTCTTGCCGGGGTTCCCCAGCCGCCTTCCCGTACCCCTTGAGCATATTCGCCGTCCGCTGGATCACCTTGGCGGCCTTGACAAAAATCTTGGGCTCCTTTTCGGACAGCCCGCAAAGCGCGTCGAACCGTCGATAAACTCCCGCAAGATCGTCAAAGTCCGTGCGGCAGACCGCCTGAAGAATCTCGGCGGGCCATGTCCCCGCTTTCACGCCGAGTTCAAACGCGACCCGCTCCTGCAGGAATTTCAAAAGCCCCGCTTTCAGTTCGCCCGGACGGCTGAGGCGTTCACCGTAAAGACGGATGTTCGCTTCCACCAGTTGAGACAGCGAAAAAGAAACGGAAAAGGCGCGGACAAGTTTCACCAGGCTCCCGCCGGCCCGGCGCAACGCGAACGGGTCCTGGCTTCCGGTCGGTTCGATCCCGGTGCCGAATGCCCCGACCAAAAGATCCAGACGGTCCATGATCCCGAAAAGCGCGCCGAGAGGCCCCATGGAATTTTTCACTTTTTGACGGTCTTCCGCGAGATTTTTCGGCAGGTACTGGGAGCCGATGGCGGAAGCGACCGTTTCCTTTTCCTTGGCCTCGAGGGCGTACTCGCGCCCGACGATCCCCTGAAGGTCCGGCATTTCATAAACAAGATGGGTCACCAGATCGATCTTGGAAAGCGCCGCCACGCGCGCGAGGTCCGCGGAAAGTTCCCCGTGCCCCGACGCCTGCGCGAACTCCGGCGCCATTTTTTCGAGCCTCGCGGTCTTGTCGAGCACCGAGCCCAGCTTGCCGAGATAGACCAGCTGCGCCAACACGGGTTTTTTCTTCTCCATCGGCTCTTTCGTGTCGAGTTCGTAAAAATAGCGAGCGTCCTTCAGCCGAGAATCCAGAACGTTCTCGTAGTCCTTCTGGATCCTCGCGAGCCCGTTCCTTTTCCCGTTCATCACGGCCACGAAATGGTTCCTGAGCCGCGTCCCGGCGTCATAACAGGCGAAGATCTTTTGATTTTTCTTCATGCAACTGGCCAGCACTTCGGCCGGGAGTTCGAGATATTGCTGGGAAAAGGTCCCCTTGAGGAAATAAGGTTCTTCGACAAGCTGGGCGTTCGTGTGAACAAGGTCTTCGTCAATCTGTTTTTGAGCGAACGCATCGCGAAGCTTGTTCCGGATCAGCGTTTCGCGCGCCGCAAGATCAAGCAGGACATGTTTCTTTTTCAATAACGCGACGTACAGTTTCCAGTCCGCTTGCGGTATCACGAAACCCTGCGGAGCCAGGAACCGGTGACCGAAGCTGCGGTTCCCCGATTTCATGCCCGCAAAATCCATGGGCACGCGCTTTTTATCAAGAAGCACCACCAGCCAGCGAACCGGCCGCGGGAACCGGAACCCTGAAGTTTCCCACCGCATGAATTTCGGGAAAGGGAGCGACGTGAGGATCTGCTTCAGGAACTCCGGGAGCAGCTGCACGACCGGCCGGCCTTTGTCTTTTTTTCTCAGAAAAATAAACGGTCCCTTCGGCGTCTCGCGCACTTCAATGTCTTTCGCCTCCGCCTGCTTGCTGCGCAAAAAACCCTGAAGGACCGGCGTAGGATTTCCTCCGGCGTCGTAACATTTTTCCTTGGAAGGACCGGAGATCTCAAGCTCGCGGTCCTGCTGCATGGCCGCGATCCCGCGCACAAAAAGCGCGATCCGTCGCGGCGTCGCCTCGACCTTGACCTCTTCGAAGGCGATCCTCTCGTCCACGAGTTTCTGCCGCAGTTGCACGGCGATTTGCTCATAAACGATGTCCAGTGTCCCGACGGGAAGCTCTTCCGTTCCTATCTCAACGAGTAGATTGGGCATTAGGTTCTCTTCCCTGCCTTCCGGGCAGGTTTGATCAAAGGAAAGTTCTGGGCCTTGCGGCTTTCAAGATACGCCTCCGCGCAACGGCGCGCCAGCGCGCGGACGCGGGAAATATAACGCGGCCGTTCGTTCACGCTTACCGCGCCCCGGGCGTCCAGCAAATTAAAAATGTGCGAGGTCTTGAGACAACAGTCGTAGGCCGGCAGGACCATCCCGTTCTCGAGAAGCCGGGCCGCCTGTTTTTCGTAATCCTCGAAATGGCGACGGTAGATCTCGGGATCCGAACCTTCAAAATTGAATTTCGAGAATTCCCGTTCTCCCTGCAGGTGGACGTCCCCGTAAGTAACCCCAGAGTTCCATTGTATTTCAAAGAGGGATTCCTTCTGCTGGAGGAACATGGCGATGCGTTCCAGACCATAGGTGATCTCGCAGGAAACGACGTCCAGATCGATGCCTCCGCACTGCTGAAAATACGTGAACTGCGTGATCTCAAGGCTGTCGAGCCAGACTTCCCAGCCGAGGCCCCACGCCCCGAGCGTCGGCGACTCCCAGTCGTCCTCCACGAAGCGGATGTCATGCGAGAGAGGGTCAATCCCGACCGCGCGCAGGCTGTCGAGATAAAGTTCCTGGGAATTCTCCGGAGAGGGTTTCAGGATAACCTGATACTGATAGTAGTGCTGGGTGCGATGAGGATTTTCCCCGTAGCGGCCGTCCGTCGGCCGGCGGGAAGGTTCCACATAAGCAGCCTTCCAGGGTTCCGGACCGAGCGCCCTCAGGAAGGTGTTCGGGGAAAAAGTCCCCGCGCCGACTTCGAGGTCATAGGGCTGCATTACAAGGCAGCCTTGTTTGCTCCAGAAGTCGTTCAGTTTTTGTATTAACTCTTGGAATGTCAGAAACTTAGGCATTATTGGATCGACCGGGACTTTCCTGTTTAGAGTCACCCTTTCTCGAAGGGCGAAAGACCCGGCATTGTAACAAAAAGGACATGGCGAATCAAGCGAAGGCCGTCACCCGGAGAGAACGTCCCCTCTTCAACACCCGGAACGTTCTCTTAAAAGAAAAGCCCGCCCCGAAAATCGGGGCGGGCCTTCCCTGTTCATCCCGCAACACCGCCGAACCGTCCCCACTCCTAGGGGAGTTCCGTAGCCTCCCGCCTGCCGGTCCTGCGGCGATTGCGAGACAAACAGACTTCAGACCGTAACCTGACCTTTGATCTTCTGGAACTTGGAGCCGTTAATTCCGCGGACCTTCGACAGATCCTCGACGCTTTTAAAAGCACCGTTTTGTTCCCGGAACTTCACGATCCGGTCGGCCAAAACAGGCCCGACCCCCCGGATAGCGTCCAGTTCTTCGGCCGTGGCTTTGTTAATATTGATCACCGGCATCGAAGATTGATCCTGCAACTGCAGAGTCGCCTTAGGTTGCGCGGCTTGCGCCCGCTCCAACGGTAGCATGGACAGTCCCCCGAAGAGAAAAGTCGCTACCAAGAACACCCCTAAAGCTCTCTTGATTCTGTTTCTGTACTGCATGTTGACACCTCCCTGTTTGACGTTAGGGAAAGCCTATCATAAATATAATTATTTATCAATATTATATTTCATTAAAATAACCATATTATTATTCATTTACATCATATTCATCTTGACGGTATTCTCTTTTTGCTTAAAATAGTGTCCATGTTAAAAGACTTGGGACAACGGATCCGCAGCCTCAGAAAAGAAAAAAGCCTGACTTTGGTGGAGATCTCCCAAAAAACGGGGGTCGCCCAGGCGACTCTTTCCCGCATCGAGACAGGGACGATGATCGGAACTGTCGAATGCCATGAAAAGATCGCGGAAGCGCTCGGCATCGGACTCTCGGAGCTTTACACAGGCATCGACCCCCGTTATGACCAGGTGGCACACTTATCCCAGAAAGACACCCGGGCGGTCACCCACCACACCAAGGACGTGACCGTAGAGCTTTTGACCCAGGAAAGTTCCAAAAAGAAGATCACCCCTTTGGTCCTTACGCTTCAGGGCGGCGGTGAAACCGCGAAGGAAACCAATGAACGCGGGGTGGAAAAATTTATTTGGGTGCTGGAGGGCAATTTAAGGGTCAAACTCGACAGTCAGGAGATCGCCCTAAAGTCCCAGGAAACTCTTTATTTTGACGCGTCCCTTCCCCACCAGTTCATGAATGAAGGGCAAAAGACCGTCAAAGCTTTCATCGCCGTATCACCTTCAAAGATCTAAGTACCTGCCTTCGGGATAGCGGCTCCACCACTCTGCGGGACTTCTTCTGATCTCTTGACTACGGTGCTCGCTTCGGGGTTTTTCTCCGACGCGTTCAAGACCCGGACCAATAGATCCTCTAGTGTCTGGGCCACTTTTGGAGCATTCATGTTCCTGAGCTTCAGAACCTGCCCCTCCGCCTTCTCCAATTCCATTTTCCGAAGGTAAACCTCACCAAGCATCTGGACAGGCTCGGGATAATTGGGATCCAGCGCGGAAGCCTTTTGATAAAACCCCATGGCCTTCTCCCAGTCCCCGCGGGTGAGCAACGCGTTCCCCATGAGGCAATAAGCCTGAGCGTGATCAGGATTGACCTTGATGGCCTTTTCGAAGGTTGCTATGGCCTTATCGACAGATCCTTTACGGACGTAATTGACCCCCAGATTTTCGTACCCCAACGCATTGGCCGGTTCCAGCCGGATCGTTTTTTCGAAATTTTTTTCAGCCTGCTCAAAATCACCTTTCCGGCCATACAGCGCTCCCAAGGCATTGTAGGGAGCCGAAAACTCGGGGCTGATCTCGAGAGCTTTGTTGTACAACGCCATAGCCTTATCCGCATCGCCGCTATTGTCATAAACCGTACCCAGGTTGAAAAATGCGGCCGCAAAACGGGGGTCCAGTTCCGTGGCCTTTTCAAACATTTTGCGGGCCCTGCCGGCATTCCCTTCATTCAGGAGAAGCGTTCCTAAATTATTATAGGGCCTCGCCTTGTTGGGAGACTTTTTGACCACATCCTCCCAAAGCGACACTTCCGACCCCCACACGCGATTGCGTGTATAAGTCGCGACCGAGAACACCGACACAAGGATGGCTCCGGCCGCGGTCGCATAAAGCAGCTTTTTCTCCATCAAAAGTATCACCATCGGAAAGATCACAGCGCAGCCGGCGAGCGGCAGGTACATGCGGTGTTCAAAGATCACATCGTGAATGGGGATAACGCTTGATTCCACGCTCAGCGTCAAAAAGAACCAGCCGATCACAAAAGACACCAACCGGTTTCGCTTGAGAAATTTCACGCCCACCGCCATCAACCCGATCAACGCAAGCGCGCAAAAAAACGTTGGGGGCTCCATCAGGGAACCGGCCACCGGGTAGTCATAATCCAAATTCTGGTTCACCGGAAAAAAGAACAAGCGCAAGTACGTGCACAGAACCCTTAGCTGTGTCAAAAAATACTTGCCACAGGGCAGCACTCCCTCTTTCGCGCTATCCGGGAGCACGTCTTTCATCACCATACCCCCGCCTTGCGGGAGGAAATGAAAAAACTTTTGAAGGATTCCGCTAAGATAAAGCGAGATCAAGGCCGTCGCCAAAAAAGGCGCCCACTGCAGCCTCGTTTTCCACTTCGCGTCCTTGGGTTGGGAAAAAAGCATGTCGATCATGATGATCGCCAACGGCAAGGTGATCGCGTTTTCCTTGCAGAACATCGCCCCCACGCCCATCGCGATCGCGCCCCCATAATACAAGGCCCCTGATCCGGAGCGCGCTTTCAGATACAAAACAACCGCGCCCAGATAGAAAAAAGCGGCCATAGACGCCATGCGCTGGACGATATAGGTCACCGCCTGCGTTTGGAGCGGGTGGGCCATGAAGATAAGCGCGCTGAATGAAGAAAGATAATAAACCGCTTTGGGAGAGTACACCCCGCGCATCCTGGGCGTCATCAAGATAAGGAACATCAGACAATAAACCCAAAACGTATTGAAGGCATGGATCCCGAAATTAAAAGCATGGTAGCCCGTGACATCCGGTCCGCCCAACGCCCAATTGGCCGCGAAGGAAAGATACGGCAAGAAGCGCGTGTTCATATTCGGGTTCGTGGCATATAAGTCGGGAAGTGTCTGCAGGGAAAGATTACGGATCGACCAGTTGTAAACGATCTGTTTGCGGTCATCCAGGTGGAACGGAACTTTCCACGTGTTCGAATAAATCAAGAAGCCGATGAGCAGAATGATTCCGAGCGTCAGAGCGTCTCGTTTGAACTGAAAATAACTCAGGGGCTCTGCCGGCAGCGTCTTCACCGTCCGGTTCACCGCCTTTGTATCTTTTTTTTGCTTCATGCGGGGTCTCACATCGCGAATAACACTATACCGCCGGTAACCCGTAACGGATCATCGGATCTCCCAATCGATCCAGCGGAGATAAGCCCCGTTGCCTTGGGTGATAGGCAGGCAAAGGATCTCGGGAACTTCATACGGATGATGTTTCAGGAGAACCTTTTCCAGCTTTTTGTAGCGGGGCGCTTGGGTCTTGATAAGAAGGAGAAATTCTTTTGAGGTTTCCCGTTTTCCCCGCCAGCGGTAATGCGACTCCAGACCCGGCAGGATGGAAACACAGGCCGCAACTTTCCCGGAAACTAAAAGGCCCGCGATCTCGCGGGCCTTTTTCAAAGATGGTACCGTGCAAAGAACGCAACAATACTTCACGAGAAGAAACGAAACTACTTACGGTTCAACGTCGCCACGTAACCGCTTTCAGGAGTCCCCAGCGTGACGTGCCCCTCGCGGCCTAACCAGCCTAGACTCATAAGCACAAGTTCGCGCGGCCTTCTCAACTCCTTGGTAAGCTCTTCCACCGTTGCGCTACGCTTGCTGTCCAAATAGTGCCAAATCTCACCAGCGACGATACCTATTTCCATGATCATGGGGGGCTCCTTTTGATGCCATATTTTTATCAAACCTATACTCATAATATAACAAGGAATTATTCCCTTTAAAAGAACTTTATTCCCCCTGCTTCGAAGGAGCATCCTCAACCATGAGGGCTAGACTGGATCGATCTTCAGAATTTTTCTCAGGAACCGCCCGGTATGAGAAGCTGATACCCTGGCAATGTCTTCCGGCGACCCACAGGCCACGACCCTTCCTCCATCCTTCCCGCCCTCAGGCCCAAGGTCGATAACGTAATCCGCCATTTTGATCACATCCAAATTGTGCTCGATCACGATCACGGTATTGCCCTGCGCCCGCAGGTTAAAAAGCGCCTGAAGCAAATGCCGGATGTCGTTGAAATGCAATCCGGTGGTCGGCTCATCCAGCAGGTAAAGCGTTTTCCCGGTGGCCTTTTTGATCAGTTCGGCGGCGATCTTGATGCGCTGCGCCTCGCCTCCGGAAAGCGTGGTCGAGGACTGTCCCAGCTTCACGTACCCCAGACCGACGGCCTCCAGGACTTCGAGACGTTCCCGGATCATGGAGAGTTTATCGAAAAACTCGATCGCCTCACGGACCGAAAGGTCCAGCACTTCCGCGATATTTTTTCCCCGGTACCGCACCTCCAGCGTCGGCTCGTTGTAGCGCCTTCCCCGGCAGGCCTCGCAAACCACGAAAAGGTCCGGCATAAAACTCATCTCGAGTTTTTCAAAACCGGCCCCGCGGCAGTTCTCGCATCGTCCGCCCCTCACGTTAAAACTGAAGCGGGATTGCGAGTAGCGTCTCAATTTGGAAAGCTCGAGATCGCCGTAAAGCTTGCGGATAAAACCGAAAATATCGGTGTAAGTAGCCGGGTTCGAGCGCGGGGTGCGACCAATCGGCGCCTGATCGATCTCGATGACCTTATCGATCTGTCCCGCACCTTCGAGCGAATCAAAAGCTCCGACCTTGTACTGCGTCTTCCAGGTGCGATTGTGCAGTTCTTTGTACAGAATGTCATGAACGAGCGTGCTCTTCCCCGAACCGGACACTCCCGTCACGCAGATCAGAAGGCCCAGGGGAAATGTCGCGTCGATATTCTTGAGATTGTGATCGCGGCATCCCTTCAAAAGCAGCTTCCGCGCTATTTCGGGATCCTTTCGTTCCTTGGGGACTTCGATCGCAAGGGCCCCGGAAAGATACTGGACCGTCAAAGATCCCGGAAAATTCACAAGCTCCCCGGGCGTGCCTTGCGCGACGATCTGGCCGCCCTCAAGCCCCGCGCCCGGTCCCAGATCGATCACATAGTCCGCCCGCCGGATCGTTTCTTCGTCGTGCTCGACCACCAGCACGGAATTATGGAGGTCCCTAAGTTTTTCCAGCGCGTCCAAAAGTTTCCCGTTATCCCGCGGATGCAGCCCGATACTGGGTTCGTCCAGAACGTACAGGACTCCCGTCAGCCCGAGCCCTATCTGGGCCGCGAGCCGTATCCGCTGGAGTTCCCCGCCGGCCAGCGTCGCGACCGTCCGGTCCAGCGTGAGATATCCCAGACCGATATTGAGAAGGAAAGACAGACGCTCCCGCACTTCCCGGAGAATGGGCTCGGCGATGATCCTCTGTGTGTCCTGGAATTCCAGTTTTTGAAAGAACGGGACCGCCTCTTCGACCGGCAAGGCGGTGACCTCCGCAATATTTTTATTTTCGATCCAGACTCCGAGGCTTTCCTTGCGAAGCCTCTTGCCGGCGCATTCCTTGCATTCCTCCTCGCGGAGGAACTTCCGGATCTTACTGCGGACCTCCTCGGAATTCGTTTCGTGGAAAAGCCGTTCCCATTCCTCCACAAGGCCGGAGATGTCCCCGTCCCCCAGGAAAAAAACTTCGCGCGCCTCTTCGGGCCAATCGCGGTACGGCGTGTCCCAGTCAAAATTATATTTAGCCGTCAGGTCATGCAGAAGGTCCTCAAAAAAATATTTATTGAAAGAAAAAAACACTTTTTTGTTCAGGGCCTGCATCAGGGGCTTTTCCGGCGCGGTGATCAGGCTCTTCGCGAAGATCTGGGAAAGTTTCCCCAATCCCTTGCAGCTCGGACAGGCGCCGTAGGGGCTGTTGAAAGAGAACATGTTTGGCGTGAGGTCCGGAAGGCTGATCTGGCAGACAGGGCAGTTCTTGGTCGTGGAAAAAAAACGGACCTTCCCGGGACCCCCGGCCTCTTTTTCCAGAATCGCGACATGCCCTGTACTGAGGTCCAGCGCGCACGCCAAAGAATCCGTGAATCGCGTGTCCCCGTCGTCTTTCCCCAGAGTCAATTCATCCACCACGATCTCGATATCGTGACGTATGGACTTCCGGAGCTTCATTTCCGGCTTGAGCAATTTGACCGTCCCGTCGATGCGAGCGCGATCGAAACCTTTTTTCAGGGAGTCTTGAAAAAGCTTTTGAAATTCCCCCTTACGACCCCGCACGAGCGGCGCCAGCACCAGGACCTCTCGGCCGCCGGAATGGCTGAGAATCTCCCGAAAGACCTCGTCGCGCTTCTGCCCCCGCAACGGACGCGCGCAAGAAGGACAATGCGCGGTCCCAACCTTGGCAAAAAGAAGGCGCATGTAATCGTAAATTTCCGTAACGGTCGCAACCGTGGAACGGGGATTGTGCGTCGTCGAACGCTGTTCGATCGCGATAGCGGGAGAAAGCCCGGAAATATGGTCCACGTCGGGCTTTTTGAGCTTCTCGAGAAATTGCTTCGCGTACGAAGAAAGACTTTCGAGGTAGCGCCGCTGGCCTTCCGCGTAGATCGTGTCAAAAGCGAGGGAAGATTTCCCAGACCCGGAAAGGCCGGTAATCACAACCAGTTTGTTGCGGGGAATCTTTAGCGAGAGGTTCTTGAGGTTGTGCTCGCGCGCGCCTCGGACCTCAAGGAATTCCTGCATAACGTTCTTCCATCAAGTCCCGAGCCGTAAAGTCGTGAACGCTTTACGGAGGGTCGCGATCGCGGAAAGAATGGCCAGATAACTGGTCTTGGGATTTTGCGGGGACGGGTAATTCTGGGTCATCGTGCGGATCTCCCCGAAATCCCCCTCGATAATGACCTCGTGACTGTTGACCTTCGAGGATTTCGTCGCCCAGATCTCCACTTCCGTCCGTTTGGGACCAAGCCCCGCCAAGCTGAGGATGGCAGCCACGTTGATGTTCTGCGGAAAAGCACGGCTTGCTTCGAGGGCCGACCCGCGGAACACAAGCGCCTTTCCGGTTTTGCCTTTGAACGGCGGGAATTCATGGGTTTTAAAGTAAGGAGCCCCTTGAAGCGCCTGCGGAGGTTTCGTCGTCACAAGACGCACCCGGCGCAACCCCTCCACCTGCGCGGCCAAAAGAGCGTCGATCCCCGCGATAGCGCCTGACGGGCAATAAAGGCGTCCCGAAGTTTTATCGATCAATCTCTGGAACGAAAATCCGAGAAGCCCGCCCACGCTCATGATCAGAACGTATTTGTTGTTTTTGAGGGCCAGCCGCGCAACCCGCGGCGCCACTTTCGGATGTGCGGCTTCGATCACGTAATCACACTTCTTCACGAGCGCTTCCACCGAAAGGAGCGGTAATTTCCGCCCGATCTTTTCAAAAAGGGCCTCGGCTTTCTCCGGAACCTTTTCGCAAACCCCGACCAGTTTCGCGCGGGAGCTGAGCCCCTTGGTGAGCGCTTTGGCAAGGGCCGTCCCGATCGTCCCGCAACCGACAATGCCGACCTTAAATTTTCTCATGAAGGGATCCTATCGTTAGAGACCGGTGCGGATCATTTCTTTTTGACGATGCGGTTCTTGGCGTCAACGTAAACGACCTTCGGTTTGTGCTTTTGAATCTCCTCGGGGGAGTACACTCCAAAGGTCATGATAATCAACGTATCCCCGGCCTTCCCGTGCTTGGCCGCTCCACCGTTCAGGCAAATGACCCCGGACCTTTCCGGGGCCGGGATGGCGTAACTCTCGATACGGGAACCGTTATTGAGATTGGCAATAAGGACTTTTTCATAAGGAAGGATCCCGGCGCCCTTCAGGAGCGAACTGTCGATCGTGACGCTTCCCTCGTAATCGATGCAAGCCTCGGTGACCGTCACACGATGGATCTTTCCGCTAAGCATTTGTCTAAGCATAGATGCCCGACTCCTCCGGATGGTTTAAGGAAACGAGATTATAACATTATCGATCAGCCTTGTCTTGCCCACAAAGCACGCCGTCAGAACGGCCATTTTCCGCTGGATCTTTTTAAGCGGCGCGAGCGTCGCGGGATCGACGATCTCAAAATACTGCACCCTGTCCACCGCCTTTTCCAGCTTCCGGACGGTTTGCGTCCTTAAGGAAGCGAGCGTCCCTTTCTTTTTCAGGAGGCACCGCCGCAATTCAAAAAGCGCGTGCGACAGCGCCAGAGCGCGACGCCTTTCCTCGGGGTTCAGGTAGCGGTTCCGGGAGCTCATAGCCAATCCGTCTTTTTCGCGGACCGTCGGCATCACGCGGACCCGGACGTTCATATTCAGGTCGTTCACCAGCCGCCGGATGACCGTGGCTTGCTGGTAGTCTTTGGCCCCCAGATAAAGACGGCTCGGCGCCACGATATTCAGAAGTTTTGCCACAACGGTCGCCACGCCCTGAAAATGTCCCGGACGGAATTTTCCGCATAGGACTTCCGCCAGTTCCGCTCCGACGGCCACGCAGGTCGCGTGATCCTTGGGATAGATGGCAGGGACCGACGGACAAAAAAGATAATCCACTTTAACCTTCCGAAGCAACCGCTTGTCCGCACCCAGCACGCGCGGGTATTTCGAGAAATCTTCGTTGGGACCGAATTGCGAGGGGTTGACAAAAATGCTGAGCACCGTGATATCGTTCTCGCGGTCCGCGGCTTTCACGAGGGACAAGTGCCCTTCGTGCAGCGCCCCCATCGTCGGCACAAAACCGACGGTCTTTTTCCGCAGACGTTCTTTCCCGAGGATCTTCTGGAGCCGCTGGGGACTTCGGATCATTTTCATGGGTACCTACCCTTTCCCGTCTGTTAATCGCCTGACGCCGCCGCAACCGCCATGGCTCGCGCGACACGCTTCCAGCAATTGCCGCATATTCTTTTTCACTTCCGGGTGCACGAATTCCGGCGCCAGGTCGCAAAACGGCGCCAGCACAAAAACCCGTTCGGGGATCCGGGGATGAGGGACCGTGAGTTCTGCTTGCTTCAAAACGCTGTCCCCGTAAAAAAGGATGTCGAGATCCAGAACACGCGCTTCGTTCGGGACCTTCCTCCGGCGGCCAGCCTTCATCTCGATATCATGAAGCTTATGCAAAAGGACCTGCGGCACCAGTTCCGTTGTGAAGCTCCACACCGCGTTCCAATAAAGCGGCTGTCCCTCCCCGCCCACGGGTTCCGTTTCATAGACCGGAGAACACTTCAGGTCACAGATCCCGGCCTCGTTTTGAATTTCCAGGGCGGCCATCCGGAAAAAGTTTTCCCGGTCGCCAAGATTCGATCCGACACCAATGAAGACGATAGGCATAATAACTCCGGGTCGGTGGACAAGAAAAAATCGAAAAAGTGTTCTGACCGCTGGCCCCTTGTCCTGGGTCACTTGCCCCTAGAATTTACAGTAATGAGGATGGCTTTTTTTGATCCGGTCGAGGGCTTCCATGATCCGCGATTCCGCCACAGTCAGGGAAATGCGGAAATACCCTTCCCCGTTCGGGCCAAAACCGTTCCCCGGCGTCACCACGACGTTGAGTTCTTCCAGGAATTTCAGGGCAAGTTCCGAAGAGGTGTAGCCCGGCGGCACGGGAATCCAGCAATAGAACGTGGCCCTCGGCGCTTCGATCTTCCAGCCGAGATCGCGAAAGCCCTGCACCAAAAGGTCGCGGCGCTCCTGGTAGATCTTCAGATTTTTTTCGAGGGTCATCTGCCCCTCCTGAAGCGCCTTCATGCCGGCGATCTGAATGGCCTGAAATATCCCGGAATCCAGGTTCGACTTCACCTTGGCCAAAAGCGCAAGGACCTGCGCGTTCCCAACCGCGAAACCGATACGCCAACCGGTCATGCTGTAGGTTTTGGAAAGCGAGAAAAGTTCAACCGCGGTGTCTTTTGCGCCATGAACTTCCAGAATGCTCGGCGACTTGAGCCCCTCGTAGCACATTTCAGAATAAGCCGCGTCATGAGCAATCAGGATCCCGTGCTTGAGCGCGAACGCCACCGCTTTCTCAAAAAAAGCCTTGTCCGCCACCTGGGACGTCGGATTGTTCGGATAGTTCAGAAACATAAGTCTGGCGTTCTGAAGCACGTCGGTGGGAATGATGTCAAAGTCCGGAAAATAACGGTTCTTCTCCAAAAGCGGCATCGTGTACGGGATCCCTTCGGCAAAAAGGGTTCCCGAACGATAGACCGGATAACCCGGGTCCGGGATCAAACACACCTGTCCGGGATCCAGCACCGCCAGCGGCAAATGCCCGATCCCTTCTTTGGAACCGATGAGCGGCAGGATCTCTTTGTCCGGATCGAGATGCACGCCGAAACGGTGCTGGAACCAGTCCCGGATCGTCTGTCGCAGCTCCGGCATACCCTGGTCCAAAGCGTAACGGTGGTTCCGCGGGTTCTTCGCCGCGGCATTGAGGGCTTCAATAATAAAATCCGCTGTAGGAATGTCCGGATCGCCCACGCCGAGGTCGATCACGTCCTTTCCCTTCGCGACCAGTTCGCGTTTCTTGCGGTCGATCTCCGCAAAAAGATAAGGGGGCAATTTTTTCAAACGTCCCGGAGGATCAAAAGAAACGGGCTGTTTTGTCATAGGTGGTCCCTGCTATGGGTTCATCAATCATGTCTTTTTGGATTAGGAGGAAGAATTATAGCAAATTTCTCATGCCTTGGGAACACTGTTCGGGGAAGCCCCCTTCAAGAGAGGTTTTTAGAACGGGGTGACGAATTTCGGATCGAGGAAACGGAGCTCGTACGCCTTGAAGCGAGCCTCATCCCGGATAAGCGAAATACGGGTCATTAGATAGAGCGAATAAACATCCAAGAATTCGTTCCGCTTAGATTCGACCTCATATTGCAAGTGGGTTTCGCTCATTGGGGACCTACGGACTCCTTGGAGCCCTTTCGTCAGTTGAGTTTTGTGTTGTCAAAACGGAATTCCGGATCCAGCCGCTGAAGCTCTTGGGCCAAAGACAGCACTTTACTTTTCTGCACAGGATCGCGTTGAAGAAGCCATCCCTGGTACGCTTCCAGAAAATGCCCCATCTTGATCTCTTTCAGGTATTGTTTCTCGTACCCGTCCATCTTCGCATAAAAATGCTGGAAGGCCTGGTCCCGAAAGCTATCGATCAACCTGAAATAATCGGACCGGACGCCCGCGAGGATCTTCTGGTAAAGCCCAAGGTCCCCCGCGATCTTCTCCAGAACCTCCCCCACGCCGGTCTTCTTTTCATGCAGTCCTTCATGGCAGCGGGAGGCGTGATTGTAATAGAGAACCGCCGCCATCGCTTCCTCGTTGACCGCTTCGGTATTGTCTTTTTTGAACGGGAATCTTTTCGCAAGTTCGGAATCCGGATTAAACACCGTGGACTGAACCAGCAGGTTATCCGCATTCACTTTGAAGATAAAATAGCGAAGCATCGGATCCTCGGTGTCCCGGACCCATTCAAAAACCTGCTCGGGTCGGGCAGAGAGGAACGGATCCGCCATGTCGTGATATTCTGGAAGCGTAATGGCAAAAAGCAGGTGCGCGAGATAAATGTTCACATCCTCATCGAACCCCCGAACCTTTTGAAGTCCGCGCCCTTTGTCCCGCGCCTTGAGAATGCATTCGAGGAGATAGTGGATCGCGGATTCGCGCTCCTCATTCGAGAAATTGAAGTACAGATACGGGATCTTTACCTGCTCCATTTTTCCGTTCATTTTACATTTTGCCTTTCAAGTCTTTATATAGCATTTTATAGCATATAGATGTTATATGCTATTTGGACACTCTAAAGGAACCATAACATCACAATTTAGAATTGTCAAACGCATACTAAAAATTTTTACTTTCTATTTTTTTAACATAAACCTTTTGATTTGAATGATTTATGTCGATTTTTTGTGGGGTAATAAAAATATTTAAACTGAAGGCTAACCCGAAAGTTTACTTGTGGGTCAATGGTTCAGGATAGGCTTAATCGCTTCAAGGAACTTGCGGGATTTGAGAACTTTCCCGAGGCGGAAGTTGAGGAATTGCGTAATAAGGAACCGAATCTGGTTTTCGATAACGCTGCTGTGGGAAACGCGCAGGCAGTCTTCCAATGCGTCCTTGCCGTAAGCGCGGAAGACCGCCAGGACAGGCGCTCCCACGGGCTGCGCGCCCGGTTCCTGGCCACGGCATTTTTCGCAGATCAAGGCGCCCTGGCGGACGGAAAAATAGCCCTGCTCGAGAGGTTTGGCGCCACAGCTGAAACAGCTTTCAAGATACGGAAGCCATCCCATTTCCCGGAGCAGTTTGATCTCAAAAAGCAGGGCCAACCGCGCCGGAGGGATCACGGAAAGAAAATGAAACCCGGATTGGAGCAGATGAAAGATCTCCGGATGCGGGTCGTGGACTTCCGTGAGCTCATCCGCCAATTCACAGAAATAGCTTCCGTAGGCGATTGTGTCCAGGCGGTTGCGGATCGCGTGCCGGCTTTCCAGAATGGCGGTATCCGAGATCAGGTGAAGATCGGAACGCTTCTTTTCATAGAAAACAAATTCCGCGTGAGTGAAGATCTCGAACCCTGCCTGACGGACCTCCCCTTCCCGGTGCACGCCCTTGACCACACCACGGATCTTCCCGAGCTGCGGCGTAAAAAAAGTCACGATCAGGGAACTCGAGCGGAACGGCTGGGTCTTGATGACGACCGCTTCGGTTTTATGAATGCTCATGGCGGGTCATCGACCGCCGGAAGCGGACTTCTTTTTCGCGCTTGCGCCTAGGGGACCGGCCACACGCTTCAGGATCAATTTCTGTTTGCGGTGCATTTTGTGAAAAGCGTTGCGGGTCTTGTCTTCATAGCCGATCAAATGCAGGATCCCGTGGCAGAGGCAATAATGGAGTTCTTCCTCGAACGAATGGCCGTATTCCTTGGCCTGGGAACGGATCGTCGGAAGGCAAAGAGCGATATCCCCGAGGAAATCGACATCCGTGCGCCGCAGGGCCTTGGAAGCAACCGCGTCCTTCGAATGGACCTCCGGTTTGGGCTGGCTGAACGCAAGAACGTCGGTCACTCGCGCGTGACGCAGGTAACGGTTATTGAGGGCGCGCATCGCGGCACCGTCCACCAGAAGAATGCTCAAAACCGCTTTTTTGAAACCGAGGTCCCGGAGAATATTGCGAGCGATCTTCCGGATCGTGGGCTCCGACACGGCGATACGCGGGCACTCCTGGCGAAAGCATATCTCATACGCCGGGGGGCGTGTCACTGAGTGTCCTCCACGCGAAACTTCGAGAACTGATTTTCCTCAAAAAGGTCCGGCGCGCCGGGGATCTTTTCGACGATCGGATACCTCATGCGCGTGTGGAACATTGCGGCCATGTTCCGAACGAAACTTTCCTGGATCCGGTAAAGGTCCGCCAGGGTCAGTTCGCATTCATCCAGCTGGCCGTCGATGAATTTGTCATTAATGATCTTGCGGACGAGCTGCTGGATAGCCTCCGGCGTCATTTCCTTCAGGGAACGCGAGGCCGCTTCAACGGAATCCGCCAAAAGAACCACGGCCGTTTCCTTACTTTGCGGTTTTGGACCTGGATAACGGTAATCGTCCGCGCGGACGTGCGCAGCGGCAGGCGCCCCGTCGATCGCTTTCTTGTAAAAATAATAGATCACGCCGGCCCCCTGGTGCTCGATGATAAAATCCGTGATCGCCCTTTTGAGTTTGTATTTGCGGGCCAGCTGCACGCCGTTCCGGACATGGTCCACGATGATTTCATAGCTCAATTGCGGCAACAGCCGGTCATGCAGGTTCGGGTAAAGATATCCCTGGTTCTCCGAGAAATATTCCGGACGTTCGATCTTCCCGATGTCATGGAAGTAACAGCCGACCTTCGCAAGCAGCGCGTTCGCCCCGATCTTTTCGCAAGCGTGTTCGGCCAACGCGCTCACGACCAGGCTGTGATGGTAGGTCCCCGGCGCCTGGACCATCATTTTCTGCATGAGCGGATGATTCAGGTCCGAGTGCTCCAGAAGCGTGATGTCCGTAACAACGTCAAAAGCCGCTTCGAGGAACGGAAGCATCAGAAAAGAGAGCACGACCACCAAAAACCCGTTCCCGAACCCCAGTGAAGCCGCTGAAAAGGCCTCCCCCACGCGGACATTCTGCGCGACCTGGAATCCCCAGAGGGTCAAAAAATAAACCGTGCCGATGCCGAACCCGACACGGAGGAAATGAATGCGCTTGCGCACCCGGTACGCCAGGAACGTTGCCGCGGCCGAGGTCAGCAGGGTCCCGAGGACCACATCGGCATGGAACGCGGACAAAAAACCGCTCATGATGACCATCATCGCCCCGGCCCACAGACCGCTCCGGCTACTAACCAGAAGCGTCAGGAGAAGTGACGCCAAAGCTGTCGGCATCAGGTAGATCGAGCCGTCCGGCCACAGGACCATCGCCTTGCAAAGGAGCACATTGGAAAGAATGACGGTGTGAAAAAGCAAAAGCCGGGAACGCACCAGGAAAGCCTTCGGTTCAAACAGGAAAAAATAAAAATAGGAAAGGCCGTAAAGGAACGCCACCAGCAGCACGCCCGCGAAAATCTGCGTCATTTGCTTCCGGCTCACAAGTCTTTTGTGGACCTGGTCCAGACGCTCTTTGATCTCCTGGGTGACCAGCATGCCCCGCTGGACGATCAGCTCGTTCTTCTTGATCTTGATCTCGACCGGTGGGATGGTGGCGGCAGCTTTTTTGCGGGAGGCCTCCGTCCGGTCGGCATCCAGAACGAGATTTTCGTAGATCGCGGCGCCAAGGACCTGAAGAATGACGTTCCTCGCGTTCTTGTTCTTGGCGGCTTCAGGAGTTAATTTCGTGGGCGCTTCCTCAAGGACCGCCTCCTTCGTCAAAAAAGAGTTCAGCTTCCTTATCCCCCCCGTCGCGTCGCCCTCCGCCACGACCCGAATCGCCTGCTCCCCGGACTGGCGAAGGCGCGAAAGTTCCGGAGCGGCAAGGATCCCCTGCGTCAAATAATGGGCGAGAAGGTTGATGACGTTTGTTTTGACCTCCGCGAACAAATGTTCATCCTGAAGCGCGCTCAGAGAACTGGCGGGCACCTGGAACGGGATCTCTTTCCAGCGGGCATCATCCGCCGGCGATTTTTTCTTCCGGGTCTCCTGAAGGACCTTGAAAAAGGACCCTGTCTGTTCCGTGATCTTTTTATTAATCGTTTCGTCGATCTTGTACGTCAGGGGAACGGTCTTCGCCTTTTCGGCGCGGAGAGCGGCGGTCCGGGGCTCGTCCACAAAAGAAAAAGCGAGCGGCGAAAAATAGGCGCTCACCGCCGGCTCTTCGAGGACAAATTCCTGCCGGTTAAGTTCCAGCGACCGGCCCCAGAAAAGGACCGTGCAGACAAGAGCGGCCGCTCCCGCGAAAGCAGCTAGCGGGAAAACGCCGAAGAACGTCGGCCTCGGGGAGGACCGGTCACTCTCCCGTTTGGACTTTTTTTCGTTCGTGTTTTTCATAAGCCTTGATGATCTCCTGCACAAGCGGGTGGCGCACCACATCCGTCTCGTTCAGGTAAATGAACTGGATGTCCGGAATGTCCGCGAGGATATTGCGGATCTCGATAAGCCCCGACTTTTTCCCCGACGGCAGGTCGATCTGAGTGATGTCGCCGGTGATCACGACCTTGGAGGTCTGCCCCAGGCGGGTCAGGAACATCTTCATCTGGTTGTGCGTGCAGTTCTGCGCCTCGTCAAGGATCACGAAGGAGTCGTTGAGCGTCCGGCCGCGCATGTACGCAATTGGCGCGATCTCGATGGCCCCGCGTTCCGTGTAGCGCGCGACGTCTTCGAACTCCAGCATATCGTAAAGCGCATCATAAAGCGGCCGGAGGTACGGGTTCACCTTCGCCGCAAGGTCCCCGGGCAAAAACCCGAGATTCTCCCCGGCCTCGACCGCCGGACGGGTCAGGATGATCCTGGCAACGTGCTTTTTCTTGAGCGCCTCGATCGCCGCGGCCATGGCCAGATAAGTTTTCCCGGTCCCCGCGGGACCGATCGAGATCACGATGTCCCGGGTCTGGATCGCTTTGAGGTACGCCTGCTGGTTCTCGCTGCGCGCCTGGATCACTTTCCCGCGATGAAAAAAATGCACGCCGCCTTTGTTCGGAACCTCCACTTTGGCTTCAGGAACAACCGCAACCGCCTCTTTCGCCCGGTCCGGAACGCGATAACCCTTCCGCACCATCTCCAAAAGCCGTCCGAAGAACCGCTGGGCGTCCTCCACGTTCTTTTTTTCGCCCATGATCTTCAGCCGGTCGTTGCGGGCGATGATCTTGACGTGATAATCCTTCTCCGCCTGCCGGACATTCTGGTCCAGATTGCCGTAAAGGGCGCTTGCTTCTTCATTGGATCGGAGCTTGATGATCTTTTGCAAGAGAGGGTCCTTTTCTGTTATTACGATTTTGCCAGTTTCACCGCAATGTTAAGTTCCCGAAGCTGCGCTTCATTCACGGACGACGGCGCATCGGTCATAAGACACGTTCCCTTTTGGGTCTTCGGGAACGCGATCACTTCGCGGATCGAATCCCGCTGCAACAAAAGGGTGATGAAACGGTCTAACCCGATCGCGAGACCGCCGTGGGGCGGCGCCCCGTACGTCAGCGCCTTGAGTAAAAATCCGAACTGCGACTCCGCCTGTTCCGGCGTCAGGTTCAGAAGCTCGAAGATCTTGGACTGAACGGCGCGATCGTGGATACGGATGCTGCCGCCGCCCATTTCGGTCCCGTTACAAATGAGGTCGTAGGCCCGGGCCCGGACCTTCAGCGGTTCGGTCCCGAGCAGCGGAACGTCTTCCGGCTTCGGGGACGTGAACGGATGGTGACACGCGTCGCAGCGTTTTTCTTCTTCGTTCCATTCGAAAAGCGGGAAATCCACGACCCAAAGAAGT
Source organism: Candidatus Omnitrophota bacterium (assembly GCA_903819565.1). Classification (GTDB taxonomy): domain Bacteria; phylum Omnitrophota; class Omnitrophia; order Omnitrophales; family Aquincolibacteriaceae; genus Pegaeibacterium. The sequence continues at coordinate 21,744 of CAIJDY010000107.1, read as the reverse complement.
TCAAATTTCCCTTCCGGGATCATCTTGTATTTCTCCGCGAGAAAACACCGGAGCGCGCCCAGAGACACGACCGCGGTCTTGAACTGGTCCGCGACCACGAAAATAATATCGCCGGGTTTCGCGCCGACGGTTCGGACCATCTTCCCGGTCCGCGCAGCGTCAAAAAATTTCTGGATCGGCGATTCGACCGCGTCCGGCCCCGTCACTTTGAACCAGGCGAGACCTTTAGCACCGTAGGTCCGGATCCATTGGGTCAGGTCGTCAAAATCCTTGCGGGAAAATTCCGTGCCCGCGGGCGGCGTGAAACAAAGTCCTCGGATCGTCCCTCTTTTCGCGATCGTTTCATCAAAGATCTTGAACCCGCTGCCCTCGAAGACCGGAGTCAGGTCCTGAAGCAACATCCCATAGCGGAGGTCGGGCTTGTCACAGCCGTATTTGTCCATCGCTTCCTGGTAGCTGATCCGGCGGAGCGGCAACGGGACGTCGATCTTTTTGGTATGCCGGAACACGTGCGCCACCATTCCTTCTACCACGCCCATAATGTCTTCTTCGTCGATGAAGGACATTTCAAGATCGATCTGGGTGTGCTCGGGCTGGCGGTCCTTGCGAAGGTCCTCGTCGCGGAAACAACGCGCGAACTGGTAATAACGATCATAGCCGGAAACCATCAAGAGCTGCTTGAAAAGCTGCGGGGACTGCGGGAGCGCATAGAACGTTCCCGGGTTAAGGCGGCAGGGAACCAGAAAATCGCGGGCGCCTTCGGGCGTGCTCTTCGTCAGGTACGGCGTCTCGACCTCAATAAAAGAGTGCCGGTCCAAGTATTCGTGCACGAGCTTCGTCACGCGGTGACGGAGCGTGAGGCTTTCGACCATATCTTTGCGGCGCAGGTCCAGAAAACGGTACAGGAGCCGCAGCTCTTCGTTGACATTTTTCTCTCCCAGTTCAAAGGGCATCGGAAGACACGTGTTCAGAACCTCCAGCGCTTCAGCCTGAAGCTCGATCTCCCCGGTGGGGATCCTGGGGTTCACGGTACCGGCCGGCCGCGCGTGAACCTTCCCTTTCACGCGGATCACGTATTCCCCGCGCAGGGATTCGGCCAGCTGATGCATTTTGGGATCCGCTTGCGGATTAAAGACGACCTGGGTCACGCCCCAGCGGTCACGCAGGTCTACAAAGATCAGGTTCCCGTGATCGCGCCGGGTATCCACCCAGCCCGCCAACGTCTCCGTTTTCCCCGAAAAATCCTTATTCAACTCACCGCACGTCACAGTCCTTAACATAAGCCCATCTCTTTCTTAAAATGAGAAACGACTTGTTCATTGCCGACTTCGACCTGTTCCCTTTTTTCAAGGTCCTTCACTACAACCTTTTCTTTTTGAAGCTCTTCCGGTCCCGCGATCATCATGTAACGTAACCCGGCCTGGTTCGCCTTCTTCAAATGCTGGCTCAGCGAAAAGATGCCGGCGCAACTTTCGATCTTGATCCCCGCTTCGCGCAGCGCGACCGCTTTTTCCCGACAAAACCGAAGGAGCGCGGGCGTTTCTTCAAGAGGCGCGATATAAACCTTCCGCGCCGTCAGGGCTTCAAAGATCCCTGGGCTCTGGCTTTCGAGAGCCGTCAGCAGCCTCTCCATCCCGATACTGAAACCCGTGCACGGCGTCGCGTTCCCGCCAAGATCCTGGTACAAATGATCGTACCGTCCGCCGCCCGCCACGGCGTTCTGAGCGCCGAGCCCCTCGGCCGTGATCTCAAACACCACACCGTTGTAGTAATCGAGACCTCGCACAAGCCGGCGATTTACCTGAAAAGGAATGCCATCAGCTTCCAGTTTTTTAGTCAGCGCACCGAAGCGTTCGCTAAGGGGGAAGAAATCTTCCCACGGAGCTTTTTCGATCACGGGCTGGCAGCCGTGGACCTTGCAATCAAAGACGCGCAGAACATTTTTCTCAAGACGCCACTGGCAGTCTTTGCAAAGCCTCGCCTTCTCCCTGGAAAAATAAGCCAAGAGTGCTTCGCGCACTTTCGCGCGGTCCTCTTCTTCGCCAAGATCATTGAGGTTGAGCGTCAAAAGTTTGAGGCCGGCGTATTGAAGGAACCGGTACACCAGCGAAATGATCTCGAAATCCGCGTGCGCGCCTTCGTTGACGATCTCGGCGCCGATCTGGTGGAACTGGCGCTTGCGTCCGGCCTGGGGCCGTTCGGCGCGGAACATGGGACCGATGTAATAAAGCCTGAGGGATTTCGTAGTCTTGAGCAGTCCTTTTTCCAATACCGCGCGCGCCACCGAAGCCGTCATCTCCGGACGCATCGTCATGTCGCGTTCGCCGCGGTCCTTGAAAGAGAACATTTCCTTGTGGACGATATCGCTGGCCTGGCCGATGGAGCGAACGAAAAGCTCGGTGGGTTCGAGAACGGGCGTGCGGAGCTCTTTAAAACCGCCGGCTTCGAAAAAGACACGGGCTTTTTCTTCCACCCATTGCCATTTTTCGATCTCTCCCGGAAGGATATCCTCCATGCCGGGAAAACTTTGGAATTTAGAGGTCATAGGTTCCGGAGTTCAGCGCCCTTTCGATCTATCATAAGCCGCTATGATATCAAAACAAAACCGCTTTTTCCACAACAGGGAATGAACGGTCTTCTCCTGAGGGAATATCAAAAAAAGAAAATTCAGCGGCGGAAGTTCTTTTAGAAGCTGAATTTGCGGGACTTCGAGGTGCGGGCTTTGCGGCGCCTCTTCTCGCTGGGCTTTTCGTAATTCTTACGCGCCTTGAGAAGTTTCAAGATCCCCTCGCGCTCCATTTTCTTTTTGAGGCGCTTCAGGGCCCTTTCAAGAGGCTCGTGCTCTCCGACATCAACTTTTAACACGCGTTATCACCCTTTCTGGTGCAGTCTGCCGTACCGCGTAACCCCTTCACTGCCACGGTACTTGGTGTGGGTTCATTGGAGGCGGTATTATACGGAAACTCTCCCGGGAAGCAAAGGGAAATAATCCCTAAAATAATCCCGGGGCTTCGGGCCCGCTCACCGGAGCGGCGTCCCCTTTTTTTTGATGGGACGGGAATACGCCCTTGAGGGCCGCCTTGATCATCGTTTTGACGTCCTCTTTGAAATCCGACTTCAGGAGCCAATGGAGGTAAGGCGCGTCCGTTTTCGCGATCTCTTCCACCGAGGTCTTGCGGCGGTACTTTCCAAACATCGGGTAAAGCTTCCCGTGCCACCAGCAAAACTTTTTGTCCACGTCGAAAAATTCCATGAACGAGCTGTATTCGTACTTCGCCAGGACCGACAAGTCCTCCTGCCCCTCGCCGTACTTGGCCACCTGCTTTTCGAGAATCTCGAAGATCGCCTCACTGTCCGCCAGTGCGGAATGGGCACCGACCAGTTCCTTGCCGCAATAAAACTGATAAGCCGCGGAAAGATCCCGTTTCTCGTTCAGGTGGAAGATCATTTGGGCATCGTAAGTCCGCTTCGTTTCCCAGTCGAACTTGACCCCGATGTCCGCAAATTCCCTCGTGAGGAGCGGCAGGTCGAATCTTTTGATATTGAAGCCCGCCAGATCCGCATCCCCGAGAAAAGCCAGGATCTCCGGCGCCACCGCTTCAAAAGAAGGAGCTCCCCGAACGTCCTCGTTCGAAATGCCGGTCAGGTCCGTGACCGCCTTAGGGATCGGGATCCCCGGGTTGATCTTCTTCTCGTAGGTCTCTTTTTTTCCGTCCGGCATGTATTTGACCAGCGCGATCTCAATGATCTTGTCTTTTTCGATCCAAATACCGGTCGATTCAACGTCCAGGGCCACCAACGTGTGGGAGATCTTCATCGGCTCGCTTTCAGGGGTTGTTTGAGTTTCTTATGAATTTTTTTGTAGAGGTCTTCGACTTTCTTTCTTGCCCAGGGCGTCTTCCGGAGAAAGGTCAGGCTGGACTTGATGCTCGGGTCAAAATTGAAACAACGGATCGTGATCATGCTTCCCATCTTTTCCCAACCGTAATGCGCCACCAAAAGTTCTAGGATCGTCTCAAGCGTCACGCCATGAAGCGGGTCCTTGGGATGCGGACGAGGTATCACGGGAGGGTTTCATTTTTCTTGGGAAGGAACTTCGTGTTGATAGCGGGCAAAAAGCTCAGAACCAGCCAGAGGACCGGCACGAAAAGAAAAAGGGACACCTGGGGCCGGAGCACCGCAAAAATACGGTCCGCGAGGGTGGGGGTTTGAAAAAGCCAGAAGGTCCATGCGAAATGCGCCAGATACCCCCCGAACCCCATCGCCGCCAGCGCAACAAACCGGCTCAGCACAAGCGCCCACCGCCGATAATGCCAGAGCCCGAAGAACGAAACCACGGACACCCCAAGACAGGACGCGGTCAAAAGGATCTCAAAAATCGCGCGATCCTCAGCCATGAACCATAGAAGTCCGCCAAACCCCCAAAGAGAAAGCAGCCCTAATAAAACGATGATGAACCGGATTTTTTTTGTATCCATGTTCCAGCCTTTCTTCGAAAAAATGCCCGCGTTTACCGCAGGTTCAAGAATTCATCAAAACAGGACGGCATCTCGGCCGCGAACCGCATCGCGGTCCCTGTCACCGGATGCCGGAACTCCAGAGCAGTCGCGTGCAGCAAAAGCCTCACGGCTTTGACGACCGGGCGCATGTTCTCCTGCCATCCCTCGACAATATAACGTTCAAAGATCCGCGGATCGATATAGATCTTATCGCCGACGACGGGGTGTCCCAGAAAAGCAAGATGCGCCCGGATCTGGTGCGTTCGTCCGGTTCGCGGGACCACCTTCAGGAGCGCGTAATCGCCAAAATTCCCAAGGACCTGATAATCCGTCCGGGCCGTTTCGCCGTCGGGGTCCGGCGTGCGGATATTATGACCGCTTTCCGTCCGGATTCCAAGGGAGATCGAAATAGTCCCCTCCTCAACCGGAGGTATTCCGAACACCACCGCCTGGTATTCCTTCAGCACTTGCCGTTTCTCAAAAAGAAGACCCAACCGACCCGCCATGAAACTCGATTTTGAAACGATCACAAGACCGCTCGTTTCAGAATCCAGGCGATTGACGATCTGGAATCCTTCGGGACCCGGCCTCAGGTCCCGCTTCAAAAGACTGAGGAGGTTCTTTTCCTTAAAACGACCCACCGGATGGACCGGCAAAGGCGAGGGTTTATCCACCACGAAAAAACATTCGTCTTCGTAAAGGATCTGGTATCCCGTTTCCACGTAAAGATCTTCTTCGGTCCTCAAAAATTTCCCCAAGGGCTACCGCCGCTCCCGAACCGGCTTCAAAAGCAACCTCGTTCTCTACTCTTTTTCAAGACCGGGCCGCCAACGGGAATTGAAGCTCTTATCCCCGACCAGCAGGCAACCCCGAAAATAGTCATAGCGCCAGGGCCACCGAAAAACATACTTCAGAAGCTTGCCGTGCATGTAACCTTCCACACTTCCCACCTCTCCTTTAAGTCCGTTCCGCGATCGGAGTGAGTAAAAGGTCACGGCGGGCAAATGATCCTCGACTTGCTCGACCCCTACGTAACCGGAATCAACCCCGCCACCGCTCGAGGAGGGCAGCCAGTTTTCCATGAAGCCCTCGACAGATCCCCGCGGAAAATCTCCGGACCCAAGCGCCGTGATCCAGTGGCGATACTCATCCACCAACAAGACACGAACCTCTTCCCATTCGGACTTTATAATGAAAGGCTCAAATACTTTGACGGTCCAGTAGACACGATTACCATCCAGCACAAATTCCCACTCCTGGGCAGGAATCAGAAAACAAAAGTATGCCCTCGCCACAAGACGGTTCTTATCTCGCGACAAGATCCTCCAGAAACATTCCCGCGAGTTGTTCCAAATCCTGAAAGGCTTGAAAGCAGCAAGCACCGACAGTCTTTTAACGATGGACTGCCCTTTCCAATACAATCGCCACCTGTTATCCTCCAGACCCAGTTGTAAAAGGCCGTTGTCCAAGACAGTGCTGTTTTCATCCTGATGAACAACGGCTTTCCTCCCGCCAAATCCGCGGCCCTCCTCAAGTTTGTACAAATAGACCCGGGTCGTATCCGGCATCACAAAAATATCCGTCGGCCGGTAAGAAGCGCTGAAGGAAGCGGGAAAACCTAATTTTTCAATACGCTCGTGACAAACGATAAAATGGGGCGGCGTCGTGAAATCGTCCTCATTCAAACCGTTGATCGTTTTTATCGTCCACGGTTTCAAATCAAGTGCCGCCTGGTACTTTAAAGTGTCCCAATTGACACAGACATAATTTCTCCCGATTTTTGTGTCCTTCGCTCCCGAAAAGGTATTCGGGTTTACGCTCGGGACCCCGATAACGGGCTTCTCGACATTGGATTCCTCCGTGATGCGCCTGAAAAGTGTTTGAATTTGATGATTCCCCGTCTGAGGAGAGAAACGCGCAAAGGACAGGATTTTCGAGGGGATTTGAGGGGACAAAAATGAGAGCTGGATAAATTGCCCAACTCCCAAAAGGAGCAAGCCGGAAATAATAACCCAGCGGACAACCGCCTTTTTGACGGACAACAATCCGCCCGCCGACATCAAGGCCACCGCAGGAAGGGAGGCAAGTGTGTAGTAGTAGTATTTGTTGGGAAACAGTAAAAAAACCGCATACGGGACGGCAAACCAAACGAAAAGAAGGGACGATTCAAAAAGCTTTCTAAATTTTGTAAAAATCGCCAGAACAAAACCTCCAAAAAAGATCCATCCCATTTGGTCAAGCACCAATACCCTGAGATAAAAAACAAGTGCCCCGAGATGAGAAGCGAAGAAGTTGAAATCCACCTTGTCTTTGACCAAAAATGCGCCTCGCATATTAAGGCATTTTGTCGCTCCATCCGCAAAATACCATGGCAACGCGATCGCGATTCCCAACGCGACGAACAGACAAAAATTAACGACCTTTCTTTTTTTTTGCTTAGCATCGAGCGCGTTCCAGGATCCCAGGAGCCCCCAGAGGGCCGGTCCCACGACGAAGACGACGCACGTCTGCTTTGTCAACATGCCGAGACCCAGCGAAATTCCCGCCAGAACGCTCCACACCGTCCGGGTGAATCCCTCGGAGTAAAGAAGAAGCATCACCGTCAGCGTCACCATCCCGACCAACGCGATCTCCAGCATGAACATCCGGCTCAAATGAAAGAACATCGGGTACAAAGCAAGGAAACACGAAGCCAAAACCCCTAATCTCCGATCCCCCATTTTGAGGCCGATGCCGTATAAGGAAAAGAACGTGACCACCAGAAAAATCGCGTTGGTCATACAAAACGAAACCGTTCCCACGGCGCCGAAAATGTGTGCCCCCCATGCAGCCAAAAAAGGAAATAACGGCGGGTAAAGATCATCGACGAATAATAGGGAGCCGAACATCCCGGAGGACGGATTGCCGAAAAGCCAGAAATATTTCAGAGCCGACAAGAGATGATAGGCCTCGTCATCCACCGGAGGACACTGATTTAGCCTCAGCCAAAAATAATTCACTAAAGCCATGGCCACCGTCAAATTGACCAAAACCATGGGCAAAGGATTCAAATCTTTTTGATCAGTCTGCATAATTCCCTATTCTCATGTGTGTTTCACGCGCAAAGAACATCAAAGCCCCATCCTTTAAAACAGCCCACCCATTCAGGCCCCCTCACGAAGGGATCACGCGGCCATATCAAGGACCCGCGCACCCATTCGAGAACCGCCAGCATGGATGGCTCTGGAAACGGGCTCCATGCCCGCACATGATAGCCGAAAGAAAGCGCCGTGAAAAGAACGGAAGCGATCCCCCCCCCCTGCCGAAAGATTACGGTTGCATCGATCCCTCTCACGGATATAGTACAATGATCGGCAAAAAGTCGCCGGAGGCCGCGCGCCGTTAGCATTTTGACCTGAGACGACCGGACATGCTGCGGCCGAAAAACCGCACTTATTATCGGCGTCGAGGAGAGGACCGTGAAAACCCTGTTTGTGAATCCCCCCGTGAGCGCAAATCAGCGTTACGGCATTTTATCTCAGGCCGGCGCCGTGGAACCTCCCCTGGGCCTGGCTTCTTTGGCAGCCACTGCACGGAAAATGGGCTTTGAGACAAGCCTCCTGGACGCGGCCGCGCTGGGGTACGGACTGGAAGAAACCGCAGTGGCAATTTGTGAAAAAAATCCTTCTCTTTTAGGCATCACGCTCACCACAGTCTCCGTAAAAACATCCTCAGCTCTTGCAAAGAAGCTCAAAGAGAAACTACCCGGAATAACGATCATTATCGGGGGGCCTCACTTCACCGCCCTCCCTGAAAAAACGCTGCTTGAAAATGCCGCTTTTGATATCGGAGTTCTCGGTGAAGGAGAAAGGACCCTCGAAGCATTATTGCGGGCACTGCGGGAGGGAGCCTCCTTAACCTCGGTTCAAGGGATCGTCTTCAAAGCGGACGGAAAGCTTCTACGGACCCCTTCCCGGGACAGGATCCGGGACCTGGACGAACTTCCTTTTCCGGCCTTTGATCTATTGCCGCGGCTGGATCGCTATTACAGGGTCCCCACTCAAAGCATCAAAGAGATGCCCTGTGTTTCTCTCGTCACTTCCCGGGGGTGCCCCGGCCGGTGCGTTTTCTGCGATCGCGCGATCTTTGGCAATCAGGTGAGGCTGCACAGCGCCGCTTACGTGGCAGAGATGATGTTGCTGCTTCAAAAAGAGTACGGCATCCGGGGGATCTTTTTCGAAGATGATAATTTTTTACTTTCCGAAGAACGCCTGGAGGAGCTGTCTCGCCTGATCAGGAAAAAGAACATCCGGATCGCCTGGTCGGCCTTGAGCCGGATCGATATCATCACGGAAAACAGGCTGAAGATCGCTAAACAATCCGGCTGCTGGCAGATCCTGTACGGCATTGAAAGCGGTTCCCAGCCGATACTCGATTTCTATGATAAGGGCATCACGCTGGACGAGATCAGAATCAAAATACGGCTCACTCAAAAACAGGGCTTTTCCACCAAGGGCTTCTTTATGCTCGGCAATCCTTTGGAAACGGCCGAAACCTTAAAGCAAACCGCGGATTTCATCAAAAGCCTTGGCCTGGACGACATCTCTCTAACCTACTTTACCCCGTATCCCGGTTCAGAGGTCTGGAACCGGATCCACGAGTTCGGGACTCTTGACACGGAGTGGGACCGGTTTTCCTGTTTCGATCCTGTCTTTATACCCGCCGGACTGTCAAAAGAACAGATCGTCGCGGCGCACAGATCGATCCTGAAGGATTTTTATTCTTCCCCTCGCGTGTATTGGTCCTACCTCAAGAGGATACGGTCCTTAAATCAAGTCCGCGAGTTTTATAGAAGCTGGAAAGCCGTTTCCGCCCACACGCGAGGCGATTGAAAAACGCCGGGGCCCGATGCCGCGCCCAGCTTTCCGGAACTAACGTTTCGAAAAATCCGCGGGAAAAAAACGGGAATCCACCGCTTTAGGATTGCTCCGCGTAATTCCCTATTCGTATGCGCATTTCACGCGCCAAACGCATCGTGCTCTCATCCTTCAAAACAGCCAGCTCCGTTTCCCAATGATAATTCCACGCCGCGTATTCCCTTTCTTGGGGACAGTAGCCGGGATGGACCGTCAGGTCATTGACGCCGCAGATCATCCGATCCAACAACACCCGCATCTTCCCGGCATCCAGACGCCCTGATTCCAGAAATCCCAGAGAATTGTCCGGAACGCGGATGCCGAATCCTCGAATACGCCGCGTTTGCGATCTCGAAAATAACGCCAGCCCCATCATTTTCGCCGCGGCCCGTAAACTTCGCGGGAAAAACCGCTCCGGCCGCGAAGGATACCGGATCCATTTTACCCCGTATTTTTTAGAGAGTTCGATCACGGTCGTTGAAACTGCGGGAACGAGGTGAATGTATTGATGGCTATCAACATGCGTCGGGTGGATTCCGTGATCAAGAAACTTTCTGAACTGGGCGTCGAGTTCGATCGCAATGTCCTCCGGACGAATCCGGCGGGTCCACAACCTTACAAGAAAATTCCGATAGGCGGAAGGAAACCGCCCTTGTTCATCAACAAGGCTCTGGATTTTCTGCGCGGGAAGCACGGATCTTTCAGCCACCAAACACAGATGGATCCCGACCCCGACCCTGGGCATCCTGCGAAGACGCCCCACCGCATCCTCAAAGGCCTTGCCCGTAGCAAGAAGAGAAACGCTTCTCACCATCCCTCCGAGGCAAGCTTCATCGATCCCGCGATTAATTTCGAGATCGAGACCGAAATCATCGGCATTCACAATCAGATATTTTTCTTTAATATCGCCCTCCCCGTGCGGAACAAGGCGCCTAGCCCCGTCAGGGACCTTACTTTCAGCAATGCACTTAGAATATATCCGGGTCTAAAATAAAAACTCCGGTAAGCCTCTTGAAATAATTGAACGGCCTCTTCGCGCGGCAAGGTTTCGGTCCCTAAAACCGGCGCCTGCGAAGAGTCGAAATCTCTTGAGATCTCGGAGGGACTGCACCATCCCTTCTCTAACGCCTCTTTCCGCAACCGCGTTCCTTCATCGGGGGTCGCATATCCAAACGAAGCATAATCGCACCGAAGCTCCTTGGCAAAACGAACCGTTTTCCGGGAGGATTCCCGGTCTTCCCCCGGCAGGCCGATGATAAAATACCCGAGCGTCGCGATCCGGTGTTTACGGCACAACGCGAACGCCTTTTTGATCCGTCCGACGTCCGTACGCTTTCCCCATCGCTTCAGGAGATCTTCGTCTCCGCTTTCCACGCCAATCAAAAGAACACGACAGCCCGCTGCTTCCATGGCGCACAACAGAGCCTCGTCCTGGATCGTATCCACGTGAGCATTGCAGATCCACTCCATTTTCAGATCGCGGACCGCATCACAGAACCTCAGGACCCTTTGGGGATCCGCCGTGAAAAGAGGATCGACAAAAAAGATCTTTCCGACGCCGCGGCTCTTCAAATACCCGATATCCTCCAACACTTCCTTCATGTCCCTGAACTTGATCCGGTACGTCCCCGCCGTGCAAAACCCGCAGCTGAATTCGCAGCCGAACGAACTTGTCATGATGGAAAAAAACGCCCCTCCGAAAAACGGTAAAGACTTCCCGCGGCCGATGAAGTGCTCATACAGAGGCCTGCCGAGACTGAATTCGGCGGCCACGACTTTCCGGGCTTCTTTGCCTCGCAGCCGGTCAAGGATGCTTGGGTCCGTAAAATCCGAGATCACATCATCCAAAAACGGATACCGGCGCAGCGTGGCTTCCCTCGCGGAATGAAACAGGCTGGCACTGGCAAGCCACCGGCTCCCCTCCCGCTTTGGAATGCTCCCCATAAACGCCATATCTGCCGTCAGCGAAACGCTGCCGGTGGCAAAGATCATCACCGAGGCTCGGCTGGCCTGGATCATCTCCCGGCAGGCCGCCGGACCGAGTCCGGAAGCGACGGCATCGATTACCTGCACATCATAATCTTCCCGCAGAACCCCGGACAGCGCCAAAAGGTCCTGAGGAGGCCAATAATAATCGGCTTTCGAAGAAAAACTGCAGTAGAAGTCGCGAATGACACACTGCGAGCCGGGCGGAGCAGGCGGATTAAACAGCAGAGCGGTCTCTTTCATTGCATGCGTTCAACCTTTGTGACAAAGAAAGATCATGTGAGGATAGGGATATCCTTGGTGGGCCGGCAGAACGTCCACTTTAAAACCGATTTTTTCCAGCAGCCCGGTCAGACAACCCACGGACCGGGGATGAAATCCTTCCCCCCGGGTAAGACGAAAGACATCCTTTACAAAATACGCTTGGATGCCTGCCCACCAATATTTCCAGGACGCCTGGGCATTTATTTCCTTAAGGATCAGAACGCCTTCCTTCGCAAGGCAATCGAAGCACCTCTGAAGCAAAAGTTCCTGGTGGGAATAGGAAAGCATGTGCAAGACATCATTCAAAATCAAGCAGGTCACATCACGCAGATCCAATGCAGCAAGAATGTCTCTCGCTTCAAACCAGATGCGATGATCATGATCAAAAGCCCGCGCAAAACCAATCTTTTCCTTATCGATGTCAAACCCCAGAAGGGTCGCTTCCGGAGGCAAAAGGGACGCCAGACGGTGCAGCATCAGCCCGTGACCGCATCCCAGGTCGCAAATGACCCCCTGCCTGGGTACGTGGGGTTCGATCAGCTCAAAAGGGCAGGAAAACCACCGCACAAAAAGATGCGGCAGTATTTTGGCCGGATACCCGCGGGCAATCGTCCCCATGCGGGAACGAAATGGAAAAAGACGGAATTTTTCACAGATTCCGGCTAACGGCATGCTTGGGGGTCCTGACTCGCGGGACCTTTCAAACGCCGGATATCGGGGAAAAACTTTATCATCTCCCAAAAGGCCGTCGCGATTGGGCGGAGCCGGAACAAACGCGAACTGCTTTGAGGGCGCGGATAATACTCCACTCCCAGCTCCTGTATTTTATATCCTCCGTAGGCCGCGCGGACCATCCATTCTGCATCGATGAACGACCCCTTTGCTTTCAGATCCAGCTGTTTCAGCGCATTTCTTTTCATCAATTTAAAAGCGCAATTGATATCCAGCATCTTGATGCCGTAGAGGCAGCTCACGCACCCGTTATAAGCCATCGACGAAAGACGCCTGAAAAAAGGCTCCTGCTCGCGGTTATTCCTGAATCCGGCAACACCGTCCGCGCGGCTTTCTTCCAGGATCTTCACGGCGCGTAAGACCTCGGCATACTGGAAAGGCATGTCCGCATCGATATAGAAGACGACATCTTTCGCGGCGTGCTTGAAGCCGTGACACAACGCGCCACCGAGACCCTCATTGCGGGAATTCCGGAGGATCTTCAAACGTCCGATCGAAAGAGCCAGTTTCTTCAGAATCTCCGCGGTCCTGTCCGTGCTGCCGTCGTCCACGACGACGATCTCGTAATCAAGACATATGGTCTTGAGAACATCGGAGAGAGTGGTCAGGCTTTTTTCAATGATGGCTTCCTCATTTAAAATGGGGATGACCACCGTCAGTGACCGAATTTTTCCTTCCGACAACATAATCAAATCCCGTCCGCTTAAGTCATTTTAACTTCAAGAACAGCCCGTTCGCGACGACCTATCAAGAGTGAGATTTAATCCCTTGGGGGCACTGCCGTCAACTTAAATGTTTGACGGAACCTCCTCCATCACGCATCCTTCCGCGGCAAAGGCCTCTCCCCGTCCGTCGACGCATCAAACCCGCTTCAAGGAGCTCTTGGTAAACGAACGTCTCTCGTATAGAATGACGCTTCCATGGTCCGAAACTTCGGACAGGGAAGGAGCCCCATCATGTCGCAGGTTTCAGCGAACGAACTGGAAAAGAAACTTTATATTTTGATCGAGGGACTTCCCTACTTCGTGCTTGATGTCCGGTTCACTTCCCCGACGGCGCGCGGGGCTTCCACCATGGTGAAATCCAAGGTACGCAATCTTCTGAACGGGGCCGTTCTGGACAAGACCTTCAAGACGGCGGAAAAATTCGATCTGGCGGACGTCGAAAAAGTTCCGGCAGCTTTCCTTTACGCTTCCGGTTCCGATTATTGTTTCATGGACAACGCCACGTTCGAGCAATTTTCTCTCAGCGCGGAAAAATTGGCGGAACAGCGGTTCTACCTGAAGGAAAACCTGGAAGTCCAGGCGCTAAAGCTGAACGGAACCGTCGTCTCGCTGGAACTGCCCGTCTACGTCGAACTGGCCGTCACCGAGACGGATCCGGTCATGAAAGGAACCTCTTCCTCGGGTCGTTCCATGAAAAAAGCAACACTCGAAACCGGCATCGAGGTCCAGGTCCCCCTCTATATCGAGCCGGGCACTTCTGTCCGCGTGAACACCGAAACCGGTGAGGTCGCGGGTCGCGCCTGAAAACTGCTTTCCCCTTCTCAACCTGGGATTATAAATCCCAGATCCGTCTGAAGTTCAGCATTTGCCTTATTAATATTTTTTATTTGATTTTAAATCAAATAATCTATATTCTTTTCTTGGTGAAAATATGTGCGCATATCCCCGTCGAACCGATAAAAGCAGGCTCTTCGGTCCGGGGTCATACAGTCAACAGCGGCCATTTTATTTATGCTCCGTCAATACAAAGAAGCTTTCGTCCGGCTTTTCTATCCGGCGGTTTGCGCCCTCTGTCCCCGGATGCTCACGCTCGAAGAGAAGATTCTCTGCGAGGATTGCTCCAGGGCCTTGAACAGCCTCGCCTGGCCACTCGAGGAGGCGTGGGTCGAAGAGCGATTCGAATCGCTGGATCATGTCTGGGCCGTTTATGCCTACCGTTCTCCCTTCAAAGAACTTCTGCACGCCGTCAAATACGCGCGAAAAGACCATCTGCTCAAAACTTGCCGCGGCCCGGCCCTTTCTCTTGCGCAGGCCGTCACCTCCGACCGCGCGTATCACGCGATCCTCCCTATCCCGATCCACCGCCTGAAACTTTTGAAAAGACACTTCAACCAAGCCGAAATTCTGGCGGATCTTCTCAGCCCCGAGCTGACCCCGCCGCTCGCCCGATCGCTCCTGGTCAAAAAACATCCCATTCCCAGCCAGACGTTCCTGAACCACGAAGAGCGGGCGATCAATGTCTACGGCGCCTTTAAAGTACGGCATCCCCAAAGAGTCGCCGGCCGCTCTTTTCTTCTTGTGGACGATGTTTTCACCACCGGTGCCACGGCCAATGAGGCCGCCCGGACGCTCAAATCGTTCGGCGCCAGACGCGTGGACCTCTTCACGCTTGCCCGCACCGTCGGGCAGACCGGAACCTCCCGAGAAAAACAGTTTGAGATTCATACCCCGCGCGGCTAGTATAAGGACTTCGCGATCATTGACCCTTGGCACCGTTCTCCGTTGGATGCTTAGGGTTAGCTGCCCAGACTTTTTATTCGGTGAAGGGCAGCGTGGGCTGTCTTGACACCATTCATCAATTTAATGAGAGAGAATCAGGGTTGCGAACCCGTAATTACTAGGAACGCAGTATTAGAGGAGATTCCCCTTGAAAGTCCTGGACCGTTACCTTGTGCGAGAACTGCTGATGCCGATCCTCTTCTGCTCTCTCACGCTCGTCTTCCTGATCTTGGTCGCGGACCTCTTTGATAATCTCGATGAGCTGTTAAGGAACAAGACCCCAATCCTCATCATCCTGCGTTATTACCTTTCCCTCATCCCTTTTTCTTTCACCCAGACCATCGCGTGGTCCATCTGGCTTGGAACGATCTTCCTTCTGGTTAACCTCGGCCTCCACAACGAGTTGACGGCCATGAAGGCCGCAGGCATCAAGATCCTGACCATTGTCCGCCCCCTGATCTTTCTGGCGCTACTCCTGGGCATCATCACTTTCCTGATCGCCGACCGTATCGTGCCCAAGACTTACCGCGCGGCCAACGAATTGCTGGAGATCTATATCGAGAAAAAGAAGGGCAAAGAGGACCGCAAGGTCTTCAAGAACGTGACCTATTATTCCGGCGGGAACACGCTGTATTATTTCCGGAAATTCGCTCCCCGGCCCAAGACCCTTGAAGATGCCATCATTATCTGGATGGATCCGGTAACCCACCACACCACTCAAAAAATCTTCGCGAAAAAAGGCGCTTGGGTCGAAGACCATTGGGTTTTCGAGGGCATTACGGAATATCAGACGGACGTGCAGGGAGGCGTGCTCGGGAAACCTATCGTCATCCCGATAAAAACCTATCCGGACATCGACATCACACCGCGGGACCTCATCAACACCGCCAGCGAGACCATCTTCCTATCCTACCACGAATTGAAATACACGATCCAAAAACTCCGGGAGAACGGCATCGCGGTCTACGCCGAAAAAGTGGATCTCTACAGCCGCTTGGCGGCACCCTGGAAAGGGCTCGTGATGATGCTCATCGCCGTTCCCTTCCTCGGTTCGGTCCGCAACCGCAAGGCTGTTGCCATGAGCGTGCTCATCTGCGCGGCATCCGTCTTCGCTTATTACGTGACTGACGCCGTGGCTCTCGCGTTAGGAAAATCCGGGAAGCTCCTTCCCTTCTTTAGCGCTTGGGGCGGGAATATCCTGTTCGCGACCGTGGCTTTTCTGCGGCTTGGACGAGCGGATCACTGACCCGGTCCTTGTTTTTCTTCGGAATCTTTACGGCCCCGGACCCACTCCTCATCGACCCGAAAATCCTTTGAATCGAAACTCGGAAGGGCGATCGTTCCGTTGACCCGTGGCGGGATCGGCAGGGTGGCCTTTTTTCCGAACAAGGAAGAAAGCGTCGCCTGGGCCTGCGCGACCGATCCTTCCGGATCCTTTCCTTCCGCGCCCGTCCTTCCCTGGGCCCGGCCCGGGGGCACGACGAACAACAGCAGGCCGGCGAGCAGGAAACATTCCCGGAACGTGAAAAAAGACTGGCGAGAGCTCATAAAAGAACCGGACCGTTCGTTAGATCTTTGTGCCGGGCGGAATGTGCGCGCCCTTGGGAATGATCACGATCCCGTCACGGATAAAATAATTCTCTCCATCTTTTTCCTTGAGCTTGTGGATGTTCGTGATCTCGACATTGTCGCCGATCCCGACGTTCTTATCGAGGATGCAGTTTTCGATCAGGCAGTTCTTACCGATCCCGAGCTTGCGGTCTGTGTTCGAGGCGGGCCATTCGTAATAGTCGTTCCCCATGAGAATGCTCCGGCGGATCACGGTCCCCTGATTCACGATGGAGCGGAGTCCGATCACTGACTCCTGGACCTTAGCGCCGTAGAACGTGCATCCCTCGGACATGAGCACATGCTCCATTTGGGTATTCAGGAACCTCGAAGGCGGCAGGTAGCGCGGACGGGTATAGATCCGCCCCTGCGGTGAAAGAAAACTGAAGGAGGGTTCCGGCGCTGCAAGCCCCAGACTGGCGTTGAAATAAGAACCGATCGTCCCGATGTCCCGCCAATAACCGGTGAACACGTACCCGAACACCTTATGCTTTTTTATGGCCTTCGGGATGATCTCCCTTCCAAAATCCTTCTCCTGTCCCGCCAGAACGTCCATTAAAACGTCTTTTTTGAAGACATAGATCCCCATCGACGCAAGATATGTCGGTGACTTGGATTTGATCCCCATCTCGGCGCATTTCTTCCTGGGAAGAACATAGGAGGCGACCGATTCATCTTTCGTAGGCTTTTCAATAAAATCCGTAATGGCTCCGTCCGACCTCAACTTCATGATCCCGAGCCCCTTGATCTCGCGCTCGGGGACCGGGATGGTCGCGACTGTGACGTCCGCGTCATGATCGTGATGGAATTTCAGGATCTCCCGGTAATCCATCCGGTAGAGGTGGTCCCCGGAAAGGATCAGGAACGTGTCGGTCACGTAGCTGTGATAATGCGGCATGCATTTCCGGACCGCGTCGGCCGTCCCCTGGAACCAATCGGTGTGCTCGAGCGTCTGTTCGGCCGCTAAAAGTTCCACGCTGGTCTTCGTGAAAGCCTCGTAAGGGTACGTCCGGTGAATGTGCCGGTGCAGCGAGGCGGAATTGAATTGGGTCAGGACGAAAACGCGCCGCAATCCGGAGTTGATGGCGTTGGAGATCGGGATGTCAACCAGGCGGTACTGCCCGCCGATCGGAACGGCCGGTTTGGAACGATAACTTGTTAAGGGAAAAAGGCGCTTCCCCTGCCCGCCGCCAAGGATCAATGTTGTCAGATGTTCGATCATAAGGTCCTCATTCCTGTCGTTTGCTGTTGTCCGGTTCTCATCTGGTCTTTATTAAAAACCGGGAGCGCGTTCATTATCGCGGGTTGATCGGTCTCTGATTAAAACCCGTGTTGGCAATGCTTCCAGAGGACTTTCCGGAAAGTATCGTTCTCGTCCATTAAAAGGAACAACCGCGCGCGGATCTTCGCGACAAAATCGACCTGCTGGGGATAACGCTCCTGATTCACGAACAGATCGATCCGCTTGATGTAATCATTGATCAAAGCCCTGTTCTTGCGGATCTGACTTTTGATGATGCGTGTTTCTTCGGAAGTGAACGAGGAGGACTCGCAGTCCATTACCTTCGTTTCCACCACGGGCATATCGTTCCCTATATGAAAAATCATGCGGCATACCTCGCGATCAGATCCGGAAGTTCCCTGATGAATTCCGTCTTCAAATAGACCCGCAGGCAACCTGCCTTCTCGGCCTCCGGTTTCACCATCGCCTTCGCCTGGGTCACCACCCCCACTGCAGGGACTCCCTTTAAATCGGCATTATAACGCAACTCTTTGAGCACCTGAAATGCCTCCACTTCACAGGTTTCGAGATCCAAGATCACCAAACAGGGCTTTTCCTTCACGGCATGATCAAGAAGCGTTTGGGCCCGGTCGAAATTCCGCGCGATGACATGAAGCGGGCCGGCACTTTTAACGATCCGGGAAGCCGCGACCATATCCCGCACCAGCGCATACAAAACCCTTCCGGCTTTTCCGCCTCCGAACATTAGCGCCTCGCGGCTCATGACATCTTCCCCCAAAGCTTAGCTGGTTTTCCCTGATGAATCAAGGCTGCGCTCATCCCCTGCTTCATTTATTACGAAGCTATCGAAGACTGGCCGATCTTTTTCAGGATAGCGACCTTCCGGGCCGCATCTTCCTGAAGTTCCCGCGGACCCGCCATGGACTCAAACGCCTGGATCGCCTCTCCCCATTTTTGTACGTGAATAAGCGCCATGGCATTCTGGTACGTCGTCATGACGCCTTTCAGGTAGTCCTCGGTAAAAGTCTCAAGAACTTCCTTTTTTTCGACCAGATCCTGCTGCAACGGTTGCAGGTCCGCTAACGTTGACGGATTCGTCGCCATCAAATCCATGAGCGCGCGCTGGATGTCCTGATCCACGTTGCCGAACGACGCCGGATACGACGGCGGAGCCTCCCGGATCTTCGAGCTTTGCTGGAGCTGCGTCACCCGGGGCGTGAGGGACGCTATCGCCGCAAGCGCCCCGGCCCATTGTTTCTGCGCGATCAACGCAGAAAGATTCTGGTACTCCGCGCTTAACGCCTCTTCCTGGGCACGCTTTCCCTTGTCGACAAGGCTTTGATTCATCGCCCGGATCTTGGCCAGCGTGTCATTGATAAAAGGACGGAGCATGGTAAGCGCCACGGCCCGGTGCTTCCGGAGATCCTCTGAATAAAGCGGGATCGCCAGGGACCCCACCCACAGGTCGCGCGCGGCCAGAAGGTCTCCCTTCGTAAAGGCTTCGACACCCGCGAGGTACTGGGTTTTGAAAAGTTCCTGGAGCTTTTTCTTATAGCTTCGGGGGAAAGGCATTTTATAAAAGCGTTCCTGATCCTCGATCAGCCGGGTGTATTGCTCCGCAGTCCAGCTCGCGGATGGCACTTTTTCCACCCAGCCGGTCTCCAGCCGGACCGCCCGATTCAAGATCTCCTGCTCGGAGGCGTCCGGGACGCGTTCCGAAGGAAGGGTCATCTCTTTATAAAGGGCCTCTTTGTCTTCCGGAGAAAGGGCCGCCACGCCGGAAGCGACCGCTGGGGATTTCAAAGAGGCCTTTTCCGTTTTGGGGAATTGGATCGTGAAGGATTCGCCTTTTGGGGAAGAGACCGGCAGTTTTTTATATACCCAGAAACCTGCGACCGCAATCCCGGCCAGCACCAAAAGAATAAGAACGATCCTGAGAAGATACCCCAGGCTCCGGCCGGAAATGTCCTTCTTCACGCCCGGATCTTTTACGGGAGGTGAGAATTTTGACGCCGCCGGACCCTTTTTCTTCTGTGACGGATCTCCATCCTCCCGCTTCACGGTCGATGACCAATAGCAAAAAGGACACTCCTTCGCAGCAGGCGTGTCGAGTTCGAATGATTTTCCGCAGTGGGAGCAAACAAAACGGTATGCCATGGAGGCTATTATGACTTTTTTAGAAGAATTTTCCAGCACCGTTTTCCACCGGCACCCGCAGGTCTACGAAGCAAGACCGTCCCGCCAGCGCCGATGAAACAAACGAAAAAGAGTCACGGCTACGAACCCATCCTGTCAAAGGGAGTGTAGTCCGGAACTTCTTAAACCGCGGTGGAAACCGCGCGTTCGGTAAGCATCATCTCGTCCACCTGTCTCAAAACAACGTCATGCCCGCCTGCCGGCAAGGCAGGCTGGAAGACCGGCGCTGTATCTTGGAACGCCAGCATGCTATTCACGCTTGTTCCCGCAGAGACCCCGCTGGGGTTCAGGAGTGAAATAAATGGGACCGCGCCGGGAGAAAAAGCCGCCCCGCCAAAGAAAACCGCGGCGACCATAAGGAACAACACCGAAACACACCGAAAAGGAAGGTTTGCTCGTGATCTTGCCATGTCCTTCGCCCCGGCTTTCGCCGCGGCCCTCGACATTGAAAGCACCTATCGAACCTAATTTATTCTACACCTGTTACCGGTTTATTATCGATTTTTTTGGAGCGAAAAATCTTAGAGATTTCCGGTAATGCAGTGCACGTATCGGAGAAAACCTTCCCGAACTTAAGAATGAAAAATGCACGCTGGAGGCATGAAAGGTCACGTTGCGGAAATTCCCGAGAAGATCAGGGTTGTTTGGTGGGCGAAAGAACCTTTTTTGCGGCGCCGTTGCTCATGAGCGGGATAATGTCTTCAGGAGGAATGGCCTTGCTGAAAAGATACCCCTGGATGATGTCGCAACCCTGCGACCGGAGAAGCTCCAGCTGCGGACTGGTCTCCACCCCTTCGGCGACTACCTCCAGCTTCAGGCTGTGCGCCATGGAAATAATGGCCTGGGTAATGGCCGAGTCGTCCACGTCGGTAGTGACGTCATGGACGAAGGACTTGTCGATCTTGATCGCATCGATCGGAAAAGTTTTCAGGTACATCAGCGAAGAATACCCGGTACCAAAATCGTCGATGCTGATGCTCAGGCCCATGTCCTTGAGTTTGCGAAGCGTCTCCGTCGTCTCTTCCAAACGGTCCATCAGGGTGCTCTCCGTAAGCTCCAGTTCCAGTCCCCGCGGGTCCATATCGACCTTCTTGACAGCGTTCGAAATAAGATCTACCAGATTCGCGTAGTGAAATTGCCGCGCGGAAAGATTGATCGCCACCCTCAGATCCTTGAAACCCATCTTGTTCCAGATCCTTTTCTGTTCGCAGGCGGTTTGAAGCACCCAATCCCCGATCGCGTGGATCAGTCCCGTATCCTCGGCGACCGGGATGAACTCCATCGGCGGAATAAACCCAAGGTCCGGATGCTGCCAGCGTATCAAGGCCTCGACCCCGGTCACCTTCCCCGTCCGCAGGTCAAGTTGCGGCTGGTAATGAAGCCTGAACTCCTGCCGTTCCAGAGCCCGCCGCAAGCTATTCTCGAGTACCAACCGCTCAAAACTGTTATTCGTGATCGCGGAAGAGAAAAGCTGGTAGCGGTCTTTCCCCCGTTCCTTGGAAAGATGCATCGCGGCATCCGCGTTCTTCATCAACGCCCCGCTCGTGGCTCCGTCTCCCGGGGATATCGCGATCCCGATACTGCAGGTCGTGAAAAGCTCGTGCTCGTTGATGCGGAACGGGGACTTGAACGCCGTCAGGATCTTGTTCGCCACGTTCTCCGCGTTCTCATGTGCACCGAGATGCGGCAGAAGGATCATGAAATTGCCACCGCTAATGCGTGTCACGGTATCCGAATTGTAAACGGTCTTAAGGATCCTGACAGAAACGGCTTTGATCAGCTGATCGCCGATCACGTGGCCCAGCGTATCATTGATG
>CAIJDY010000106.1 GCA_903819565.1 Candidatus Omnitrophota bacterium | reverse complement strand
CGGGGATCTTCAGGTTGAAAATCGGGTCGTGCGTACAGGACAGCTGGTGCACAAGCTTTAACGTCGGTGCTCCGCGGTCATAAGTTCCCTGATCGTCCTCTTCCAGAATGACCATGCAGCTCGACTTGATGCGCGGGTCATCGGTATCGACCGCCGCAGTCACAAAAGTCGCGTAGCCCATGTTGGTGATGAAGCGGCCGCGCTTCTCGACCTGGATGACGGGCTCTTTGCCTTCCTTCCATTCCGCGATGCGGATCTTGCCCGAGAGCATCCCGGCATCAACCCCGACATAAGGAAGCGGCTCGGTCAATGCAAAGGAGCCCCGAAGCATCTTGCGATTCTCTCCCGGTTTCGGCGGAACGCAGCCGCTCATGTAATGATGGATCTGTTCGGGAGTTCCTTTTTCATGGATCGGCTCCAGCGCGAGATTATTCGCGAGGCTCGCGGTCTCGGCACCGGCATCGACCCACGCCAGTTCGAACGCCACCAAAGCGAGCACGAGGTTCTTCGGCCCCGAAATGTAGCCGCCTTGGTCGGGTTCCATGAAAGCCGCCGTCACGCCGGCTTCGTCGAACGCCTTGAGCATTTCCTGCTTCTGCGGGGTCCATTCATGGGTATGGCGCTGTTTGTCGGCCACAAGACGCGCGACAATACCGCGGGCCACGGACCGGGTCGCCTGGACCACCATCTGGTGTTCGTAGCGATCGGCAAAACCCCACATGATCTGGCGGACGTCATCCCCCGGGAGGGTGCTCATTAAGGGTGCTTTTTCGACATTGGCGTTGCTCATGAATTTGTTCCCTTTCTGATTGTTATTTTTTACGAGATCGAATCCCTGGAGCGGGGTTTATAGGACGCATCCCCGTCATAAAGGCAGGCCACAAAACCTTTTATTCCCAGACTTCAACAGCAGCCGGGTTGCCTCGATTTCCCTAATAATTACCGAATACGAACGGGGGTTATACTATGCGGGGAACCCCAGTGAGGCAAGAAATTTTTATCCCGCCGCCGTGAGCGAAGTCCGGGAAGAAAGCTCTTCGGCAACGCCCGTCAGGAAATGATCGCTTTCCGGAGAAGCCAAGTACCGACGCCGATGAGAATGAGATTGGGGATCCAGAGACTGATAAAGGGAGGGAGCACTCCCCGGGTCGACATGGCCTGGGCGATCGCAAAAAGGATATAATAAAGGCTCATCGCCCCCATCGAGATCCCGAAGCTGATCACCACTTCCCCGCGCTTCACAATGCAGGCGATGGGAATGCCGATGAACATGAACACCAAAGCCGCGAAGGAGAACGAGATCCTCTGGTGGAACACGGACCAAAGCTCGCGAAGGTCCTTTTTCTCGGTTTTTTCCGAGATGTCCACGAGCAATTCCGCGAGCGCCATGTCCTTTTTCTTTTTCCCCAGCTTGCGAATATCGTTCTCTTCGAGGGTCGGGAATTTGTAGGACTTGAACTGCACGGACTGGATGCCTTTGTCCTGGGATTCCGAGACGGTGCCGTCATAGAGGATAACTTCCAACTGCCCGGTGTTCGGGTCCATCTGGATCTCGCCGCGATCCGCCACGATCGTGCGCACGGGCTTGTCCGTGTCCACGCCCTCATGCGCCACGATATCCCTCATCACGTTCCCTTCCACCCGCTTGGCAAGGAAAAGGATCCCGCTGCTGATCTTCACGAAGCGTCCCGGCTCGATCAGGGCCATGGGGTGCTGCATGATGATCTTTTTCGTGGCCTTCCGGAACTCAAAACGGGCGGCAGGCCCGACCTGGTCGTTAAAAACGAACATGCAAATGCTCAGCATGAACCCGAGAACAAGCGGCGGCAGCATGAATTTCAGCGGATGAACCCCGGAGGCCTTCATGGCCCGGAACTCGTTGTGCTGGGAAAGACTCCCGAACACGATCAGAACGCCCGTCAGGAGACTCATCGGGGCCGTCCAGCTGATCACGGACGGCAAGGTCAGTATAAGGACATAAAGGGTATTGGTGAACGGGATGCCGCGACCGATGATCATGTCGGCCATTTTGACGAGGTAGCCGGTGAGAAAAATGAAGCAGAGGACCGAAAAGCAGATCAGACACGGCAGAAGAAGCTCTTTAAGGACGTACCTCTGGAGGATTTTCATATCGAATGGCGTCTCTCGTGTGATCGGTGCACGTTTCGAGGCATCATAGAAGCCCTTCTTCCCTTTGTCAAGTTTGGAGCCTCCGGGAAGCGCGGACGGCCCCCAGGAGTTCCTCGGGAGACACAAATCCCGTTATCCGGAGCTCCTCGACCTCCAGGCCGCTCGCGTCCATGAAAAAAATAGACGGGATCCCGTAGACATTGAATTTGCGGACAACCTCCTCGATCTCTGCCGTGTCCACGGAAGTGGTGTCGACTTTGATCCGCCGGAAGCGCTTCAGAAGATCGATCACTTCCGGGTTCGTGTAGGTGAACTGGTCCAGTTCATGACACGGGATGCACCAATCCGCGTAGAAATCCAGAATGACCGGCTGCCCGGCCGCTTTGGCTTCCTCGAGGATCCCGGCCCGGTACTTTTCCCAGACCATGGCCGGCTTCGACGAAACGCCGGTCGCGTTCAGGAGCATCACGATCCCGGCGACCGCGGCCAAGCTTCCCGCGACCTTTTTAAAGATCTCGAATTTCGGCGCTTTTCCCTCCGTGCGCTCAAGCCATCCCAAATAAATACCGCCGCCCAAAAAGGCAAGCGGGACGAGCCACGGCATGATCGGCCAGCGGAAGGCGATGATCAGATAAAAACACCCGAAGGAAAAAAGCACCACGCCCAGCGCCCTTTCGAACCAGATCAGCCAGGCGCCGGATCGCGGCAGTTTTCTCAGGAGTCCCGTAAAGGTCCCCAGCACCATATAAGGAGTTCCAAGACCGAGCGCCAGCAGAAAAAAAGAGACCGCGCCGAAAGTGACGTTTTTTTCCTGACCGATATGCACCAACAGCGAGAGGACCACCGGTCCCACGCAGGGCGCGGCGATCAACCCGACCATGGCGCCCGCCAAAAAGAGCCCCAGGAACGACCGCCGGGAAGCTCCCTGCTGGGGCACAAGCCAGGAGGGCAGCTGGAAAGTGTAAAAACCGAACATGCTGAGAGAAAGCGCGAAGATGAAGCAACCGACCAGAAGCAGGACCCAGAAATTCTGAAGCAGGCCTCCAAAGAATTGCCCGGTGAAAGCCGCCGTCACTCCCAGCGCGGTGTACGTCACCACGATCCCGGACACGTAGAGGAACGCCCGGCAGAAGGACTGCCAGCGGGACCCTTCTTCGGAGCCGCGAAAAAGTGAAAGCGTGATCGTCAGCATGGGATAAACGCAGGGCGTCAGGTTGAGCCCGATCCCCAAAAGAAAATAACTCAAATAATTCACGACGGTGTCCGGCATGGCGCTCCTGGCTTAAAATAAACTGGATGGAAAGTCGGTTTTATTCTCTTTCTTTTTATTGAGAAACCCTTCGGTCGCTTGTTTCCAGGTCACGGGGATCTCGTACGTCTTGAAATCCCAGCTTGAGGTGAAAAAGATCTTTCCCTCGCGGCACCCGTATTCGTAGATCTCCCTGGTCAGGCGCACGTCGTCCAGGCAGTATTTTTTGAGCTCCTCCATGCGCCCTTCCTTGAAAAGCACCAGCGCTTCGGCGCCGTCCCCGGACTTCCCCTCCTTGACCGTCGCGCGCGCAACGCTGTCGAGACTTGCCCGGTGCCCCCGGACTTTTTCGATCTCTTCCAGAAGATCCAGCACCGGCAGGTTCGCGACAGGCACGAAAAGGTACGGCGCCAGCACCGCCATGTCGAAATGCCGGATATTGAACCCGATGATCATATCCGCGGCTTGAAGACGCTGATCGAGCTTCATCATATCTTTTTCCTCATAAGACAAATACTGCTGCGTCAGATAATCGTACACCCCGACTACGGACACCTTGAGTTTGGAAAGTCCCATCGCCTTGGACTTTCCGACCTCCTTGAACGACTTCTGCGTCTCAACGTCCAGCACGATGACGTTTTTATTTTCCGCCATGGAACCTTCCTAGATTAAATCCAAAATGATAAGAATTTATAGTTTGTCATGCCGGACTCGATCCGGCATCCGGTTTTTTTGATTTTATGGATTCCGGGTCAAGCCCGGAATGACATTTTCCCAATATTGGTGTCTAGAGTTCTATGAAATCAATTCCCGCAGATCCCGGATCACTGTCACGAAATCCCGCTGGTCCGGGGGCAAGGTCCCGTGCCGCTCCGAACGGTCCACCCAGATCGCCTTAATGCCCGCCTCATGGGCGCCGCGGATATCGTCTTCAAGACTGTCTCCCACATGCACGGCCTCGCTTGCCTTGACGCTGGCTTTCCTCAGGGCCTCTTCAAATATTTTCGGGCTCGGCTTGGCGGCCCCGAAGGCCGCGGAGATCACTTTGAAATCCAGGTAAGGATCCAGCCCAAGTCCCGTGCATAATTTCAAAAGCCGGCTGTCCCAATTCGAGACCAGGCCGAGAACAAAACCTTTTTGCTTCAGCGCCCGCAGAACTTCCTCCACCTCCGGAAAAAGCTTCCATACCGAAGGCTCGCCGAACAGGGCGTGCAGTTCGTCAAAAAAAAGATCAAAGGACCGTAT
>CAIJDY010000105.1 GCA_903819565.1 Candidatus Omnitrophota bacterium | reverse complement strand
CGGGTATTTTGTGGTTTCGCAGGCGCTGATGCGGCGCATCCCGGGCCGGCTGGCGGGGCTGACGGAAGACGCCGACGGCAAACGCGCTTTTTGTCTGACGCTTCAGGCGCGCGAGCAGCACATCCGCCGGGAACGCGCGGGCTCGAACATTTGCAGCAATCAGGCGCTCTGCGCGCTTGCGGCGTGCGCTTACATGACGCTTCTCGGCAAAGCGGGCATGCGGGAGATTGGCGAGATCAATTGCGACCGGGCCTATTATCTGCGCCAGAAGATCGCGGCGCTCAAGAATTTCCAGGTGGACGCGGCCCAACCGATCTTCAATGAGTTCCGGGTTATTTCCAGGGTGCCGTTCGCCAAGGTCGAAGCGAAGCTGAAATCCCAGGGTATTTTTCCGGGCGTTCCGCTCGCCGGCTTTTATCCCGAGCTCAAGGACCAGTTCCTTGTCTGCGCGACGGAAACGAAAACCAATGAGGACCTTGACCGGTTCGCGGAGGCCCTCGGCCAATGCTGATCTCTCTGGACGATCGTCTCAGTTTCGAAAAGAGCAAGCCGGGCCGCCGCGGAGTGACCCTGCCGCGGGATCGTTTCTGCTCCAAGGACCCGCTCCGGGAAGTCCCCAAGCATCTCCTGCGGCAAAGCCCGCTTCTTTTTCCGGAAATGAGCGAGCCGGAGATCATCCGTCATTTCATCAATCTTTCGCGAAAGAATTTCTCGGTCGACACGCACTTTTACCCGCTCGGCAGCTGCACCATGAAATACAACCCCAAGGTCAACGAATGGGCGGCACGCCAGGAAAAGTTCACGGCCCTGCACCCGCTCCAGTCTGAAGACACCACGCAGGGGATCCTCGAGATCCTTTACGAGGTGGAGCAAGGCCTGAAAGAGATCACGGGCATGGACCGGTTCACCATGCAGCCCGCGGCCGGCGCGCATGGCGAGCTGACCGGCATGATGCTCGTCCGCGCTTATCACGCCTCCCGCGGCGACAGTGCCCGCCGGAAGGTGTTGGTCCCGGACTCCAGTCACGGCACGAACCCCGCCAGCGCGGCGTTGCTGGGTTTTCATGTGGTCGAAGTCAAATCGAACGAGCACGGCTGCGTCGATCTTGACGACCTGAAACGGCATTTGGACGATCAGGTGGCCTGCCTCATGCTCACGAATCCGAACACGCTCGGTTTGTTCGAAAAGAATATCCTCGAGATCACGCGCCTCGTGCACGAAAAAGGCGGGCTGCTTTACTACGACGGTGCCAACCTCAACGCGCTGCTGGGCCTCGCGCGTCCCGGGGACATGGGCTTTGACATCATTCACGTTAATTTGCACAAGACGTTCGCGACGCCCCACGGCGGCGGCGGTCCGGGCGCGGGCCCTGTGGGCGTCAAAAAACATTTGATCCCGTTCCTGCCGGCCCCGCTCGTCGAAAAGACCGTGGAAGGTTACCGGTGGGCCGCGGGCGACGCGCGTTCGATCGGGCGCGTGAAGCTTTTCCACGGGAATACCGGCGTGATCATCCGCGCCTACACGTACCTGAAGGTCC
Organism: Candidatus Omnitrophota bacterium; assembly: GCA_903819565.1. GTDB lineage: Bacteria > Omnitrophota > Omnitrophia > Omnitrophales > Aquincolibacteriaceae > Pegaeibacterium. The sequence goes on along the minus strand of CAIJDY010000105.1, from coordinate 23,873 downwards.
TGGGGCGGGAGGGATTGCTCAAGGTCAGCGAAGCGGCCATCCTCAACGCGAATTACCTGAAAGAAAAATTAAAATCTTTTTTCCAGGTCGCGATCAGCGGGCCCTGCATGCACGAGTTCGTTCTTTCGCTGAAGGATTGCGGTTCCCGAGGCGTGCACGCCGGCGATGTCGGCAAACGGCTGCTGGATTTCGGATTTCACGCGCCGACCGTCCATTTCCCGATGGTGGTTCCGGAGGCCCTCATGATCGAACCGACCGAGACGGAGAGCAAAGAAACGATGGACCTCTTCGTTGCGGCCATGGAGCAGATCGCCCAAGAGATCGAAACGGACCCCGAGAATGTCAGGAACGCCCCCTACACGCTTCCCGTGCGCCGTCCTAATGACGTGCTCGCGGCCCGGAAGCCCATCCTCTCCTACAAAGATATGCTCCGCGAAAAAGTTTCGCTCGCCGAAGTTCCGGCATGACCTCCCGATCGACCGCGTTCGCTTCTTCCGGGATCTGATTTATGGATTGGCGACTCCTGCCGATGATCAGCGCGCACATGCCGCTCCAGATGGCCTTGGACGAATTACTTTTCGAGGACCAGATCCGAAGTCCGCAGGCTCCCGCCCTGAGGTTCTACAGTGCGTCAGCGCCCTGGATCAGCGCCGGCTGTTCGTTCCGGCGCGCGGAGGATCTCGCGAATTCGTCACTGGTCCTTGAAAATCCCCGGGTTCCCGTTTGCCGGCGTTTGACGGGCGGGGGCTGCGTGCTTCACGGGTCGGACCTGATCTTCGCGCTCATCGCGCGGTACGGTCCGGAGAACGATCCTTTGAATTCGGTCCGAACGAGCTATGGGAAGATCCACGAGGGTGTTAAAATAGCGCTGCGGAATTTAGGAGCGGCCCCGGATTTTTATACCCCGCAGGACCCCTTACCGAAAGGGAAGGATTGTTTCCGTTTTCCCGTGGAAAGCGATCTTTCGTGGAAGGGCCGCAAGATCGCCGGCGGCGCTCAGAAGCGTTCCCGGGGCGTGCTGCTGCATCAGGAATCGATCCAAATGCCCGGGCGTTCCGGGCACGACGCGCTGATCGTCGCGATCCTCGGGGGTTTGGCGGAAGTCTTTGGGATCACGGTCCGGAAAGCGGTGATGGATCCGGAATTATTTTTTCAAGCTGAAAGGAAAGCCCTGCCTCAGGGCGGTCAATCATGGAAGAATTCGGAAGTTACCTGACAAGGATCGAGGGGGTCCTCGAAAAGGACGCGACCTACAAGTTCGAGGCTTACACGTTCGTGCTTGCGGCGCTTCATGATACCGTGACCAAGCTCGATAAGCCGCGCCATATTTCGGGGCGGGAGCTCACAGAGGGGATCCGCGGTTACGCCCTCCAGCAGTTCGGTCCTATGGCGAAGACGGTCTTGAATTATTGGGGGGTTTACAAGACGCTGGATTTCGGGAAGATAGTTTTTTCCCTGATCGACGTCAAGCTCCTCAGCCAGCAGCCGGGGGACAAGCCCGAAGATTTCGACAAGATCTACGATTTCGACGAAGCGTTCGACAGGGGATACAAGATCGAAGATGAGTAAAGACCTGCTGAAAGAGCTGAACCCTGTCCAGAATGAGGCGGTGACGTGGGCGCCCGGAAAGCCTCTCCTGATCCTTGCCGGCGCGGGCAGCGGGAAGACCCGTATCCTGACGCACCGGATCGCGCACATGATCTCGCTCGGAGTGCCGGCGTTCCATATCCTCGGCGTGACGTTCACGAACAAGGCCGCCGCGGAAATGCGCAACCGGATCGAAAAATTGGTGTCCCAGCGCGTCTGGATCAACACGTTCCATTCCACCTGCCTCCGCATCCTCCGCCAGGACGGTCCCGCGATCGAAATGGACCGGAATTTCGTGATCTATGACGAATACGACCAGCTCCAGGTCATCAAGGAGTGTGTGCAGGAACTCGGCCTGAACGAAAAACAGGTGCATCCCAAAGGCGTGCGGGAAGAGATCCAGCGCTCCAAGGATTTCCTCGTGACGCCCGCCCAATATGCCGCGAAGGCGTCCGACCTTTATCAGGAGGCCGTGGGGAAGGTCTACAAGCTCTACGAGGAAAAGCTCCTGAAGTTCAAGGCCTGCGATTTCGGGGACCTGATCATGAAGACCGTGCAGCTTTTCGACAAGGTGCCCGCGGTCCTTCAGGCCTGGCAGGACCGCTTCCAGCACATTCTCATCGACGAATACCAGGACACGAACCAAGCGCAATACCGTTTCGTGAAACTGCTGGCGGCCGCGAAGCGCCAGATCACGGTGGTAGGGGACCCTGACCAGTCCATTTACGCCTGGCGCGGGGCGGACATCAAGAACATCCTGAGCTTCGAGCAGGACTATCCCGAGTGCGGGTGCATCCGCATGGAGCAAAATTACCGTTCGACCGCCGTGATCCTCGAGGCCGCGAACCATTTGATCAAGCGCAACGCGATGCGCAAGCCCAAGGCGCTCTGGACCGAGCGAAAGGGCGGCGAGAAGATCGAGCTTTTCAACGCGCAGGACGAGATCGCGGAGGCAAAGTACGTGGTCCGGAACGTCATACGGGCGAAAGGAGCGGGCCGGAGTTACGCGGATCAGGTCGTTTTCTACCGCGTCCACGCCCAGTCGCGCGTGCTGGAAGACGAGCTGATGCGCTCGAACATCCCTTACAAGATCGTGGGCGGAACGCGGTTCTACGACCGCAAGGAGATCCGGGACGTGATCGCGTACGTGCGGATCGTCGCGTTCCCGCACGACGCGGTGAGCCTGAAGCGCGTCATCAATGTTCCGACGCGCGGGATCGGGAAAAAGGCGATGGAGATCCTCGAGGCCGAGGTTCAAAAGGCAGAATTGCATTTGGCAAATTCAAGCATGGTTTCTCAGGCGGTCATCCCCGAAAGCATTGATCGGGGATCCAATCTGGATTCCCGCTTTCGCGGGAATGACAATCCCCCCACAAACGATAAACCGGATGCGCCGTGGGAAGAAGTTCTCTCGAAAGTTGAAAGCATTCCAGGACTCACGCCGCGGGTGAAAAAGTCGCTCGCCGGATTTTACGCGTGGCTCCAAAAAATGCGGAAGAAACAGCGGGAGCTCAAGGTGCGGGACCTGCTGGAACGGATCCTTGAGGACACGGGCTATGTGGCGGCGCTGGAAGCGGAGCGGACGCCGGAGGCGAAGGCGCGTCTTGAGAATATCGAAGAATTTTTTAGCGTGATCGAGGATTTCGCCGAGCGGCCGCCCATTCCGAGCGACGGCGAACCGCGCGACCAGTCGCCGCTGGAATTCTTCCTCGAGTCCGTCGAACTGGTGACCGACCTGGACGTCTGGGACCAGGGAACGAACGTGCTGACGCTCATGACGCTGCACACCGCCAAGGGCCTGGAGTTTCCCATCGTGTACATGGTGGGGCTTGAAGAAGGGATCTTCCCGCACGTGAATTCATATTCCGGTCCGTCGGACGAACTGGAAGAGGAACGGCGGCTTTGCTACGTCGGCATCACGCGGGCCCGTGAAAAATTGTATCTGTCGTACGCGACCGAGCGGCGCATGTACGGCGCGACCCATCACAACCTTCCGTCCCGTTTTTTGAACGAGATCCCGAGTTCGCTTTACGATACCGAATCGATGTACTCTGTGGACGATGCGTTGGGCCGTGACGAGGATCCCTCGATCCACGATCCGGTCATTGAATTTGACGATGATCCGCCCGCCCGGTCGGGGCGCTATTTCCGCGACTGATTCGCCGCTCTCCCATTCCGTTGTCCCTCTGCTTCCTATAACCCGTCCAACCACCGGGGTTGGAATGGGTAAGGAGGTTGACCGCGTTGATGACAGAAGCGGCGAACAGCAGGAAAAATGTTCCTGGCCTTAATAAAAATCTTAAATATCCAACGAAAGTGTTGTAAGTCATTGTTTTTGAACAAGATAAGTATGCTATGAGTTGCTATATATCGTTGCTATTTTAACGTTCATAAGCTATCTTTTATTATGGATATAATAAAAACAGATAATAAATAGATTTAATAATAACAATTTATGACAAACGCGACTAAAAAAATCATTAGCGCTCTAACCGTCCTGTGCTTCGTAATGACGCAGAATCTCTTTGCGTCTCCGGGCATGGGCATCGAGATCATGTCCGCCCGCGAAACGCCGGCGCTTCTCCAAATTGATATCCCGGCGGAACTCGCGACGCTCGACGGTCTCTATGAGGCGCCCCTGCAACCGAACCCCAAACTCATTCTCCACATCCAGAACGCGCACGCCAATTACGGTGCCCAGCAGAAGATTAAAGAGCTGCTGCAGTATCTGGAAAAGAACTACGCCGTCAAAACCATTTTCGTGGAAGGCGCTTCCGAAGACCTGAATCCCGATTATCTGAAGATGTTCCCGGACAAAGAACGCAACCTGAAGCTTGCGGATTTCCTGGCGAAGCAGGGAGAACTGACGGGCGCGGAAATGTATCTGCTGGAGGGGAACGGCGAAGCCGTGAAGGCGCACGGCATCGAGACCGCGGATCTTTACCGCGAGAACTACGAAGCGCTCAAGAAAGTGTTCGGCGGGGAAGTGACGGTCAAACATTACCTGGACGGTTTCGAAGGACGGCTCTCGACATTGTCCTCCAAGGTATTTTCCAAGGGGTTGCTGAAGCTTCTCGGGGAATGGAAAAAGTTCGAGAAAGGCCACCGGGAATTCATGCCGTACGTGAAGACCCTGGCGGCGGAGGCGAAGCGTGTCCTGAATGTCGATCTCGAGAGCCTGCTTTCGCAGATCGAGTGGCCGCAGATCACGCGACTTCTCGTGCTCCAGACGATGGAGAAGGATCTGGATATGAAAAAGGGGATCGCGGAACGCGACCAGCTGATCCAGTTCCTGAAAGAAAAACGCGTTTCCCAAAAACTCATCAGTTCGATCGAGAATTTCCAGGACCAGCGCGTGACCGTGATAAGCGGGAACAGCGGCAGTACGGCGGCACCCGTTCAGCCTGCGATGACGGGAACCACAAGTTCCCGCGAGCGTGCCGGAATCACAGGATTCCGGCCTAGAGACCTCATGGAGCAGCTCGCCACGGAAGCGGGACCGAAAGGCTTTTACTTTTACAATTATCCGAATTTCAGTCTCTACGCCGGATACCTCATCCTCAAAAGCGAACTCGACCCGAAAGGCCTGTTCAACGAGATCAAGGTCCTGTTCACCCGGCTTCTCGACCAACTGGCGCAAACGCCTCGCGAGAAGCAGCTGCTTGAGCTTTGCCGCAACGAGGAATTGGTTCGCAAGCTCCTCAATCTCGAATTGACCCGTAAGGACTGGCAGGAGGTCCTCGCAAAGAAAGACCTGCTCGCGATGGATCCGCTCGTCGCGGGACTTAAAGACATTGGAACGGCGGTGAGTCAGGAGACCGGCTTGCCGCTCACCAATTTCGAGACAAAACCGGTCAATTCGAAATTCCGGAGCGAAGTGGCGGACGTGCAGGCGGCGGCGTACGGTTTCTACGACGCGGCCCACCGGCGTGAAGATGTGTTCTACGAAAAGATCGCCTCCGTCATGGAAAAAGACAAACTGAACAAGGCGGTCGTGATCACCGGCGGATTCCACACGGACGGGATGACGGAACTTCTTCGGGAGCATGAAGTCAGCTACGGTATTCTGACACCTCGCCTCAGCGAAAAGAGCGACGAAAATCTTTACCGTTCTGTCATGCTGCAGAGCGGAAAAACCACTTTCGAATTGTCGTATTTGGAGCAGACCGTAGGGGCGATGTCCGAAGGAGCGATCAATGATCAGGCGGGTCCGGACGCTTTTATCAATATCGTGCGCGCGGAGCTGCGCGGGGTCGAAGAGGTCAGCGGCAAGACGCTTGACCAAAGTTTAGCGGAATTAAACGCCTCTCCTTCGTTTTCAGCCCGGGGAATCCGGATCGAGCAGACAGGCCCGCGCCAATTCAAACTCCGCTCGGAAATGCGCAAAGTAGACAGTGGCGCTGCCGCAGGCGTGCGTCGCTCCGAGATGCACTTGCCGCTTGTTGCGCCAAGTACTTCTCGGGACTCGCTTGAGGCTCGCTCCGAGATGCGGTTTAAAGATTCGACAGAATTCCAAACGAATGCGCCGGCAATGATCTTGTCGGCCTATCGAAGTACGGACCCCGTGAGAGATCTGAGTGAGCTTTTGCCTCAATTGGTGAGTGAAGCGGTGAGGTTGAGCGATCCCGATCTGACAGCGAAGGTCTTGCGCGTAGCCTTTGATGATCCGAGCCTTAAAGACAGCGATGACACCAAGCGCCGGGCCTTCACCGATACGCTTCGCCGGGTTTTCGTACGCGATATTCCAGCGGCGGAGTTTTCCTCCATTCCCGTTGCCGTGACGGGCCAGGTCAACGCACCGAGGATATGGACGATCGGCAATCTTTCTTTTGAAATGGATATTCGCAGGAAGTTAAGGAATTGGTCGGACCCGCAGGGGGTTGTGGTGCAGGCGGGCGGCGGCAATATCAATATCGCAAGGGCCCTCCAATACTCCGGGGAAGCCGTTCAGGCCATGCCCGTTTTCTTCTATGGCGGAGAAACGGGCACCTATTTACTCAGGGTTTTAGGTTCCGAAGCGATCAACACCGAAGCGGGGATCCTTTTGGATGGTGGAAAATCCACCTATGTGATGGTGGCTACGGCGGCAAGCAAGGACGATGGGTTGCTGGCCAAGCGCACGCCAGTGTCCGAGGCGGACTGGCAAAAACTTGTTGCCCGATTGCTGGATCCCGTGAGGGGCGTGAAAGAGGGTGACATCGTCACGGTCTCGTCCGTCCCGCCGACCGGGCTTCCTTTTGATGTCCATGCGAAGTTGACGAAAGCCCTGGTTGACGAACGCCGCGCCACCGTGATCGTCGATACGGTCGGCGAAAGCGCCTTAAAGATCTACGACGAAGGTAAAGCGGCGATCTTCTCGATGAATCATACTGGGTTTATCGAGTTTGTGAAAAAGGTCACCGGTGAGACGCTCGATCCTAACGATATCCCGCTGATGATCCGCAAGGCGCAGGAACTCCTGGAGCGAAAGAAAGACAGTCTTGGCCAAGTTCTGGTTACGCTGGCTGAAAAAGGCGCGTTTTTGGTCACGCCCGAAAAATCTTTTTATGCGCCGAACCCCGAGAATCTGAAGATCGTCACGGAGATCGGAGCCGGAGACGCGGCGCGGGCGGCGGTCGCGCTTAGTATGATAAATAAGGATGATCCCAGAACTTTGCTGATTAAATCAGTCGCAGCGGGCGCGTCCTCAGTTGAAATGGCGGGAACCGGCACTTGGAGTCGCGATCGCGCCAGAGAGCACGAAACTTGGATCGAGCGACACGTCGTTGAGTACCCTGCTCGCTCCGATCTGCGCTTGAATCGGTCTTCAAGCACCGCTCAGCCGGTTTCTAAGGACATCCGCCGTTCTGAGATGAGGACGAACGAAGAGGTGCAGGCGGACATCGGGAAGTGGGACCGGTACCGGAACGGTTCGCAGTCGCGGGCGGTCCGGATGGTGGAGCTGAATCGCGAGTTCATCCGGCTCTTTGCCGACCGGGACGCGGCGAAGGCCGCGCCGGAGGAAGGGTCGCAGGAGAAAGCGAAGATGATCCTCGACGGAGTGCGGGGATTTGCCGTGAACTTCAAGGCCTTCGCGGACAATGTCCGTCCGGAGGGCGAAGAAGCGTTCCCGGGCGAGGCGGCGCTTTACGCGGAGATCGGCGCGTTGTCCGATGCCGGAACGCCGGAGCAAGCCGGCCAGGCCCTGAAGGACAAATCGCAGGAACTTTTGACCACGATCGAAGGACTCCGCGCTCAATTTCCGGCGCTCCATGCCGCCGCGGACAAAGCGGCGCTTGACGCACTGAACCGCCGGATCACGGCCTACTATAAGGCACGGCTCAAGGCCCAGTTGTTGCAGACCCGCGCATATCTTTTACAGAAAGACCACAACCAAACCGTTCTACTGACGATGCTCATGGCGCTCGCCCTGAACTACATGAAACTTTCCAGGGAATACAGCTGGCAATGGCGGCGCGGCGTCGAAGAAGCCGCGGTCCGCAAGATCCGGGTCGTGAACCGGCAGGGACGGCTGAACCGGGTTTACGATTACGGAAGCTTCCGGATCCTCCGGGGGGAAGCGGCCGCGCCCGTGTCGATCGTGCAGAGCCGGTGGATGAGGGAAACGCTCCCCGACGGTTCGTTCACGTACGTTCCGAAGCCGGCGAAGATCGAACTCGAGGACCTTGATACGGCGTACCGGAGCCAGGTGCATACGCTGGTCACGCAGGAAGAAGATTACGGCAGTGTCCTCTCGCGCTCGCTGGACCTGGATTATTGGATCGACATCCTCCGGACTTCGGACGCGGTGCTGACGCACTATTATCAGAAGCAGATGGAAGAGAACCTGGGCCAGGTCCTGAAGTGGATGAAGCGGGGGAAAGTCCCGCAGAAGATGACGGCGGCCGCCAACGTTGAAACGGCCCTGGCGAAACTTGCGGCACAGGACTTCAAGGGCACGCTGGAATTCCTCGAGATGGCGGAAAGCGCGCTCAAGGGCCGGCTGCCTGACATCGAGCGCAAGAAGCGGGGCGTCGAGTCGCGCGCGGACGGTCTCGCGAACATGCTGCGGCGGGACGAGACCCAGCGTGCGGCGGTCGAACTGGAAATGTTGGCCAAGGAGGGGCGTTTCGCGGAGGGGCAGCAGCTGCTGGACCTTCTTTATAGAACTCATTACCTTCATATCGTTCCCGCGGCGCGTCAATATGCCGCGCTTCAGGATCTCGTCCTCGGCCTGAAAGGGAACTTTGGAAGGCTCGCTTCGTCTGATACGGAAGATGAACGCGGAAGGCAATTCACTATCGACCGGATCGGGAAAGACCTCAAGACCGTTCAGTCGATGACGCGCCGTTCGGAAGTGCGTGGAGCGCCGCATGACCGTCCGCAACTAATAAAAGCCCTCTCATGGAATCGGGCGTTACTCAAGCTGCTGGCCGGTCTGAAGAGCGGGGATGCCGCGGGCCGGAAACGGTTCGCCGAAGCGCTGAAATATTGGGCGGAAGCGGGATTGCTCGATCCCACTCAAATAACGGTGGAGGCTTCCGTGCTGATCCAAGGACTGGAGAGCGTAGATTCCGATGTCAGGAAACTCAATGCCGGCGCGCTGAAATCCCTGCTGGAAGCGAAATTTATCGCCTCGTCTCAAATAGAGAATGTTGTTTCCGCGCTGACACAAGAGATGGCGCGCGGGACGGACGTTACCCTCAAGCGTTGCGCCGGAGCGTTGAATTCCCTGGCGGATGCAAAATTGATCCCTTCTTCGAAAATGCCGGAAACTGTTTCTGTGCTGACGCAGGGGCTGAAGAACGCGGATATTCATGTTAGGAGACTTTGCGCTGAAGCGTTGAAATGTCTGGCGGCCACGAAATCGATCCCTTCCTATCAAGTGCCGGAGGTTATTTCCGCGCTGGCGCAGGGGTTGCTGAGCGGGGATCCTGATACCATGAGATGGTGCGCCGAAACGCTGAAGTCTCTGGCGGAAGCGGGATCGATCGATCCCGCTCAAACGCCTGAAGTTGTTTCAACGCTGACGCAGGTGATGATGAATGGGTCCAATGACATAGGGAGGGTCGTCACATTGCTGAAAGCTCTGACGGAAGCAAAAAGGATCCCTTCTTCACAAATACAGGAAATTGTATCCGCGTTGGTCCAGGGGCTGACGAGCAGGGATGCGGAAGTCATGGAGCGGTGCGCCGAGGCGTTAAAATCTCTGGTGCGGGCCGGATTGATCGATGCCGCGAAAGTGACGGCCGATGTCTCCACGCCGATCCAGGGGCTGGAGAGCGGGGAATCTGCCATTAAAAAACGGTGCGTCAAGACGCTGAAAACGCTGGCTGAAGTAAAATTGATTCCCGCCTCTCAGACGCGGGAAGTGGTTTCCGCGCTGGCTCGGGGGCTGAAGAGCGGGGAGGCGGGGATCAGCAATCAGTGCGCTGCAGCGCTGAAATATTTGGCGGATGCAGGATCGATCGCGTCCGGCCCAGTCGCAGAACTGGTTTCCGCGCTGGCGCAGGGGTTGCTGAGCGGGGATCCTGATACCATGGGATGGTGCGCCGAAACACTGAAGTCCCTGGCGGAAGCGGGATCGATCGATGCTTCCCAGGCGACGCTCGATGTTTCCGCTCTAAAACAAGGGCTGAGAAACGGGAATGCCTATGCCATGTTGCGGTGCGCCGAAGCTCTAAAACGTCTGGCGGAAGCAAAATGGATCACCTTGGCTCAAGTCGCGGAAGATATTTCCGCGCTAATACGGGAGATGGCGAGCGGGACGGATGTTACCCTCAAGCTTCACGCCGGGGTGCTGAAAGCTTTGGGGGAGTCAGGATTGATCGCTCCCACACAAATGCCGGAAATCGCTGCGGTGTTGACGCGGGGGTTGATGAGCAGCAATCCTGATCTTAGGAAACTGTGCGCCGAAACGCTGCAGTCCCTGGCGGTAGCAAAATTACTCCCTATAGCGCAAATGCAAGGAGTCATCGCGGCGCTGGCCCAGGGGCTGATGAGCGGGGATGCGGTCGTCATGGAGCGCTGCGCTGACGGGTTGAAATATCTGACGGTTAACAACGCGATACCCGTTTTTTTGACGGACGAAACTATTTCCGCGCTGACGCGATGGCTGGTGAATGAGAATCCCGACATGATGAGAGTGTCCGCCGAAGTGCTGCAATATCTCGTGGAAGCGGGAGGGATCGTCCCCGCGCAGGTTCCGGAAATCGTTCTCGCGCTGACGCAAGGGATGGCGGGAGGGAATATCTCGGCCCGGAAATATTGTGCCAGGGTGTTGCGTTCCATGACGAAAGTAAAAGGGATCCCGCCGGCGCAAATGCCGGAAGTGGTTTCCGCGCTGACGCAAGGACTGAAGAGCCGCGATGCTGATCTTGGGAGACTGTGCGCGGAATCACTGGGATATCTGGTGGGGTCAAACTGGATTTCCGCCTCCCAAAGGCGGGATATGATTTCGGCGCTGGTGTGGGGGCTGAAAGGCGGGGATTCTGACCTAATGGGGTTGTCTGCCAAAGCGCTAAAATATTTTGCGGATGCGGGATCGATCGCGGCCGGTCAAGTCACGAGAGTTGTTTCCGCGCTGACGCAGGGGCTGATGAGGGGGAATGAGGATGTCATGAAGCAATGCAGCGATGCGCTGAACTCTCTGGCGAAAGCAAAATCAATCCCAGCCTCTCAAATGCCGGAAGTGGTTTCCGCGCTGTCGCAGGGATTGACGTATTGGTCTTATAACATGTGGCGGTGTGCTGAAGCGTTGAAGAATCTAGCGGAGGCGGGAGCGATCGAACCTGCTCAAGTGCCGGAAGTTATTTTCGCGCTGACGCAAGGGATGGTGAACGGGGCTGGCGATACACCGATGAAGTATTGTGCCGAAGCGCTGAAGTTCTTGTTGCATGAAGCTCCGGTCAATGCGGCGGAGCTACCCAGAAAATTTGAGCAAATGAAGGGGGATAAGAAGTGGCTTACCGCGGTGGCTTATTATTCGTTCCAGCAAAACGGGGGGATGGAACTTTATCCGTATCTTGATCATCTGCAGGAATATCTCAAGATGCGGTTTCAGGAATCGGAGGGTTCTCCTGTCGTATGGGAGAATATCGAAAAGGCTGTGACTGCGCTTAAGGAAAAGGATCCTTCCGCCACAAGCCTCTATAGGCGTGCCGTCGCGCAGGTTTTTAGTGATCCCGCCAATAATACGCTTCAGTTAAAGCGGATCCAATTTTGGGAGGGCGGCAACGCGGTGGACGGGTTCGACGCCTTCCTGAAAGCGATGCTTCCGGGTCTTTCCGGAAAGGGCCCGTCACGGCCCGAAGGGCTTCCATCCAGAACGCCGGCACTCCCCGGGAACGTGCCGGATGGAATTTTTGTTTTCCCGGAGGGTGGGCGTCTGGATTTAAAAGGACCCGCCGGTACCTGGTACGGACGCACTTGGATCAAAATTCAGGGAAAGAAGGTCTACCATGTGAAATTTCTGAAAAAGGGCGAAAATTCGTCGGACCTGGCTTATGAACATGACATGATGAATTATTTGAATGACCGGAAAGCGGCGTGGGGCCTGCGGGGTGTTTATCCGCGAGGGAAGATCAAGTTGGCGCAAGTGCCGGCGGACGTGCTGCCGGATCTTGCCAAGTCCCGAGAAGACGCCGGACAGAAAATCCTTTTGGACCAGGACAGGGGGCATTACACCATGATGGTCTACGAGGTGGACCTTGATGATAACGGACAAGATCCCTATACGGTCTACCTCAACGATGCCGATGTGAGTCCGGACGAGTTCGAGGATGCTTTTGAAATGAACATTCACGACCGGATCGTGTTGGCGCGACACGGGCTGTTCGATACCGAGATCATAGAGCTTTTTCATAGCCAGGAAAACGCGCAAACGAGGCTTTATGACTGGATGGTGATGGTCTTTACTCACCAGCGGGAGCGCGCGGGGGCCGGGAGGCTGGATGATTTTGTGGGAGCGACGATCTACCCGAATATCCGGAAATCAGGGCTGGCGGATTTTTCGCAACTCCGTTTTATTGACGACCTCATTGATGATCCTTCGGTGCGTCGGCAGGCGGACAATCGGCTCGGCCGATTGATGAATATGGTGGGCTGGGATAAGGACAGTGCGGACAGGGCGTATCCCTACATTACAGCGGCGCTTCTCGGAGATATGCTGCTTTCATTGGCGTTGATGCCACCGACCTACCTGCTCAGGCAGGCGGGCCAGGGGACCGACGGCCTGGATCAGGAATACTTGCAAAAGATGCTATTAAAACTGTTCACGACCGCGTTCGAGACCTATACCGGCGAAGCTCCGGTAGCTTTTCGGGACGGACTGGATTTGCACATCAAGAACATGGCGGCTCAGATGAGCTACTTCATGAGCGCAAAAGCGGAGAAGGATTTTCAACAGGGAAGAGCAATCCCTCAGGAGCTTTATCCGGGAGCGGTCATATCGAAAATGGAAGACGGCCGCGGGTTCAAGAATGGCCGGTGGGATATACGGGAAGCTGCGTATACGGTCCCAAGCCGGAACCCCGACAAAGTAATCCGTATGAACAGCCAAGACCTGGGACCGGTCAACGGGCCCAATCCTCTGCAGGAACTGATCCGCGCACTCTATATCGTAACGACGCTGATGGTCGTCCACAGTCGTCTTCCGCTCCGCGGCGCGCCGGCAGCCGAACGAACCAGCGCCCGCTCGGAGATGCGTCTGCCCGTCGATGCTTCAGTGGCGGGGACGGCGTCCGAAACATTCCGTCCTGAGGAATGGCGCGGCACCGGCGCTGAAGGGCCGTCGGGTACCGACTTCACAGGCCAAAGGGCCCGGAGCGAGATGCGGGCGCCCGATGCCGACATGCTGCCGCTGGATTTTGACAATGGGAAAATCCGGATATCGTTGATCGATCGCGGCGATCCGGAAGCCGAAAACAGGAAAAAAACGGCCGAAGAAGTGGCGAAGGTCATCAAAGGTCTTATGCGGATTTCCGGCTTGGAGGAAACTGGTCAGGAAATTGAATTCACTATCAAAATGGGGTCGGTAGCAGGGGTTGGGAAGGTGGAAAATGCGATTCGTATGATCGCACCGTCGTCCTTTGTGGAAAAACAAAGGAGATTTTCGAACGGATCGATCCGCACGGCGTACTTTTCGAAAGCTTACGACAGCATACGCGATTATGACCTTGACGCAGAAGCGCTTGCCATGTTCTTGGCTCAAGAATTGGCCCATGTTTTGAAAGGGCATAAGCCTACGCGCGATCCTCGGGAATACAACCGCCAGGAAAATGAAGCGGACGAGCAGGCTGTCATTTGGATGAAACAATTAGGGCTTGAAGAGGAAGCTATTCGTGAATGTGCCGCTCGCATGCTAAATGAGCCGCACTCGTTACAGCGCTTGATGAAGCTGAAAGGCATAACGCTTTCGACGGTCCAACCAGTTTCCGGCGTGCTTTCCATAAAAGGTCTTTTTAAAAGTGACGCCTTGGATCTTCTTGAGGAAGTGGATTCTCGCACGCCGAAGAATTTTGTGGAGGTAGCTCTAAAATCAGGTGTTGATTTTAGGGAATCTAAAATAGATGAGCGGGGGGCATATTATTTTGATGGGAGACTGAGCGATTCATTCCGGGACATGGCGGCATTTTCAAAGACTATGGGGCTGCCGGAGAACGCGTCTCACTATTTTTCCGTCGAGGACCGGGACGGCAAGGGCATCGCGCATTTTTATCCCAACGGCGATTCTTCGCAAACTGGCGCCGTCAGTCCTTCTCCCGCTTCCGCAAAGACCGAGGCCTCGGCCCGCTCGGAAATGCGCGGCGAGGAAGAGGAGCTGACGGAATCCCTGCTGTCCAAGGGGGTCAGGCATTTTCATGAAAACGGCGGGCATGCGGTGGTCGATCAGATCACGCTGGCCAATGTCTGGAAAGGCGGTCCGCCCGTGACCCTGGAGATCCGCACCCGGCAGGCGGACATGTTCATGGTCGATGTCATCGTGGACGGTAAGAAGATCGGGGAAGTGGAGCTTGAATGGAAGGAGAACCGGCTGGAATCCGACTGGCTTTTCCCGCTCGGGCGGGATCATTCGGACTCCTACGCCGCGCACCAGGGACGGGGGATCTCCAATACGATCTTCAACTGGATCGCGTGGGAGGCCGATCGGAATAATGTCACTTTTCGAAACGCGCCGACGTTCACCATGGGACTTGTCCATCTCCTGCACCGCTATTTTGGCGGGGAGCAGACCCGCGTCCTGCGGAAGGGAGCCGATGCGAAGGACGGGGAGTTGTTTTCCGACCTGGTCCGAAAATACGGGTTCTTCGGAAAGGAGATATGGGATGCCTGTTTCCTTTCCGCGAAGGAAGACGGAAGGGAAGTTATTACATACACGAGTCTTTCGCTGGAGCGGTTGGGGGATTCGGGGCATCGCTACCGTATTGCAAAAATAAAAAAAGGCAGCGGGTCGGAAATATTTAAACAAGGCGATGTGATCGAAATAAGCAGCGGCGGTGTGATCGTGGGAACACCTTACACGCTTCACATCAGCGAGAGGCCGATCAGCCTTGAAGGTCCGGGGACCTTCACCCAAGTCCCTCGTCAACGGATTGCCCGCTCTGAAGTGCGGGAGGTTGAGGCCTTTCAAAGGGAGCCGCGGGTCGCCTATTATCCCGGCGGGCTCGATCTTTCGATCTTTGAATTCTTTCCGGATCTGGAGACCGCGCATTACTTCAACCAGTGGCCATTCCGTGTGAAGTATGACAAGGACAAGCTGGTGGATGCCATGGGCGTCGGTACCCGGGACCTTGCGCGTCTGCCTGTTTTTGAAAAGATGATGAGGTTCTATTTGGACGCCGGCAAGTTCGAACCTTATATTCCGACGCCGACTCAGGAAAACATCTTCCATCCCTCCTCGCTCAAAGAAGCGCAGATTGGGGTGGAACCCTTCATTTTAGCGGACCTTGAACGCACCGGGGCAACAGAGATCGAGGTGCGGGAGATCGATGAGAAGGTCCATGAGATCAAATTCAGCCTGGCCGGAAAAGGCAGGCGCATCGTTTATCACGAAGACAAGATCGATACGTCTGCCGCCATGAAAACGATCGACCCGGCGGACGAAAAGGCCGGCCTGATTTTCGTCAAAGCCTTTGACGGCCTCTATAAAGAGGCTTTCCATCCGTCTCTTTTGAGCGGATTGAAGCCGGGCGCTTTGTTGGCAAGCGACTTCCCGGAGTCCGAGATCTACAAACACTCCGCCGGGCTGATCGCGCCCGAGAATGCTCCACTGGGGGTCTTAAGATTTGGCCGCAGAGCGGGGTATGCCCGGGGGCTTACCGTCTACCGGATGACGCCACCGCGCTCGGAAGTGCGGGCCGGGGAAGATAAGGCAGCCGCACCGAGACCGGGTGCCGGTGAGGGGACCTCGGCGGCGGGGGCCGAAGCGTCTACCGTCATCGCGGAAAAAGTCTTGGGCATCGTGATCGATAAGTTCGGACCCGGGGCAAGCCGTTCCGAGATAAGGGAGGGCAGCGGTGCGTCCGTGAAGTCATTGCTTGAGTCAACCCTGGCCGTTTCATGGTCTGAATTGTCCGATCTCACCCAGAAAAACCTGACGCTGGTGGGCGCACAAAATGCCTCAAAATTATTCTCGGAAATTTCCCGGCTGGACCCCGATGCCCAGCGGATGGTGATGGTCTATTTGCTGCCGCAGGCGATCTCCGAGGTCGAGCGAACGGGGCCGAGTGCCCTGCGTGATCTCCGGAGCGCAGTCAACTCTCGCGGTGCTGACGTATGGAAAATATTCGGGGACAGCTCGGGGTTGGTCTTCAATGCCTTCCGGTTCCATAAAATGCCGGTGGGTTCTTCGGCGTCCCTTTTGAGAGAACCGACGATAAGAAGTTTTGTCCACTCCACTGAAAATCTGCCTTTTGAAATTTTCGTTTATCAGTCCCAAAAACAATGGTGGGTCGTGCGGGGGAATGAAAAATCCGTCCTGTTCTCTAAGGAAGAAGCGAAAGTGATCCGTGAAGAAGCGGATTTGCATATCCACAACCATCCCGGGGGCATGGTTTTCCCGTCCGCAGAGGACCTCTTATCCATTCGCGAGGGCGGGGTCGGGATCATTGCGGGGGTTTTCCCCGGCGGCGAAGTCGATGTCGCGCTGTATGGAACACCCGTCATCAATCCGGATACAGGCATGAAATTCAAGGACCCAGCGGAAAAGGAAGCGGTGGTCGTGAGAGAATATGAGAAGTTGGACCAGGCGCTCGCCACTTCGGCTGACCCCGAGGCTTTTCGCAAAGCGCTGGAAGAAAAACTTTTATTGAGGATGCCGCTGACGATCTTTCGTCTCGGGGAAAAAGACAGCGAACTGACCCTGACAGAGTTCGCGGAAAAATACAATCCCGTCGCCGAACGCCCCGCGGTTGCCGAGGTATCTGCAGCGCCGCGTTCCGAAGTGCGGGGAAGGTCAGAGTTTTGGGGGCTTGACATCGCGGCGATGGGATTTGTCCCGACAAAAACGCCGCGGATCACCGCGAAGGACAACGCGCTTCTGGCCAACCGGATCGAAGTTTTCCGGCATCCGGAACAGTTTGAAATGGTGGAGAACGATGCCCAACATGTCAGACTTGCCGGCGATATTCTGACGCTTGTGCCGGACCCTGCAGGACCGCTGGGAGCTTATCACGGCTTGGCGGAAATCTATGCGGGGAGGGATCAGGATGGCCAACTGCGGTATGTCGGCCTCTCTCTATTCAAGAGTCAGACGAGCGGCAAGGATGCGACATTTATCCCCTTGGAAGAGGGCTCGGGGCGCTTTCTGTTTACCGCCGCGGACGGAATGCTCTTTTACGCGGACTTTGACGACCTCATGATCATTGATCTGATCCGCCGTGATTATGAAAAAATCCCGCATTGGCTTTCGGGGGCCAGCTTTCAGGACGGGGATCTATCGGGTGCGTTGGGCCGGGATGCGCAGGGACTGATGGGCATCTATCGCACTGTGACGCAATTTCAGAAGGGATTGCGAGGCGGCGTGCTGGAGTCGATCGATACGACGCAACAGTCAGGTTCCATCATTTTTAAGCTTCACGACCGTCACGAAAAAATCCACCGATTCGTCATCCAGTCCCCGACATTGGACCGTTCTAAATTTCAAGCGTGGATCGATTCGCGTTCGGAAGTGCGGGGGCGCGGCGCGGGTGTTCGGCCCATCGACAAAAATGCTTCGGGGAAAGATCTGGCAAAGCAGCTTCATTGGAGCGCCCGGTCCTGGCATGAGATCGGGCCGTTTTTGCTGGATGCCGCCCAACAGGGGTTGTTGACGCATCTTTATGTCGACATTGACGACACACTCGTTGAGCCGCTGGGGTTTCATAATGCCGTGAAGCAGTACACGCGGCTTGCGGCTTCGCAAGCACCCGGGATGGACGCCAAGGCATGGGTTGAGATCGCGACTTCGTTCGCGGCCGATGAAGAAATAAGAATGGCCGCTCATCGGTTTTACCGGACGGTAGGCGGCCTGGATGTGGAACTGCTCAAAACGCTCCGGCACCGTTATGGGGTCCAGATCGTGGCATTGACCGCGCGGCCGGACAGTGCCGTCGACCGGACACGCGCGATGCTGGCGACCGTGGACCTCCGGGAAGGGGAAGCGCTCGATTCGCTCCATTTCGTGTTCCATAAGATCATTTACACGGGGGACCCCCAGCTCAAGGCGGAAATGCTTGAGGCGGACTTCAATGATTCAAATGGTTCGGACCCCGGGAAAGCCGTTTTTATCGACGATCAGGTTGCAAACACAGAAGGCGTCAACTGGTTTTTCGGAGGGACATCCATCCGCCTTGATACCGAGGACCCCTACAACGAGCGGATCACACGCGACGAATACCTCCGTTTGGCCGCGAAAGCCGACGAGGCAAATAACGAAGGGCACGCCTTTGAATATCTGATCAACGCTTTCGATCAATCCCCGGACGCGGAGAAGGAACAAGAGACGCTGGTGATCGCCCAGAAGACGCTTTCTTCCGGCACGTGGGAACAGTTCGAGCGAACGGTCGGGAAGCAGCGCGAATTTTTCCGGAAGTATGAGATCCCGCGCGATATTCTGAGGGTATCACCCGGAAAGGACACGGGGACTCAGGAAATGACCGCGACAATTGCGCGCTCCGAAGTGCGGGAGCAAAAGGCGGCGCCTGAGGTGAGGCCCAAAACCACCAGCGCTTTATTCCGCTGGCTTTGGGATAAGACGGATACAAAATTAGGCCGGTGGGTGATCCGACCGGCTCTAGTCATTTTGCCCGGCCTTGTTACGGCGCTGCCTCATCAGGTCGGTCATTTCGTCGGACTGGTTCTGACCGGGAAGTTTGGCAGGGCCGGAAACTTCATCAGGGAAATGGTCCGGGACCCGTCCAAATGGCTGCGCGGTTCGGAACAGAACCTGGGTCTGGCCTCAACGTTGTTCGGGCTATTGGCGACGGCTGGCATCGCGATTGTTGCCACATGGTTGGCCGCCCACTTTGGCCTCCTGGGATTTTCTCATGCCATAATGTTCTACACCCTCGCGGGGATCGGCGCGGCCAATAGCCTGTTCTTTATGGCGGAATTCATCGCATCCCTGGCCAATCCCGCTTCCGACCTGAGAGCTTTATGGGGCAGCACGAAAAGCTCAAGTTTTGTTGTCCGTTCGCTCGTGCGCGGAGCCGTGATCTTATTGTTCGCCGCAGCCATAGGCTTTCCCGCGCTTTTCTGGTACGGCAGGCAGTTGATCAACAGTAATAACCCGTCCGCTCAGTCCGTAACGCAGGCCATGGGTAATATGCAGTTCGGGCTTGATCCCCGCAGTGAGCGTCTGCTATTAGATTCAAAAATGTTTGTTGGATTCAAGCCGAGTGAGGTCGCCGGGTACAATGATTATTTACGGGATTGGCTTTTCCGTTTTCCGGTCGGCAAGCGGCATATCATGATCAAGGCTCTGGATCGTTTGCAGCAGGTCCAGCGTTCCAAAGAAAAAACGGATCCTTGGGCAGATATGTCCATGCCCGGCGAACTTGCGGGAAATCGCAATAATGGCCACAATCTGTTTTCGTTCATCGAATTCTTGGAGTTGGGATATTTGTATGATTATTTGCAGTCCGGCTATCTGCCTCCCACGCGTTTGCCCGGTAAAATCCTGTTTTCGCCCGACGATGCGAAAAAACTCTGGGAGGCTTTTTCAGGCAAGGAATATGATGCTGCAGAGATCCTTGTAGACGGATTCCTGGGGACCGGGCCGTTCTCCGGGGAATGTTCCTACCCGCTCGGGAGTGATAGAAGATGGAATGTCATATACTTCTTGAGGCAGCTGACAACGGCCAATATTCCATTTGAAGCCAAGCTTGAATATATTCGCGCAACCCGTGAGGCTGGCCATTACAACAACTTGCCGTCGAAGGCCTACGAGGAGATGTACGCGGAGATCAACAAGGTCGAGGGATCGTTCTGGACCGACGATGCCCATAAAAGACGGGCTATGATCTTCATTTCCGAATGTTCCCGCTTTGAAAATTTTTCGCCAATGCAGGATAAGATCGTTAGCCATTACGGCGGATGGAAGAACATTCTTTCGAAAATGACGCCGGCCCTCCAGAACGAGATAAGTGTGATTCAGGGTAATTGGAGGGCTCTTGTCGAACGTTTTCAGGTCGTCGAAGGACAGTATGTCATACCCCGCTTCCTGCAGGAGTGGTCATTCGAGCAAATCAATACATTCGACTTGAATTTTAGGATCTTGGTCGAAAAAGGGGAATACGAAGTCCGAAATACGTGGGGACGTTTTTTTACCTACTGTGATCAGGCGGGTTTTCCCTTGACGCCGGATCTGCCGCTCAAGCTTATTGATCCGCAGCAAAAAATGAACATGTTAGGCGATTATCTGGAGGCTTGGAAATATTTTAAAAATGGCACCGTGGAGATCGCTGATAAAGAGGCTTATCAAGCCCTTGAGGCGGCGTGGCAATTATTTATGAGTGCAGGCGCAGAACAGATCATTTACGGCAAGATCCGGACGATCTCAGTCGCCAACCCCGAGGACTGGGAGATTTTTTCTTATGTGGTCAGGCAGTCCGCGGGGGTTTCTCCGTTATTGAATAGTCGCGTGGTGAACGCCTTAAAGCCCGTTTACGATCAAATCAAGCCTGCCCCGATCGGTAATTTTACGGAATTTTTGAACGCTCTCCATATTCTGAATTTCCTCAAACGGTTTTATGCGTTGGACGCGGTACTTTACCCTAAATATGTAGCCTATGGCAAAGCCATGGAGGACTCCGGCGTAAGTTTCGAGGATTACCTCGCCCAGTTGCCGGAGTCGGGATATGAAGGATTTTTGACCTTGGTCAATCTATCCAGAGACCTTGATCCCGTCCGGGCGGAACGGTTGATTGCCGTATTTATTCAAAGTAAATATCCCGAATTTACCCAGATGGGAAAAATGAGGAATTTGTCCCGCGTCGAGGAGGTTCGGGCAAAGCTGAACGGGATATCGCCGGTTTTTGGCGATGAGTTTATCGTGACGATCGCCGCCAATTTCATCGATACGCACCCGGTGACCCCTGCGAATATCAAGGAACTTCTCAGTGTCGCGAAGGTGTGGAAATACCAAGCCCCGGACATAAGCCGTGATGTTCAGGAATTATACAAGCAGGTCGGTTACTTCATCGCGAATGAAATATATGCTTTTGTGATGACCCATCCCGTGCCGGACAAAGCGGACATTTTGGAGGAACTCAAAGGACTTGGGATCATGATCCTCGATGCTGGCAGCGCCGCCGGATGGCAAGCTCATCTGAATAAGGCAGCCATTTATTCGGTGCAGGCGAATTGGGGGTACATGCTGTTTAAGGCAACCGCTGCGTTTCGAGGCGGAAAGGCCGCCGTTAAAGAGGGTGTGTCCTTAGCCAGTAACGTTAAAGTCGGGGAGAACAAGGAGCTGCTTTTGCCGGAAGCGTATCGGGCTCAGGATGTGACCTTGGACGGCAAGAATGTCGCGTATCTATTCACCGGAGATCCTCAGAAAGGCGCGCGGGTTTCCATGGGTTTTGATGTCGGGTTCCTAAACGGAGGTGTTTCAGCAAAGAAATTCGAAGCGTTCAATCCCGGCGACACACTGGCATTGGATTTGACAGTGGGATTCACAACCATTGAGGGGACGCTTACGGATATCGGTCTTGAAAAAGGCGAGGTTAAAAATTGGCTTATGTCCATGGACAGGGCGCATGGCCTCGTGGTCGTGTATAAAAACGGCGCGATGAGGATCATCGATAAAAGGCAATTGCGTATCAAGGATCTCTATCTAGATTTCCAGGAGAGCCAGTATCCCGATCGTCCTTTGAACCTAGGGAAGATCGGCGATTACTTTTTGTTTCGTAACATCGCCAAAGCTCAGAAGCTTTCGGGCGTTGCAAATATGCTGTTAATCAACGGCGAAGAGACCTTGCCGATAGAAGACAAACCAGACTCCAGGCGTCTTCTTCTGGAGTTTAGCGACGGGCAGATAGGAGTGTTGAATATGAATGTTCCGGCCAGTACGGCGGAAGCCACCCGCATCGCGAGAGCGGTCAGGCTCGCGAACGGCGCCCGGGTTGTCAAGGCGGTCTATTGCGATACCGGGTCGTACGATTATGTCACCCTCCATACGAGCAATAAGGGCGATGTCGTTTTTGGGCACTCGTATAATCCCAATTCGAGCCATCGCGTGTTTTTCATTTACAAGAAACCGGCGCCTGCGTCCGGGCCGGCCGGCCGATCCGAAATGCGGGCAGGGGCGGAAGGCAAAATGAATCGCAGGGCATTTTTACGATGGGGAGGCGCTGCATCTCTTGGCCTGATGAGTCTTCCCGGGACCACGTTCGCCGCCTGGGTTTCGAGTCCCGTCTGGCAAGAGTTGCTTGAGAAATGGAGCAAAATGCCCATGTTTCCTTCTGCGCTTGAGGCGGACTCTTTTGCCGGATCCGGCGCGATGGCATGGCTCAACCTTACGGCTCGTATTTGGGTGTGTTTTATGGTGCGCGTGATGTGGCCCAAGGGGGAATTTGCCGTACAGAGAAGCGGACAAGGGCCCGACACGGTTTATATTTACGATCTTCCGCGCGATCTCAACGTCGGAGAGGCCCTGCAATGGCTTGCGGCGATCAAAAAACTTCCTATCAGTTATGGGCAGGAGATCATGCCCAAGCTCGCGGCGTCTTTTACAAGGCTCGCGGCCTGGATGGCCCAGCGGGCTTTGGCTCATGCCCCGGGCTCCGGGGCCGTTCCCGATACAACCCAGGCGATGATCAGCGGCGTTTGGGCATTGGGTCAGGCGTTGGCAAAGGAAGCCCTCGAAGTCGCCGTCCCTCCGCTGGAGGAGATGGCCGCGGGCTATCCGTCGCTTGTGACCAAGGAGTCGGAGATCTTTGATTGGCTGGGTTTGACGGCCGAACAGGCGAAACAGTTCCGGGCAGCTTTCGAAGGCGGACCGGCGGATATTTTGGATGTCGTTCTCAGGAGAGCTCTCACCCTCGCGACGGATTCTGTGCGGATCGAGATCAAGGCTTTGATGTATTTCTGCGGCTGGCGCTCGTACAAAAATCGATTGGGACAGGACGACGGCCGTATGCACGGCGTGATGGCGGAGATAAAGGCCGGACTCATGGCCGCCAAAAACGGTTCTCCGGAAAGCGTCCGCCGGGCCCAGAAGGCGGCCGTGGAGAAGCTCGCGAGCAAGATCTCCGAATTTCCGGGATGGGTTCATTCTGATGCGGAAACATATATGGAAACATCCCCGGCGCAAGTACGATTGAAGGACGAGATCAATTGCGTCGGGCGGACCTCGTTGATGGCGATGTATCTCGAGGAGCTTGTGGGGGAGGGGTTGCTCGAGGGCGTGAAGATCGCGAGTGCCGTGAGCCTGACCCACATCAGGTTGGTCATGCAATTCGGGGAGGAAATATATTGGGTGGATGCGGCAGCCCTTGGCAAAGCTTCTCCGGTGCGGTTTTATCCCATGACCGGTGACCTGGAAGGTTTCCGCCTGAAATCGCTGAAAATAGGGATCATGGTGAGCTTTCTGCTTGATTTGGGGGGGTGCCTGCCCTACCAGAAGACCCTTGAAGCTGACCTTGCAGTCTACCGCGAGGCCCTGGTGATCGACCCCGCGAGTATCGGAGCTCATGTCGGGTTGGGGGAGACTTTTCTTTTCTGGGATAAAATCGACAAGGCCTTTGACGAATTTTGCTGGGTCCTTGATTTCGACTTCGCGAATTCCGCGGCTCTTACCGGTCTGGGGGATACTCTCCTCCATCGCT
>CAIJDY010000104.1 GCA_903819565.1 Candidatus Omnitrophota bacterium | reverse complement strand
GTCCTTGATAATCCCGAGCACCCTCAATCGAAGCGCCCGGTCCGTAATACGGTTGAAGCCCATACCGTGGAAAAGCTTCCCGAGAGAGATCAAAGCCTTTTTCCTTTCATCCTGAATATTCCCGAGGATCTCCTTGACGATGGCATTGAACGCGTCCAGGACTTCCGCCGCTTCCGCAGGATCCTTAATCCTTCCCAACCCCTCACCGCGAACGCCCGAAAGATTTTCGACCACGGCCGGCCCTACATCCTGACCCTCGAGCAGTTTCCCAAAAACATCGAGCACCGTGGCCTTCGATTCTCCGGCGATCACGGAAATCTCTTTGACCACGTCGATGAATTTATCCATCAGCTCCGCCCGCGCCGCGGCATCCGCGATCAGGTCGAATCTTTTTCCGAACAGCAAACTCCTGAAATCCTCGGCCACCATCCAGTATTCATCCGGACGATAGCTCGCCACCATCCAGTACTCGTCCTGGCGATAGCCCGGGAGCCCTTTGGTGATGAGCGAAAACACCGAAAGAATCCTCACCCGCTCCTCCTGGGTCTTAATCGCCGCGAACCCCCGTTCCCCCATCAAATCTTGAAGCACCGAGAGAAGGTTCTCCCGGCCCTCTTGTTCAAAGCCGGAGGTCTCGTTTTCGATCGCCGCGACCCGCTCCTCCAGCTCCTTCTGCTGAGCCGCGTCGGTCATCTCCTGAAACCACGTAAATTTATTCAGATCGAGCCGCAGCTCAGCACGGCGGATCTCCTTGGGGGCCGGCTGAGCAGTGCTTGAATAGGGATTCATGCGCGCCTCAGACCGGGCGGCGGCGAGCTGGGGACCGACGGGCGAGCCCTTTCGCATCCACAAGTCCTCTGCGCCAGGGACAGGAGGCTTTGTCTCTTTGACTTCTTCCCCCTCCCGCCCATCGAGCTGCCTTGCACGATTCACGATCGCGTGAAAAGCGGCCTCCGCTGCGATCTTAGCTTGAGCCTCGCCGGCATTTTCCATCGCGCTCGAAAATGCAGCGAGCAGGATCTTGAATTCCGCGTCACCGACGACAAGCTTCAGCGATTCGGCAAGCTTTTTCATTTTTTTCGCGCCATCGTCCGCAGCCCCTCTCAGGATTTGCTGCCCGATCTCCAAAATCGCCATCCGGTCCGAAGCATCCGAAATCCGATGAAATCCGTCCCCCTTAAGCAAGTCCCCGAACGCCACCACGGTAAACAAGGTGGATGCCATCGTGTACGAAGATAGCCCCATAACAATCTCGGATAATTTGTCCAGCAGCCGTGACCGCTGCGCAGAGTCCGTGATCCCGGCAAGCAATGCTTTTAAAGCAGCGAACGCAAAGGCCGTTCTCTTCGTACAGCTGTAAAGCTCCTTTGCGATCACCAGAATCCGTGACCGCTCCGCCGGATCCGTGATCCCGGTAAATCCCTCATCCTCCAGCAATGCCGCTAAATTCATGAACGCCGAATCGGCATTGGCTTCCGCCCCCACGATCTCCTGGATGATATCGAATATTTTGCCCCTCTCTTTGGGATCCTTGATCTTGCCTAATCCGTCTGCGACGAGCATGGTTCCAAAGGATCTGAATACATCTTCGCTGTTCACTTTCGCATGCGCGGGGATCTTTGTTGCAATTTCCAAAACCCTCCCTCTCTCTGTGGCATCCGTGATATTTCCGAACCCCTCTCCTGCAAGCAATTCCCCCAAAGCCGTGAATGCAAGGCCGCTGAAGTATCCCGCATATACGGGGATATCTCCAACGATCGCCAATACCTGCATCCGCTCCTTCGGGTCGGTGATCCGGCAGAATCCCTCCGAACCCAGCAACACCCGGACAGCCTCAGAAGCCTCTTCCCATTCTGATTTGCTCATGTGCTCGGAAATTCCGGCATCGATCGCCGCGACCAACTTTTTCAGGCCCGCTCTTTGATCCTCCTCGGTGATCTTCCGAAACCACTCATAGCTATTCAGATCGAGCCGCAGCTCAGCACGGTGGATCTCCTTAGGAACCGGCTGATCGGCACGGGCGGCTCCGCCGCCAAGTAAGCTTTTACCTGAATCCACCCCCGGGGAGTGTCTTTGCGACTCCGAAACTTCACCCAGGGGGTGATCTCCGGTTTCCGCCATTCCGGCGACTTGTGACTTGTGACTTGTGGCCTGTCCCTTGTCCCCGGCTCCTTGCCCCTGATCTTTCGGTTTTTCCAGCCACAGATCTCCCGTCCCCAGAGCCTCGGGTTTCGTCTCCTTGACTTCTTTTCCTTCCCGCCCTTTGAGCTGTTTTGCGCGGTTCACGATCGCGTGAAAAAACCTTTCGGCCACGGCGGCTTTCGCTTGATCGTCGGCGGCGTTCTTGAAGTCTTCCGCGAATTTTTCAAGCGTCGTCTTCCTCTCATCGCCTTCGGCCTTCTCAAGGAATTCGGCGATTTCGATCAGATCGTTCCAATTGGCGGCCTTGCCGGACCCTTTCACCGTTTGGAGCACGAGTTCTAAAATCGCCATTCGTTCCGTCATGTCCGCGGACGAACGAAATGCCCGGCCGCAGAGCACCGCGCCCAGCGTCGTAAATGCCTGAGCAACGTTCCCTTTTACGTCCTTGCAGATCTCGTGAGCGATCTCGAAGAATTTATCCATCACCTTTTCCCGGTCCGCGACATCGGCGATCCCAAGGTATCCGTCCTGCCCCATTTGAAACCAACTTCCAAGCGTTTTGATCACTTCACGGCTGTTCTCCCTGGCATAAGAAGGAACCTCCCCGATCGCTTTCAGGATCCGGAGCCGCTCCGCCGGATCGGGAACCCTGGCGAACCCTGTCCCGCCCATCAATCGCGTAAAGTGCGTAAAGGCCGAATAACCTTCGCTCCCGGCATGTTCGGAGATCGCTTGGGCGATATCCAGGATCGCGGCCCTTTCCGCGGGAACTTTGTTGTGGCTGAACCCCCAACCGCTCAGCAGCTCCGCGAATCCCTTGAAGGTCTCCCCGTCATCGATCTTCGCGCGCTCTGCGATCTCGTTCCCTATTTTCATGACCCGCGTCCGCTCGGCGGGATCCGTGATCTGGTTAAATCCCGGGCTCTCGAAGAAAGACTTCTGCGCCTCAAAGAGCTCCTGCTTGAGCAATTTTAAATAATTTTGCCAGGTAATTCGGGCAAACTCCGCATACTCCTCCAGCAGCGCGATGCGCTCTCCGGGGTCCGTGATCCGGTTAAATCCCGCGCCTCCCAGCAGCGCGCGGAGGGTAAGGATCGCAGCCCATGCCTCGCTCTCAGTTTCGACGTGAAGTTTCTTGATGATCTCAATCAATTTATCGATCAGC
>CAIJDY010000103.1 GCA_903819565.1 Candidatus Omnitrophota bacterium | reverse complement strand
GGAAGACCCCAAGGGCGCGTGTGTGAAATTCCTGCGGGAATTCGTCAAGCGGTACAGGATCGCGACCCGGAAGGTCCACCTCACGATATCGAACCCTGACATCATCATGATCAAGAATACCCTTTTGCCTGCCATGCCCTCCAAAGAGATCGTCCCCGCGCTTACCTGGATCGCCCGTGAAGAAGGTTCCGTGAGTGACGATTGCCAGCTTTTCAACTACGACGTGGTCAAAGAGTACGCGGGTGAGGACACGGCCCGAAAGCTAGCCGTGGTCTATTCGATCGTGAATCGTAAAGAACTGGACCGGTATTTGACGCATCTGGCGCATGCGGGGTTTGAAGTGAAGCAGGTCAGCGCGGAACCTTTTGATTACAACAAGGTTCTTTCGTGCTACGGGGACGGAGCCGTTTCCCAGGCCATTTTGGATGTCGGGTACGAGCATTCGACGTTGGCCATTTACCGTCAGGGAAAAATGATTTTTGTCCGAACCTTGGGCTTTTCGTTTTCCAAGGTGAAGGCGGTCCTCAACGACCCTCTGCTTCTCGGTGCGATGCACCGCGGTCCGGACGCGGACGGAGAGATCGAAAAAGCGATCCGTTTGTTCGGGATCCCCACCGAGAGCGCCCCGGCGGGAGAGGGGAATGCCCGGAGTTCGCAGTATTTTGCGCTCATGCGGCCGCTTATCGAAGGTCTTGTCCGAGAGATCCGTTACTCCCTGACGTATTTCATGACGAATCTCAAGGAAGACAAGCCCCCGACGTTTTTTTTGACCGGCCACGCCGCCGAGTTCAAGGGGTTGGAAACTTTTTTTGCCAAGGAACTGGGGATGAGCACGTTCAATCTTCTGTTGCCTCCGAAGATCCGGAACAAAGCGGAAGGCGCCGTGGAGGATCCGATCCTTCTTAGCCAATTCATCGGCGCCGTCGCAGGCGTTTTTGCGGGAAATGAGGTCGTGGATTTCACGCCGCTTGATTTTAAAAATCTGAAGTGGGAATCGCTGCAGCGAAAATTCCTCTTCTTCTCGACCCTGATCTTGGCGGGTTTTTTGACAACGTCTCTTTTTTTCATGAACCTGCGGAAGTCTGTTCTGGACGACCGGCTAAAACTCGGGAACCGGCAGCTCCAGGTTCTCGGCAAAGCCGCTGATTTTTCGTCGACAGTATTCCCACGGTATTATTTGGCCAGCGAGCTCGATCGTGCGGTGGTGCCGGCGGACAAGGTCCTGCGGTTGCTGGGGTATTTGCTTCCGAGGGAAGTGGTCCTCAAACACTTTGTGCTGGATTCCGCGCGGAGGCGGCTGGAGCTGGAGGTGGCCGTGATGCTGCCCCAAGCCGAGAAGGAGACTGTGTTCCAAAGCTTCGTGCAGCGTCTCAAAGAGACCGCTTTCTTTTCCAAGGTCGACGTGCGTCCACAAGGCGAGCTCTACAGGATCGAAGGGGAGTTCCGCCATGATTAGGGCCCAGAAGCGTAAAGTTACGGTCGCACAGGCGATGATCCTTTTATGGGCGGTCGGGCTTCTTCTGAGCACACTGCTGCTGGTGCAGTTTGTTTATAGGCCATGGCGCCGGGACCTTGTCACGATGGAGAATAAGGTATTCCTCGTGGAAAGGCAGTTGGGCTGGCTTGATGAGATTATCGCGACGGCCAAGGACCCTGACCAGGTGATGAACCGGCTGATGAAAACGAAGCAGGAACTCGGCCGGAAATTCCCGGAGGCGGAGCAGCGGTCTCTGGTCCTTCTTTCGGACTATGCCAATAAGTTCCGCGTGCAGATGACGCAGATCAGCCCCGATCCTCCGGCGATCTTTAATGACAGCCGCGGCGAAGCTGTCGTCGTCGATCAAAAGACCTGTTTTTATGTGTACACCGCACTGAAGATGAAAGCGGATTACGTGAATCTGGTCAAATACCTGGACGTTTTGAACAGAGTGTTGCCGGCGTACATGACCGTGGAGAGGCTTGAGATCGAAGACCCCTCTCCGGCGGCGCCCCGGCTTGAAGTGAATGCGGAACTAGCGCTGTACTTGCTGGAGTGACGATGCGAAGAAAAGACGCGATTGAGCTAGGGGTCACGGTGGCGCTAGGTATTATCCTGTTAGTCGTGAGCCTTTCCTTGGCCCGGAGGCCGAAAGTGCGGCAGGAGCCTGGGTCCCCGGGTCCCCTAAGCCCCGCCACGAGCGTCGCGCGGGTTCAGGGACAGGTGCAAGGACATAAACTTCACCCGAGGAAAGTGGAGGGAGACAAATTCATGAACCGGTTCAATTTAGTGACGGCGGTGCTGCCGCTTGAGCGAAATCCCTTTGGGGTCGGGCAAGAGGGACCGCAGGATGCCAAGGCGGTTCTGGTCCTGGACGGCATCATGTGGAGCGCGGAGAAGCCCACGGCGATCATTGGTTCGGGTTTCTACAAGGAAGGGGACACGATAGACCGGTTTAAAGTCGTTAAGATTCACCCGACAAAGGTCGTTTTACAAGATGGAGGTTCGGAGTTCGAACTACGTCTAAATCAAAATACCAATTAGGCAGGAATGGGGGAGCCATGCAGGCTAAAGTGGGTTTCATAGCGATGTTGCTTGTCGCGCTGGTGACGGTCCCGGCTGTTTTTGCCGCGGAAACGTCTCTGAGCAGTCTCAAGTTCAAGGACACCGAAGTCTCGACGGTGCTCAAGGCCATCGAAAAGAAAGCGGCTCAGGAGGGGGCGAAGATCAACATTGTGACAACTTCCGAGGTTTTCGGGCTTGTCACCGTCGACCTTGAAGATGTGGATTGGAAAACGGCTTTGAAGATCATCCTGAAGATGTACGACCTTGGTTACACTCAGGATGGCAGCGTCCTGACGGTTTCGTCGCTAGAGAAGATCCAGGCGGACCAGAAAAAGGAAGACGATTCGTTATTCTCTGCCGGTGGAATGAAGATTGAAGCGTTCAAACTGAAGCATGTCGAGGCATCGGACGTCGCGAAAATGATCCAGCCGTTCCTTTCCAAGGAAGGCAAAAGTTCCGTCCTGGACGTTGTAAATAAGCAGGGCTGGGGTTTTTCCGCTTCTACGAGCGGCATGATGAATACGCCGGACGCAAACTCGGGAGGGGGCGGTTATACGACTCAACCGACGGTGACGCAGAACACGACGAAGATGACACGGACCAAGATCTTGGCTGTTTCCGACACGCCGGCAGTGGTGCGGCAGATCGCAAAGCTTATCAGAGAAATCGATGTAGCTCCCAAGCAGGTTTTGATCCGCGCCATTCTTCTGGAAGTCGCTGATAAAAAAGTTTTCGATCTCGGGCTTGATTTTGGAACCACCGATACCAAGGGAACTGCAGGACCGATTTTTAACAAGGATTTTAATTTGGGAACGGCCAGTCGCTTTCCTTACCTTCCGAGTGCATTCGTCCCCTCGGAGGGGACTGACGGGTTGATGAATCCCACGGACTCGGGGCTCAAGTTCGGTTTTTCCAAAGTGAACGGGACGCAATTTGAAGTCGTCTTGCATGCGCTCCAGGAGGATGCCAATACCAACACGTTGTCCACGCCCACGATCCTTACCATGGACGGTCGCGAGGCGACCATTCTCGTCGGGCAGCAATACCCGATCCTTGAAACCACGTCGAGCACCAACGTCAACAATACGGTCGGAGGTTCTCTCTCGTACTACCAGAACATCGGGATCCAGTTGCGCGTGGTGCCGCAGATCGTGGGGGATGACGAAAATATGGTGAACCTGATCGTCCACCCGACAGTCTCCAACCAAAACGGAACCGTTGATGTCAAAGGGGGCACCACGGGGGCCGCCATTATCGCCAAGTACCCGATCATCGATACCCGCGAAGCCGAGACGCAGATGGTGATCGATGACGGGGACACCGTGGTCCTGGGCGGGTTGCTGAGTGACGCGAAGACGAAAGAAGTCGGCGGGGTTCCTTTCTTGAGTGATCTTCCGCTTTTTGGAAAACTGTTCGACCGGCTTACGAAAAACGGCGATAAAACGGATCTTCTGATCTTTCTGACGGTCAAGATTGTGCGACCCTCGACCGTACTTCCTGCGGACGTCCTGGACCGCAAGAAGATCGACCAGGCCGCGAAGGGCCTATGACGGCGCTCGAGCAATTCTACGGATTCAGGACCCAGCCTTTCAATATCACCACTGACACTGAGCTTTTCTTCGAAAGTCATTCCCACCAGGAAGCCTTGGCCTCTCTCGTCTATGGGATCGAGGAACGCAAGGGCATGATCCTCATCACGGGGGAGGTCGGGACGGGCAAGACCACGCTTTGCAAGGCGTTGCTCGACCGTCTTCCGAAAACCGTACGGACTTCGCTCATCCTGAACCCTTATTTCAGCGAAGTTCAGTTGCTGCAGGCGATCGTGGAGGATTTCGGGCTTGTTCCGGAGAAGAAGACCCGGCTTGACATCGTGAAAAAGCTTGATTCTTTCTTGATCGAGCTGAGCCTTAATCAGGGGAATGCGGTGCTTGTGATCGACGAGGCCCAGAACCTGAAGTCGCGACAGCTTGAGCAGATCCGTCTATTGTCCAACCTCGAGACGAAGCATGGCAAGCTTCTCCAGATCGTGCTGGTCGGGCAACCCGAACTGAAGGTGAAACTGCGGCAGTTCGATCTCCGCCAGATCTACCAGCGGATCGTCGTCAAATACGAACTTCAGCCGCTGGGTTTTGAGGAGACCAAGGCTTACGTTGATTTCCGTCTTTTGCGCGCCGGAACAAGCAGCATCGTGCTTCTTCCCGAGTGCTATCAGGTCATCCAGGAGTTCTCGAAAGGGATCCCGCGCCTCATCAACCTTCTTTGCGATCGCGCCCTGCTTTTGGGATTCGTTCGGCAGCAGAAGGTCCTCGGGCAGGATATTTTTATTGCTTCGATGGAAGAGATCCGATGAGCATTGTCTACGATTACCTGAAGCAGATCCAGCAGCAAAAGGGTCCTTTGATCGCGACCCCGGACAGAGCCGGTTCGCGGGAGAAAAATGAAAAGCTCATGCCGTTCGTGGCCGTGGGAGTTTGGGTACTGATCGGGCTTGTGGCCCTTGGGGCCGTTTACCTGATGATCCCGCGTGCCACAGCGCCGGCCGTCATCAGTGTTTATAAACCCAAAGACAGGTCCGCCGGCAGGGTTGCGGTTCCCGGTGCGGGGTATCTGCTCGAAGGGATTATCTACAATCCCGATCATCCGTTCGCGATCATTAACGGACAAATGATCGAAAAAAATGGACAGATCGACGATTTTGTGGTGACTGCGATCACGCCGAATTCTGTTTCACTCAAGAATACCAAGGACAACACGGGGCGAACGCTGCAGCTTTGAGGTGCGGGCGATTTTTTGTTGAAATCCCTCCAGTCATGTGAACCCGCCTTTATTTCAAAATTGACACGGTACGGGGAGCGGTCTATGATGTGCGTCCTTCGGTGTTGAAAATCAATCCGCAGTCAGGTTCCGCCTTGCCAAGGCGAGGGCGGCCCGTTGGCTGAAATGGTCAATGCGCGGTTAGTTCAGTTGGTTAGAACGCTTCCTTGACATGGAAGAGGTCAGAGGTTCGAGTCCTCTACCGCGCAGATTTCTATTCCTTCCAGGATGACATCTGCATGGCCCAGATTTCAGATCTTCTGAAATTGATAGGTATTGGGACTGCGGATGTCTTCATTCTGCTATAACCTCCTTCATGTCGCGTCCAGATAAGCTATGTTGAACTTGCGGGTGAAAGTCCTGCTCCGGTAAAAGCCAAGAAGCCGGGTAGCTGACCTCAGTTTCGGGGAGAGATTCCCGGGACCAGAGCGAGG
>CAIJDY010000102.1 GCA_903819565.1 Candidatus Omnitrophota bacterium | reverse complement strand
TGATGAGCATGTGTAACCTCCTGACCTGTTGGTCTGTGACCATTCGAGCCTCCTTTGAGTAAGCTCGAGCAGTCTATTGCGTTACGCCAGACCGGGAATTCTAATTGTCGTCAGTCGGGAATTCTAATTGTCGCCCATCACTGTCCCAGGGAGGTGGCCGTCTGGGGGGTATAGGCTGCCGTTGCCGTACTGGTTCGCCGTGAGGCGCTGTCCGTCGTAAGTTCCCAAAGGGCATGATCAATGGCGGCTTCTGCAGCATTAAAGGCAAGGATCCTGTTCTGATACCGTTCTGTAGCCTGGATGGCGGCCTGGTGCCTCCCAAAAAAAACGACTGAAAAAATACAGACGAAGATCGCGGCCATATACACCGCGATCAGGATAAAACCTTTTTCCTGAGTTCTTTTTATTAGATTTTTCATGATGACACCGTGTTCCTTGCTTGCACTTGCATGGTTGTTTGGATGGGTTCTTCGGGAACTCTCCGGCCGTCGGAGAGCTTCCGCTGAGCGGACGCCGTCATCGTCACGAACCCGGAAACGGCGTTGGGTCTTGAAAAATGGAGATCTGTGATGTCGTTAGCGAGAATAGCGTGTTTGCCCGTGGTGAGATCGTCCCGGCAGAGTTGATTTTCTTCTTTGCAGGAGTCATCGAGGACAGGAGGCGTTCGACGATACCGGATTATGTTTGAAAACGCGGGTTGAAAGTTCTGGTCCGCAAGGGCGGATGCGGTCGGGTCCGGCACAGGGATCCAGAAGTCGATCGTAGCTCCGCTGTTGCCGCCGCCTCCGATGTTTTCAATCCTGTTGCCGGTGGTCTGTCTTATTTCCTGGGCCATTTTGAACATGGCCTCACGCAGGTTTTCCTCGAGGCTCATTTTGGTATGAATGATCTCAAGCTGTTTGTTGCTCGCCTGAAGGATGCCGAACACTCCGAAGAGAACGATAACGGAAATGGCGGTGACGATGATTACTTCGATGAGCGTAAAGCCCTGCCGCATTATTTTTATCATGTGTCACCTTGCTCCAAGATAAATTTGGACTGCTTCAGTCGCGGCGGTTCCTTTTTGCCCTGTATAAGAGGTCCATGTTACCGTGACCGTAGGATTAAGAATAATATGAGTGCCTGTTGTGGCCCCGGTGTAGGTCACGGCGATCGCCTCATCCGCTAAAGTTAGACCGCTGATTCCGGATAAAGTCCCATGGTAGCGGCTGGTAACAGTTTCGGGAAATAAGCAGGCGGTATTGCTGGGGAGGCACGTGGTGGCGTTTACGTCATCGTTCCTCATCATTTCAATTACGCGATTCGCGTCCTGGAGCGCGACGGTGCGCTCATGCATGACCTCAGTGTTCCGTTGTGCCAGGATATTAGCGCCTACATAGCCCGCGATCACCAGACTGATCACAAAAAGAGCGACCATCAGTTCTATGAGCGTGAACCCCGCCCGATCTTTCCGGGCTCCTTCTTTGCAACTCATGGCGAAATCTCCTTTAATAAACAAAAATTCCTGTAGAGTACCACCGTGTAAGTCTTAAGCCACCTTCAGATTAATGTAAAGAATCATATGATAGTAAAAACGATCTTTAAATTATATTTTAAGTAAATTATGTAGCAATTTAATACAAATATGGCATTAAAGCATATTAAGTTATATGTTTATCAAAAAACGAAGACTACAAAACCGCCAAAACAAGCCTGCGGGTACTGTGGTGTTTTACGATTTCTCTAGAATATGGTTTTTCTCCGCCAAGACAACATCGTCTCCGAGTTTTCGTCCGTCCTCTTTCACGGATCATTTGAGAACAATATTCTTCATGCCGATACTGGTCCTGCCGATTGTCATTTTTTGAGAAGGTCGCCAAAAGCGAACGATGCCACAACACCGACAAGCCGGTTTTGGGAGCCTTCCGTTTTGAAAACCGCATGGCCGAAAATATTCTTTAGTAGCTTCTTACATAAAGCGGTTTCCTGCAGCTTCCTTGGGCCTGCGTCTGGGAAGACAAGAAATGGGCCCGGTTGCTGTCATCATGCCAAAGGCGGACGTGGCAATGCCTGTCACTTCCAAAGGCGAAAAACAAGGAAGGCGAGTAGCGCTTAGGCTATTAGTGAATAAAAACCATTCTGAAAGCAGCTTTTGTTTATTCCTGAGCGTTAACTTCCAAGTTCTAGACGCTGTTAAGAGTTCTGCCGTGGCTAGTGAGCGAAGTAACGATGATCCCGAATGCCGTTGAGTATTTCTTCGGACCGTTCTTTTTCGGCATCGTCGGACTGTGCGGGTATTGTTTCTTTTAGTTCTTTTAGCTCGGGAGAGACCGGTGAATGGTTTTCTTCCCTCACTCTAGCGATTACAATGTCCGCCTTTTTCTGTCTCTCAGTTTTTAATGCTTCCAGGGTTTTCAGACGTCTTTGTTTTTCCTCGATCCTTGTTTCTATTTCTTGATTAGTGAGGATCCTTCTCTCGACGATATCGGAATCCGAAGAAGGAGAAGAAGAGCCCTCCGTGAATGTGGGTGCCGGTGGAACGGGAGGCGTTGCCGTTCCGCGAGCCGAGGCTAGCATGGACAAGGAGTGCCAGGCGAAGGTTATCAGCACCAAGAAAACAATTGCGATCCAAAGGACCTTTTTCGCGGATTCTGTCATAGGCGTTTGAAAGAACTCCTCCTTTAACTTTCGCTAAAACTGTCTCTAGAATATACGGCTCTGCCATCCGTGCTTCGGATGGGCGGAAACAAGGGTGGTGCCGTCTTTTTGAATCGTTCGTCGTAATATTGAAGCTGGTTATAACCAGCTTTTACATTTCCGGAAGAATCCACGACGCCCGTTGGGCCGCAGACGCTATTTGCCAAGCCGCCAAACTGAACCATATCTCCTTTGAAGCCGGTTCCGTAGTTTTCAACTTTAAAGGATCCGTCGGTGGAAACGATGTAAGCGTCGATTTCAATGCCGTTATTTTTCGGGGAAGCATTTTTCGAGATGATGACATCTCCTTTTGCCACCAGCCCCAGCGTATCAGTGCTTGTAGATCCTGGTAGCCTGGGATTGGATTTATAGGTGATGTCTTCAGTGATCGTGATTGTGGAATTGGTGCCGATCGTAAGCTGGCCGTTCAGCTGTCCTTGGACATTCACGTTACCGTCGGCGACATAAACGGCTTTGCTCGAGGGCATCGGCAAAGTACTTGTTTTTCCGCTGTTCTTCACGGTCATGGTGCCGTCAGCGTTTAACACAATGCTTGTCTCACCTTTCAGGGAATATTTCGGGTCCTTGCTTGCACCGCTCTGGATAGGGGACAGCATGGTTGTTGACGGGAAAGCAATTTCGCTGGCGCCCAGCGTAATTCCCTCTTCGAAGTTCGGATTGTCCTTGGGCGGTCCTCCGTGATAGTAGTTAATGGCAGTCTTCGTTTGGCTGACCGGACCTTCAAAATCGGGATTGCCAAAGATGTTCAGCTGATCGTTTGTGTGAACTTTTCCCGACGTGACCATTCCTGTGACCCACCACAGTTTCCCCAGGGCAGGAGACGTTTCGGACTTGCTGAGATAACTCCATTCAGCCATGGAGCCCGTATGGGCGGTGAGCGTCAGGGTTTTTGTCGCATTACCAAAAACGCCCCGCGATTCCAATGTGTAAATCCGACAAGAAGTCGCCCCATCGTTCGTGATCTTGACCGCGTAACTTCCGAAGCGTTTTTTGTCTGCATCAACGTAATATTTATCGTTGTTGTAATTAAGAGTTTCATCCGGCGGATTGGCTTGATTTCTCAGCTGTGTAAAGCCATAAGTGAGCCCAGCGTCCGCAATATAATAAGCGCGCATGTTGTCCGTCATCCGGGTAGCCTGTTTGACACCGCCGCTTACGATCACGAAAAAAGATGCCAAGAAGGCCGTTACTAGAAAAATGCACAACAAGGACAGGATTAAAACAAAACCGCGTTCTTGCTTTAGAGGAGCTGTCATGGCTATAGCCTCCCCCGATTTCTCAAGTTGACCAGTGTCGATGCCTCAGCGGAAATAGTCCGCCCGGAAATAGTCTGAATGATGGCGATATCAATCCCGACAGATGTCGAGTCAAGGGGATTGTCCTCCGATGGCCGGAACCGCAGCTTTAAACTGGTTCCGGCTGGAGCGGTATAGATGACCTCGTCTTGAACGCCAGCGGCTGTCGGGTGATTGTATAAAAGAGACGTTCTTCCGTTGCCCACATTGGCCAAGTAGTACCGCCTTATTTGGGGGTTGGGGGAATCATTCATTTGGAAAGAAAGGGAAGTTAGATTGTTGATGGTGCATTGGGATGCTTCAGAGAGGCGGATGGTTCCGTTGCCGGGTTCAAAACTGCCTTTAACGATCTTGTTCAAAATAACGTTCGCAACCTGCTGGAGTCCCTGTTCCGCGCTGATACGTGTACAAACTTGCCTGGAGGCGGTAAGGGCGGCGATGAGAACCCCCGCGAACATAGCTGAAATGGTCCCGGCTATAACAATCTCCATAAGGGTAAACCCTTTTTCCCGGAATTTCCTCGTTCTCTCATCGCTAAACTGACCGGCCTTTTTCATCATTTTGGCGCCTTCTTAGTTGAAGTCGGGTTCGTCTCTCAGGATATCGGTCGTGTAGTATTCCCGCACAGTAATCTTCCCCCCCAAAATTTTTTCATCCCATTCTATTTTGCCCCGCACTCTTTGCTGATGGGCATCCAGGTTCTCGATGGTGATGGTGCCGGTAGCCTTGAAATACTTATTTTTCCCTACGTCAAAGGTTCCGTCAGCAATGGTCCCTTGAGTATCAAGCGGGACTGTCGAAGTGCGGCTGCCCTTTGTTGGACTGCGCCGTTGCTCTTCCATGTTTTCTTGGGCCCAGTACATGGCTTGAACTTTATGTTTCATGTAGGAGCTAAGATAAACACTGGCAACGATGCCGGAAACCGTCGGCAACCAGATCATTAAAAATATGACGAGACTGAAAACGACTTCGGTTAGGGAAAAACCCTCCTGGTTTGGAGGAGCTGGGAGAGGCCCTTTCTTTTCAGATTTGAGCGAGAGTCCATCATTCTTCACGGTTCCTCCTTCGGAAATCTCGGCGTTCGCACGCTGAATCCTGTATCATCATCTTCTGTTCCTAACCCAAGTCTAGTCAAGTTTAGCTCCACATACAAGGTGATTTTTATAGCAAAAAAAGTCTTTCATATATTTTATAAAGTGTATTTATAGCAATTACTATCAAATTTTTAATTTATAATACTCAATTTTAAATTCCATGAAAACATCAGGATGATTCCTATAAAACTACATTGACTAGGTGGTAAGTAACGCCAATCAATTCAAAAACTGAAACGCAATCAAATCACAGCCGTTGGATTTGTATTCTTCGACAACCCGACAGCCTCACTCAACGCGCGGCTCCTGGCATCGGTCCTGTATTGAAGGTTGGCGCTTGTTAATTCTGGATTCTTTCACCTGAAGTTTTGTATACTGTTCTCGTCCTCGATTTCCGACGGACGCATTTTCTATTTAACGGTAGCGGAGTTGTTTCAAGGAAAGTAATGGCGAACCCTTTATTTTTCACCGAACTTCTGATCGTGCTTGTGACGGCGACAGCTGTTGCCATTCTTTTTGAGAAGTTCAAGCTTCCTGCCATCCTGGGTTTTTTACTCACGGGCGTGATCATCGGGCCGCACGGCATCGGGCTCCTTTCGAGCGATGAGCACGTCCGCATGCTTGCCGAGATCGGGGTCGTGTTGTTGATGCTCACGATAGGCCTGGAGTTTTCGGTGGACCGCCTGCGCGGGATGCAAAACCTCGCGATCGTGGGCGGAACGCTTCAGATCTTTATTTCCATCGTCCTGTCGCTGGCGTTCGCCTGGTGGAAACACTGGACGTTCTACGAGGGTTTCTTCCTCGGCGCGGTGATCGCGCTGAGCTCGACGGCGATCGTGCTCAAATACCTGCTGGATCGCGGCGAGATCGATACGCCGCACGGCCGGATCGCGATCTCCATCCTTATTTTTCAGGACCTTGCCGTGGTCCCGCTCATGATCTTCCTGTCCGCTTTCGGCCAGTCCGGGGGGACCGTGGGGTTCTCGCTGGTCATCGCTTTTTTAAAAACGGTCATGCTTCTGGCCGGGGCGTTCGTTTTCTCGCGTTTTCTTCTTCCGGGGTTACTGCACCGCGTGGCGGTCATCCGGAACCGGGAGATCCTGTTCCTTTTTTCGGTCGTCGTGTGCCTCGGGATGGCCTGGGTGAGCGGGGCCCTGGGCCTTTCGGCGGCGATCGGCGCGCTGCTCGCGGGGTTCATGTTCGCCAACACGAATTTTTCCCACCAGCTGATCGGCGACATCATTCCGTTCCGTCACCTTTTCGTGAGTATTTTTTTCGTCTCGATCGGCCTTTTGTTCGACGCGGGATTTTTCTTCCAGCACATCGTGCTGGTCCTGTCCGTGGTGAGCCTGGTCCTCTTCATCAACTTCGTCATCATGACGTTCCTGATCATGGCCTTCGGCTTTCCGCCGCGCGTGGCGGTGATCACCGGGATCATCCTTTCGCAGATTGGGGAGTTCTCGTTCGTTTTGATCGAAATGGCGCGCGGGTCCGGGCATATCAGCAGCGTCCTTTATCAGGTCCTGCTTTCCACGGCGTTCCTGACCATGCTGATGACGCCGCTGCTCTTCGCGGCCATTCCCGTGGTCCTACGGGTTCTTGGGCGGTTCGTGATCTTCGGGGTTCCGCCGCAGAGCTGGGCCAAAGAGGACCGGACGTTGTCTTCCCTGACCGGTCATGTGATCCTCTGCGGGTTCGGGCCGACGGGACGTGATCTTGCGAATGCTTTTTTGGGGGAGAAGATCCCGTTCGTGATCCTCGAGATGAATCCCTCGAAGGTCCGTGACGCGAAGAAGCTTCATATGAAGGCGATCTACGGGGACGCCGTGAACCGGGAGGTCATGAAACGCGCGGGGATCCGCCGCGCGAAAGCGGTGATCGTGAGTTTTCCCGACGTGCTGGGCATGACGCAGATCATCCGCATGGTGCAGGACCTGAATCCCGAAGTGATCCTGGCGGTCCGTACGCGCTATGAGACCCAGATGCCGCAGCTTTACGAGCTGGGCGCGGACATTGTGGTGATGGAAGAGTGGGAGGCCAGCCACGAGCTCAACCGCGTGGTCCTGGAGCAATTCGGGATCGCGCCGGAACGCATTGACCAGCATTTAAGCCGTATCCGGGCGCGCAAAGAGGTCGCGGTCGAGGAAGCCATTTTCAAGAGCATGGCCAAAACGTCTATACCTCAAAAACATTAAGTGGTAAATTAATGACGAAGAGCGGCCGGCGGCCGGTTCAAGAGGCTGCCGGAACATCGGAACATAAAGTCTGACAGGAGGCGGTTATGAAAAAAATAGCGGATCTTTTTCTCGTTGTATTTATCACGTTGGCGATTTTGGTGCTCGCCCGTAACACCGTCGTTAAGGCGGCCGTGGAGAACGGTGTCCGGGCCGTGACCGGCATGCCGTTGACTATTAAAAAGCTCGACCTGGGCCTGACGCAGCCTTATTTTGACATCGAAGATCTT
Organism: Candidatus Omnitrophota bacterium; assembly: GCA_903819565.1. Lineage (GTDB taxonomy): Bacteria > Omnitrophota > Omnitrophia > Omnitrophales > Aquincolibacteriaceae > Pegaeibacterium. Next base: position 34,541 of record CAIJDY010000102.1, on the reverse strand, counting down.
GTGCTCAGGAATCCCGCGGGCTTCCACAGCACGACTTTTGTCGAGATCCCCCGGATCTTCGTGGCCTATGACCTTCAGAGTATTTTGAAAGGAAAGATCCACCTGACGGATCTGGAATTCGATCTGAAGCAGTTCTCGGTCGTTAAGAATGAAAAACGCCAGTTGAACCTGGATTCCCTGAAGGCGCTCCAGGCGCAGAAACCTTCCCAGCCGGGAAAAAAGCCGGCACCTGCGAAAGCGGGGAAAGCGCCCGCGATCCAGATCGATAATTTCCGACTCCGGGTCGGGACGGCGTCCTATGTGGATTATTCGGGCGGCAGTCCCGTCACCAAAGATTTCAACGTCGGGCTGGACGAAAAATACACCAATATCACCGATCCCAATAAACTGGTGGAGCTGATCGTCTGGAAGGTCATGATGAAGACACCGCTCGCGATGCTCAGCGGTTTCAATCTGGGCGGATTGGAGAGCAGCGTCTCCGGAATCCTCGGTTCCGCGACGGACATGGCCGGGCAATCGTTCGCGATGGGCATGGAAAAGGTGACCTCTGCCTCCGGAAACGTTTCCGGACAGATCGCGGGTCAGGCGGAAGGGGCTTTAAAAGAAACCGCGGGCGCGGTGACGGGCGAGGTCAAGGGAGCCGCGTCGGCCCTCAAGAATAAACTGAAGATGCCTTTTTAAGTGAAGCAGGCACGGATCGAAAAAACCAGGATCGGCGGAAGAATTTTAAAGTGCTGACGCGCGAAGAAGAGTTGGAAGTACTCCTTCACATTACCGAGAGGATCAACGCCGGTCTTGTGCTGGATGAGGTTATGGATTATGCCTACGGCGCTTTAAAACAGGCGCTTCCCTATGACCGCATCGGTTTTTCCCTCCTTGAAAATGGCGGCCGCCGGTTGCGCGCCCGCTGGTCCCGTTCCGAAGCCCGCGAGATGAAGATCGTGAAAGGTTACGCGGCTTCCATGGAAGGCAGCAGCCTTGAACACATCCTCCGCACCGGGCGGCCCCGGGTCCTGAATGATCTGGTCGCTTATCTCAAAGACCATCCCTCCTCGGATTCCACCCAAAGGATCGTGGCGGAAGGCATGCGTTCGAGCCTGACCTGCCCGCTGGTCGCTTTGGGGAAGCCGATCGGGTTCATCTTTTTTTCGAGCCTGAAGCCCAACACTTACCGGGATGTCCACGTCAGGCTTTTTCAGGAGATCGCCGGACAGCTCGCCCTGACCGCGGAGAAGGGACGGCTTTACGAGCAGCTGGTGGAATTGAACGACCAGAAGAACAAGTTCCTGGGGATCGCGGCGCATGATCTCCGGAGTCCGATCACGGTGATTAGAGGTTACGCGGAACTTTTGGAGGAGGGCGTGCTGGGGGAAACTTCTCCGGCCCAAAAAGAGCCGCTGCAGGCGATCGTCCGGCACTGTTCGAAAATGCTCGTGTTGATCAATGATCTCCTGGATGTCAGCACGATCGAGTCCGGCCGGCTGGATCTCCGGTTAAAAAAAGTGGACCTGGGTGTCTTTCTTCAGGAGATCCACAAGACGAACAGCCTTCTGGCCCAGGCGAAAGCGACGGAGCTTGTTCTGGAAATGCCCCCCGAGCTGCCGGTGCTGTGGATCGATCCGGAACGTATCGAGCAGGTGATCAATAATCTCATCACGAACGCCCTTAAATTCTCGAATCCGCACACGCAGATCATCCTGAAGGCCGTTTGCCTCGAAGCGGCCGTCGCGATCTCGGTTGCGGACCAGGGGCAGGGAATTCCCGCGGCCGAGCTGCCGCAACTCTTCGCTTTTTTCAGCAAGACGTCGGTGCGTCCCACGGGCGGGGAAACCAGCACCGGTCTCGGATTGGCCATCGTGAAGCGTTTGGTCGAAGCGCACGGCGGGGTGGTCTGGGTCGATAGCCAGAGGGGAAAAGGTTCGACGTTCACGTTCACGCTCCCCCTCACACCGCCCGAAGGAAATCGTGGGCTCGCTCAGCCTTGAGGTCAAGGCGCGGTGCCACGATCCGGCCGGCGTCCGCAGAATCCTGATTTCGCAGGGCGCGGTTTTTAAAGGCCTCGACCGTCAGATCGATACCTATTTCCGCATTCCTTTCGGCCGTCTGAAACTCCGGGAAGGCCGTATCGAGAACGCCCTGATCTACTACCAGCGCGCGGACCAAAAAAATTCCAAAAAGTGCGATTCCATCCTGGCGGCATGCAGGAACAGGGCGGCCGTGAAAGAAGTCCTTGCCTCCACGCTCGGGGTCCTGACCGTCGTGGATAAACAGCGCGAGATCTTTTTTATCAAGAACACCAAGTTCCACATCGATCGCGTCAAGCGGCTCGGACGCTTTGTGGAGATCGAGGTTTTTGGCCCCCGGGGAGCGCGCGGCGAGGCAAAACTCAGAAGGCAGTGTGAAGCCTACCGGCGGCTTCTCGGGATCAGGAAAAAGGACCTGCTGGCGGATTCTTACAGCGATCAACTATTAAAAGCCGCATGATCTAAGCGAAATCTCCCAGCCTGACCGGAAGCCGTTGGGACCCCCAGGCTCCGGGTTTTGGCTCGAAAACGCCGGGACAGGCCGTTCCGCAAAACTGACACAGTCCGTTCTCCCGGAGATTCCAATCCGCGATCTCATAACCGTCACGGCCGATCAGTTTTTCCCCGCAGGAGTGGCAGAGGGTCGTTTCGCCTTCGGGGTAGGGGATGTTCCCCGTGTAGCAATAACGGATCCCGTTCGCGAGCGCGATGCCGCGGGCCATGAGGAGCGTTGAGACGGGCGTCGGCGGCGGGCCGGCAAGCTTGTAGGCCGGGTGGAACGCCGTGAAATGAAGCGGAACGTCCGGCCCGAGGTTTTCGACAAGCCACTGCGTCATGGCCTGCAGTTCCGTTTCGGAATCGTTCAGACCGGGGATGAGAAGCGTCGTGATCTCGAACCAGACGGGCGTTTCTTTTTTGAGGTAGAGAAGCGTTTCGAGCACCGGGGCAAGCTGACTGCCCGTGTATTTTTGGTAGAACTGTTCGTTGAAGCCTTTCAGGTCCACGTTCGCGGCATCCATCGACGCGTAAAATTCCCTGCGGGGCTCGGGACACACGTAGCCGGCCGTTACGGCGACGGTCTTGATCCCGCGTTTGCGGCATTCCTCCGCCGTGTCCACCGCGTATTCATGGAAGATGTGCGGCTCGTTGTAGGTGAACGCAACGCTGCGGCAGTTGAGCGTTTGCGCCGCTTTCGCGATAAGTTCCGGGGACGCCGTGTCGGCGAGCGTGTCCATTTCGCGGGAGTGGCTGATGTCCGCGTTCTGGCAGAAGACGCAACCGAGGTTGCAGCCTGCGGTCCCGAACGAAAGGACCGGGGTGCCGGGCAGGAAATGAAAAAGGGGTTTTTTCTCGATCGGGTCCACGCAGAAACCGCTGGAACGGCCGTAAGTCGTGAGCGCGATCTGGCCGTCCCGGCAGGCCCGCACAAAGCAAAAACCCCGCTGCCCGGCGGCTAGCTTGCAATGGCGCGGACAAATATCGCACTGGACCCGTCCGTCTTTTATGGGCTGCCAATACTTTGCCGTCATCATCAGTTCCGAGCCTCTTTTCTTTCTTGTCTATTATGCCTTAATTTCAATCGCCGGGGATGGTAAAATATGGCGCGAAGCGGAGGTCCGGCTTCTTCGATGACGCGGATGGTGAGCGGGGTCCTGGAGACCCGGGAGAAAAGAACCGGCAATGAGTTCTTCGGATGATTCGGAAGCAAAAGTATTCTGTTATCTCTGTCTGGGGGTCGTGTTCGGCATCGTCGGATTTTTCCGCGGATTCAGTCTCCGTACCAAGAAAAAATTGATCGAAAATATCCCGACCTCCACGATTCGCGCTGCCGCCATGGGACTTGTGGAGGTGAAAGGCATCGCACGGCCGTTCCACGGAACGGCCCAAACGCCCTTTTCCAAAGAGGACAGCGTTTTTTACCACTACAAGATCGAAGAGTACCGTAGCTCCGGGAAAAGCGGGAGTTGGGTGACGCTGAAGGAATTCTCGACGCCGGACTGGTTCTCCCTGGAAGACGCGACGGGGAAGATCCTTATCAATCCCGTCAGCGCGGAACTCTATCTCAACGCGGACCGCCGTGAATTCTTCAACGAAAGCGTTAACATTTACAACATCCGCATCCAGCAGCTCCCCGACGTTTTTCTGGCCAACGGGCTCGGTTACACGCGCCGTTCCCTGCTGGAAATTCCCAAGGAGGAGACCGCGGACGTGAAGGTCCAGTTTTAGGAATCACAGGGTGTTCGGGGGCACTTGCCCCGGAATTTTTTTTAGTATAAAATGAGCCGTTGTCCGGGACTCGATCTTTCCAAATCCAAGAAGAAGGAGAATGAAAATGAAGAAGATGTTTTGGTTGATGATAGCGGTTGCTTTTTGTGTGACGTTATCCGGAACGGCAAAAGTTTATGCCGAAGAAAGCGGGACTACGGTAACGACAACGACAACAACGACGAGCCTCAAGGAAGAGGTCGCGTCCGATAAGACGAAGATCAAGGAGCAGAAGGAAGAAACGAAGAAGGACACTCAGGAGGCCAAGTCGGAGGAAAAAGAGCTGCGGGCCCAGCTCAAAGAAGCGAAAGTGGCAGGGGACACCGCGAAGGCCAAGGAACTCCGCGCGAAGCTCAAGGCGCTCCATCAGGAAAATGTCAAACAGATGCAGCAGGACAAAAAAGAACTGCACGGCGCGAAGAAGGAATTGCGGCAGGACAAAAAAGAACTGCACAAGGCTAAGAAGGAAGCACTCCAGGATAAAAAAGACGTCGAAACCGAAAAAAAGTAGGGACGTCGCAGAAAAAAGGGACGTTCTATCCCCGGAAGGGACAAGCCCGAGTTTTGAACGGCTTGTCCCTTTTTCTTTTCAGAGGATGAAGTGAAACAGGGACAGGGCCGCGATCGCCCACATGACGGGTTTGATCTCGCGGAACTTCAGCCGCATGATCTTGAAGATCACGAAGCTCAGGAATCCGAACGCCAGTCCGGTGGCGATACTGTAGCTGAGCGCGATCATGACGATGATGACGAAGGCGGGGAACCCTTCCTCCATATCCGAAAAATCGATGTTCCTTATTTCCCGCATCATAAAAAATCCCACCAGGATCAGAGCCGGTGCCGTGGCATAGACCGGCACGATGGCGATGACCGGCGTGAAGCAAAGCCCCAGTAGGAACAGGGCCGCGGTGGTGACCGAGGTCAGGCCGGTCCGTCCGCCCTGCTCGATCCCGGTCGTGGATTCGATGTAGGTCGTGGTCGTCGAAGTCCCGAAGACCGCGCCGAGCATGCTGGCGAGTGCGTCCAAAGAAAGCAGCCGGTTCAGGCCGCGGATGTTCCCGTTCTCGTCCGTCAGTTTTGCCTGGTGGCAGCAGGCGACCAGAGAGCCGACGCTGTCAAAAAGGTCCATGAACATCAGGGTGAAGATGGCTCCCGCGAAGCTCCATTTGAGCGCGCCGAGGATATCCAGACGGAAGGCAATGGGGGACAACCGGATGTCAAAGGAGAAAAAAGATCCCGGCCAGGGGATCTTTCCGGCGAGAAGCGCGAGGAGGGTCGCGGTGAGGATGCCGAGGATCATGGAGCCCTTGACGCGCTTCATTTCAAGGACGGCCATGACCAGGAAGCCCGCGAGCCCGATGAGCACGGTCGGGGTGATCGGGGCGGCAGAGAGAAGCGTGGCGTCATTTTTCTGGATGACGCCGAGATTGACCAGCCCGATGAAGGTAATGAAAAGGCCGATGCCGGCGGCGGTTGCGGAGATCAGCGTCCGGGGGATCACGTCCACGATCTTTTTGCGGAACCCGGACAAAGTTAACAGAAAAAAGAACAGGCCGGAGAGGAAAACGATCCCCAGCGCGGTCTCCCAGCTTATTTTTTCTGTGAGGACCAACGAATAAGCGAAGAAAGCGTTGAGCCCCATGCCGGGCGCCATGGCGATCGGGGCGTTCGCGAAGATGCCCGTCAGGAAGGTGGCCAGCGCGGTCACGAGACACGTGACCGTGATCAGTGCGGTTTTATCCATACCGGCGGCCGCCAGGATGCTGGGATTGACGAAAATAATGTAGGCCATGGCCAGGAAGGTGGTGGCGCCGGCGATGAGCTCGGTGCCGAGCGTTGTCTTCCGTTCCTCAAATTTAAAAAAATGCGTGATCATGGGAACGTTCCTTCGCAGGTCAGGACCGGATCATGATGAGAAGCATCTTGAACCGCTTTCTGGCGTTCACGGCGTGCGGGATGTTGGCGGGCAGGATGACCATGGAGCCTTTTTTAAGAACGTGGGGTTTCCCGTCGATGAGAACCTCCGCGAGACCATCCAAAATAAAGAGTGAGGCATCGTAGGGGGCGGTGTGTTCGCTGAGGCTTTCCCCCGCGTCGAAGGCGAATAAAGTGAGGGTTCCCGCTTTTTTGTTCAGGACCTGCTTGCTGACGACGGCGTTTTCCTGATAACGGACCAGGGAGCCGAGGTCTAAAGCCTTCCCGATGAAATATTGTTCCGGGGAGCCCGGTTTTTTCGGTGAAGCCATGGAACCTCCAGGGTTTAACCTTTTTTCCAGATTGTCTTCGCGGAAAAGGAGTTTTATTATAATCTGCCGCCGCGCGAAACTCCAGACCCACAGCGGTTTGATTATTTTTAGGGCCGTTCTAATACTCAAAACTTAATGAAGTGAGATTGACTTTGGAGTAAAATCAAAGCCATGAGTGAGAAAAAAACGGAAGATCGGAAGACTTTTAAGTTGCAGTCCGTGGACAGCAGCAGCGTGAACCGGAAAATGGGGACGGCTTTTTTTCTCATGGCCCTCGTTCCCATCCTGATCATAGTCTACATAGTTTTTTTCCAGGTGACCTCCACCAATTCGCAAGGGTTCAGCACGGAGCTCCAACTCCTCGTGGGCCTTGCTCTCTGCTCCGCGCTTTTGGGATATTGGATCATCCGCCAGATCGGCACCGGGATCTCGAAGATGGCCCAAAATGCCCAAAGCCTTTTGAGCGGCAAAGCCATCGCCGGAGGCATCGACGTGAAGGACCAGTCCGAGGAGATCCGGAACCTGGTCAAAGTCTTTAATGAAGTGAACAAGAGCCTGGAGAGCGAGGTCACCCAGTTGGAGCAGTCCAGGACGGTCATTCAGGACCTAATGAAAAAGATCGGCACCGTGATCACGGCGGAAGAAAAAACGGAAGGTTTTCTGGTGCTGATCCTTGAGAGCATGGTGAAAGCCATGGCGGCCGAAAGCGGGGCCTTGCTCTTGCTGAATGAGACGGGCGACGGGAAACACTTTCTCCAGGCGGTCGCCTACGGGAAAGAGCGGGAAAAGCTGTTGTCCCTCGCGGCGCAGGAATCGTCGGCGCTCCACTGGATGAGCCGCGAAAAAAATTCGCTTCTCATCAACCGCATCGAAAACCGCTCGGACATCGCGCAGGACACCTCCGATCTGACCTACCGGTCCCTTGTCTGCGTGCCGCTCCGTTACCAGAACCACAGCAAAGGATGCGCATTGGTCCTGAATAAAAAAGACGACCAGCCGTTCGTTCAGGACGATGTGATGCTGCTGGAGAATGTGGCGGGCCAGATCGCGGTCGCGGCGGAGAACACCCGGCTTACGGCAGACGCCGAACAGAGTTATATGGAAACGATCGCCGCCCTGGCGATCGCGGTGGAAGAGAAGGACGTCTACACGAGCGGGCATTTGGAGCGCGTGACGGGACTTGTCGTGAGGATCGCCGAAGAAATGAATCTGGGAGCCAAGGCGGTCCAGACCCTGCGGGACGCGGCCTACCTGCACGACATCGGGAAGATCGCGATCGGGGACAGCATTCTTTTGAAACCGGGGAAGCTGACTCCGGAAGAACGGAAGATCATGGAGACCCATTCCGAAAAGGGCGAAAAGATCATCGCGCAGCTGCGGTCGTTCAAAGACCTGCGTGAGATCGTCCGGCATCATCAGGAATGGTATGACGGCTCCGGCTATCCGGACGGCATCAAGGGGGAACAAATTTCTTTGAGCGCGCGCATCCTTACCGTCGTGGATGTTTACGATGCGCTGACATCGACACGGCCGTACCGCCAGCCTCTTTCCAAGGAAGACGCGCTCAAGATTATCCGCGAAGAGTCCGGGACCCATTTTGATCCCCAGGTCGTGAAAGTTTTCCTCGAAATCGTCAATCAGGGCCCTCAATAGTCTGTTTTCTGGTACTTGCCGGCTTTTTCAATTTCAGGGAGTTTCGCCATGAAACCTCAGGAAAGAGTTCGTGCGGCGGCGGTGAGCGGTCAATTCTATCCCGAGGCTCGGGAGTCCCTCAAAGGACAGGTGCGTCAACTGCTCGCTCAAGGCCGTTCCCAGACGGACGCCAAGGTTTGCGGGCTTATTGTCCCGCACGCGGGATATGATTATTCCGGACGGGTCGCGGCGGAGGCTTACAGGACTGTCCAGGGCAGGAAGTTCGACGCCGTGATTGTCGTGGCCTTTTTACACCGGTGTTTTCTTCCCGGCGTGCTGGTGGATGACGCGGATTTCTACGAAACGCCCCTGGGACGCGTACCGGTGGATCAGGACATGGTCCGCCAACTCCGGAAGTTCCACCCGCTGCTCCAGGACGAATTCAAAGGCCGTCTGGAAGAACATTCCCTGGAGGTCCAGCTCCCATTCCTGCAGGAAGTCATTCCCGGCCTGAAAATAGTTCCTGTTTTCTTTGGAGAGCAGAATGTCCGGAACATCACCGTTTTGGCGGAGGCCCTGGCCGAAGTGACGGAAGGCCGGGAAGTCCTGGTCGTGGCGACCAGCGATCTTTCGCATTTTCATCCTTACGGAACTGCGGTGCAAAAAGACAAGCGGCTCATCGCCCTTTTCGAACAGGCGGATTTTCAGACCCTCGGCGAGACCCACGCCCGGGGAGAGATCGAGGCGTGCGGTATGGGGCCGATGCTGACTATGGTCAAACTCTCGAAAGGGCGGGGCTGGAAAGGACCCACTTTGATCCGGTACGAAAATTCGGGGGACGTGACGGGAGAGCGGGGTTCGGTGGTCGGGTATGCCGCCTTGGCGTTCCGGCGGACCGAAGGCCTCCAAGCCGCGGAAAAAAAAGTGATCCTGGCTTACGTTTATGAGGTTTTACGCGCGGCCCTCCAAAGGAAGCCGTTGCCCGTGCTGACGCTCAAGACGGACGTGATGGAAGAAAAACGGGGGATCTTTGTTACGCTGAAAGAAAAGAAAGCGCTCCGGGGCTGTATCGGGCAGATCGTGGGGCACCAGCCTCTTCGCGAAAGCATTCGCGACATGGCACTGGCGGCGGCTTTTGAGGATCCGCGTTTTCCGCCCGTAACGCTCCGGGACCTTGAAGTGCTCCGGGTCCATGTTTCGCTTTTGACGGTGCCCGTTCCCGTGAAGTCTTTCAAGGATATCCGACTCGGAGTGGACGGGATCATCGTGAGCTGCGGCGGACGAAAAGGCGTTTATCTTCCGGAGGTCGCGACCGAAACGGGATGGGACCGGGAGACTTTTTTCCGGAGCTGCGCCTTGGAAAAGGCGGGGCTGGACGAGGCGGACCTGGGAAAGGCCGTGATCGAGGTCTTTCAAACCGAAGGTTTCGGAGATGAGGAAGATCCGGAAAAAAGTTAAAAAAGCCGTGAAATGGCCGATGCTTAGCAGAGTAAAGTATTCTTATGACTCAAAAAGGAGATCCTGATGAAAAAATTCCTGATGTTCCTTAGTATCGCGATGCTGATCATGAGCGTCTCCGGGATCGCGGCCGATATGCCGGACGCCTCGAAAGCGGCTTCTAAATTTGCCCGCGGGGCGACGAACGTTGCCACGTGCTGGGGGGAATACATTACGCAATTGCCGACCTCGATCGAAAAAAGCCCCGATTACCTGACGGGCTTTGTTTACGACCTCGTCCGGGGGACCGGATTCACGATCCGGCGAGCGGCCGTGGGTCTTTACGACATGGCCACCTGTCCTTTCCCGGGGAAGAACAATTACGCTCCCGTGATACAGCCGGAAACGATCTTTACCAAGACCGTGGAGCCTCTTACGAAATAGATGGGTTGGACCAGCGTTTTCGTCCGGGAACCGCCATTTCCTCATGAAGGGAATGGCGGTTTTTTTTGGCGTTTTTATTTTTAAACCGGGTGGTTCGGTGCGATAATGAAACACGATCGGATCCAGCGCTCTATGATGAACATCAAAGAATGCCTTGCCAACACCGGTGTCATGCTCCGGAAACACGCGGCGGCCCTCGGGCTGTTCGGATTCGCTTTGGGCGTGGGGGTCTGGGCCCGTTTTTTTCAGCTCACCGGACATTTCGGCCACACCGACGACCTGGGGATCGCGGAGCAGCTTTTCCGCGGGCAGGCGGAGCACAATATTTTTTTTATTCCCCAGTGCCTGACGAACGCCCCGTTCCAGTATTTGTTCACCTACTTCCTGGTTTCTCCGTCCATGGGTTACCTGAACATCCTGTTCTGGGGGCGTCTGCCGTCGTGCGTGGCCGGATGCCTTGCGCTCTTCGTGCTCGTCGGGTTCTACCGCAAATACGACAAAGTTTCCTTCTCAAAGGCTTTTTTCGCGCTCGCGCTCGTCGCTTGTTCCTGGGAGAACATCGCTTTCGCCAAGCAAATGCACAGTTACGCCATCGGGGTGCTCGCGGCGGCGATCGTCTTCCTTTTATTCGTGACCCAATTGCGCGAAGAAGGGTTGGATCTCAAAAGGGCCGCGCTGATCGGCGGGGTGCTCGCGCTCGTCAGCCACATGCAGTACCAGGCGCTGCTTTTCGTGCCCGCTTTTTACGCGGCGCTTCTCCTTTTTTATCTTTTTCACACCGGGCCCAAAGCCGTCACGGTGCGGAATCTTTTTTTCAGCGGGCTCTTTTATGTCGCGTTGATTTTTCCGACGTGGTATTTTTTCCTGAAGTCGCAATACGGCGCGTTCGCCGTCAACACGAAGTGGGCCCTGGGTGCTTTCGGTCAATATGGCCTCGATCCCGCGCTGTTCCGGGACCTTGGCGCGAACGGGATGACGATCCTCCGCTTCTATCTGGGGAATCTTTTCGTGATCTTCGAAGCCAAAACCGGTTTTTTCCCACAAGCGGAACCCTTTTTCAAGATCTTCTCGGTCGGGCTCTTCGGCCTGTTCCTTTTGGGGATCGTGAACTTTTTTACCGGTCCGGAAAGGAAGACCCGTTTCCTCGGGATTTTTTTCGGGTTTGTGCTGCTGACGTGGTGGTGCATGGTGCCCTGCAAGCAGCTGCCGTACGGTCCGTCGCGGCACACGCTGATCCTGCTGCCTTTTTTTGCGGTCACGGCCGCCGAGGGGATCGAGGGCTTTTCCGGAATATGGCGTGCGCTGTCGGGCAAGAGCTTTTCCGCGATCTGGCAGCAGAGGATCCTGACGGGCATGGGACTGGTTGTGATCGTTCTTTTTCTGGCGTTTTACGGAGTCTTTCTAAAAGAACGGAAAAATCCGATCAACGAGGCGGAGATCTGCGCGGCGCTCGAGGCTTACGACGTGGACGAGGTGTTCTATGACGTGCGCGGCTTTCATCTGGAATACATGAGAGGTTTCCAGAAACTGTATCAAATGATCAAGCAAAAGAAGATCCCTGAGGTCCGGACCTTCGCTTTCATCACGCGGTATCCCGCGGCGTCGGTCCTCGCCCGTTGCGAGGCCTACCAGAACGCTTACAACATCGCCGCGCTGAGGAATCCCGCGGCAATTCCCGGAGTTTTGCCGGTCCTGATCCGCGAGCCTTGCGCGGACTTTCATGTGGTGTTCGAAAAGAAGCTCGAGTCCGACGTGACGGAAACGTTCAGCCGGGACATCCCGATCAACATCCTGATGAACCGTCTTTATTTTTACATCCTTTCGCTGGATCCGGGAAAGAAAGCGATCGGCGAAAAGTTAAAAAAGTACGGCTGAAAACGCCCGGAGGGTCCATGAAAACACATACGGAATATCTTTGGTTCGAGACGAAGGAAAAGCGCGCGTACATCAATATCACGCCCCAGGTCGAAGCGGCGGTCCGCAAAAGCGGGGTCAAAGAGGGGCTTTGCCTGGTGAATCCCATGCACATTACCGCCAGCGTCTACATCAACGACGACGAGCCGGGACTGATCCAGGATTTCGATGCATTTCTCGAGCGTCTCGCGCCGTACGACCTCCGGGGGTACCGCCATCACCAGACCGGCGAGGACAACGGGGATTCGCACGTGAAGCGCCAGCTTTTCGGCCGCGAGGTCGTGGTGGCCATCACGGGCGGCGAGCTGGATTTCGGGACGTGGGAACAGATCTTTTATGCCGAATTCGACGGACGAAGACGGAAGCGCGTCATCGTGAAGATCCTCGGGGAATAATTCCCTCCGACATGGCGCACACCTACCGCGACCGGCCGCATAAAAAAAAGCCGGTGCTCCCGCCGCTTCCGCGGCCCGACAAGAAAGAGGAACGGAAGGTCTGGGTCGGCGACGAGGCGGTCACCGAAAAGCATTTTCTTCATCTGACGCGCCTGCTCCGCGACGAAGAGCGCGAAGAACGCGCCCGCTACCGGAGCGAGATCCTCGAGCGGCGTCCGGAAGAAAGGGAACGAAGGGGAAAAGCCCTTTTCCGGCTTGAACTTTTGGAGACCCATTTCAATCCTTCCGGCCAGAAACTGCTGACCTTCGCTTTTCAGAGCAACCGTCCGTTGCCGCGTTATTCCCTGAACGTCGGGGACGTGGTCTCGTTGTCCGGTTTCCAGACACCGGGGTCCGAGTGCCCGAACGGGTCGGTCTATGAAAAAGACCGCTGGAGGATCACGGTCGCGTTCAGCGGCCGGATCCCGGAATGGGTGAGCCGCGAAAAAAGTTTTCAGCTGAACCTGACGGAGAACCGCACGACCTACCAGCGCATGTATGACGCGCTGCAGGCGGTCCGGCAGGCGGAACATTCCCGCCTCGCTTATTTCCGGGACCTCAGCCTCGGGCTCAAGAAGCCGCGCTTCCGGGATCCTGTCGTGCCGGAGAAAACGGAATTCCTCGACCGGACGCTCAATGACGATCAGAAGAAAGCGGTCTGCATGGCGGCGGAGGCCGAAGATGTTCTGCTGATCCACGGCCCGCCCGGGACCGGAAAGACGCGCGTGCTGACAGAGATCATCCACCAGGCGACCAAGCGCGGGGAAGCGGTCCTTGTTTCCGCTCCGAGCAATGCCGCCTGCGATTATCTGGTGGAATGTCTTGTGGAAAAAGAGATCCCGGTCACCCGCCTGGGACAGCCGGCGCGCATCTCCGAACGGATCCGCGAACACACCTTGAGTTATAAGCTCGCCAAACATCCTTATGCCAAAATGATCGATGAGAACGAGGCGAAGCTGGAGCAGTTCGCCCGGCAGAAGGAACGGCGGCAGGACCGCCGCGTGATGTCGTGGGAAGAGCGGCGCGGCATGCGGGACGAGATCGACAAGCTCCGGGACGACAACCGGGACCTGCGCACGCAGATCTTCAAACAGGTCTGGAACGCTTCGGACGTGATCGTGGCCACGCACACGGGCTGCGGCGACCCGTTGATCAAGGCGAAGGCGTTCGACTGGGTGATCATCGACGAAGCGACGCAGGGGACCGAGCCGAGCACGTGGCTTCCGGTCCTTCATGCCGGAAAAGTGGTGATGGCCGGCGACCATTGCCAGCTTCCTCCCACGGTCCAGTGTCCGCAGCACGGTAAAAAAGGGCTGACGTACACGCTTTTCGAACGGCTGCACGACGCGCTGGACGGGACCTCCAAGGTGCGGCTGGAAAGGCAATACCGCATGCACGAACACATTATGGATTTTTCATCCAAAGAGTTCTATGACGGCGCGCTCAAGGCCGATCCTTCCGTGGCGCGCCATACCTTGCACGATCTTCCTTATATAAAAGCCCAGGACATTGACGCGACGCCTTTTATTTTTCTGGATACCGCCGGGTCGGGGCATGAAGAGGAGACCGAAGAAGGGACCGCGAGCTCTTACAACGCGCATGAAGCCAGGATCGTGATCGGGGAGATGAAGCGATTGCTCAAGGCCGGCGTCCCTCCGTCGGAGATCGGGCTGATCAGTCCTTACAGCGCGCAGGTGAAGTTGTTGACCGGCATGATCCTGGGAGAGCAAGGGGACCCGGGGAACTGAGCGCGCTGGAGATCGACAGTGTCGACGCGTTCCAGGGACGCGAGAAAGAGGCCGTGATCGTTTCGCTGGTGCGGTCGAACCGCGAGGGGCAGCTGGGTTTTTTGACGGACACCCGCCGCATGAACGTCGCGATGACCCGGGCCCGCCGCAAGCTGATCGTGATCGGCGACAGCGCGACGCTTTCCAATCTTTCTTTTTTCGACGACCTGCTCCGCTATGTGGAGTCCGTGAACGGTTATCAAAGCGCCTGGGAGTAAAAAAATAGCGATTAGCGTATAGGGTTTAGCGGGTAGGTAAAGCAAGAGCGGATTTTTCTATACCCTAAGCCCTATTCGCTATACGCTAAAAAAGGAGGTTCGCCATGCAGTGTCCGCTCATGAGGCTTTCGTGTTGTTGTCTGTCGCCTAAGGTTATTTTCATGGCGCTCGGTATTTTAGGGTTCGCGCTGGGCATTCTTTCGGCGATTTGGCCGCGGCGTTCGATCGGCCTTTATCAATGGATCATGGAACGGTTCAATTGGAAGGTCCTGCCGATCGATGAGGCGCGCGAAGTGAGGAATACGGCGTATTTGGGGTTTTTTCTGGCTTTGTTGAGCGCGGCGCTCGGTCTCGCTGCTTTATTGAAATTTTGAGCCGGCGCCAAGCTGCAGAACCCTCCTCCCCGAAGGGACATTGACAGGCGTTCTCTTTCCTGCTATCCTCATAAATAGGATTAAATCTTAATTGAGAAATAATCTTCATTAAAAAGGCTGGAGGGGTTCCGTGAGAACAGGACGAAAACGATCTTTGGGGAAAGGGAGGGGCGGGGGTGAGGCGGCCTTTGCGGAGCTTCTTAAAAAGAAAGGCCTCAAAGTCACCCTGGAACGGCAGAAGATCTACGAAGAGGTCGCCTCGATGAATAATCATTTTGATGCTGACGAACTGTTTGAGCGGTTCAAGGCGAAGGGGTTGCCGATCTCCCGCGACACTGTTTACCGGAATCTTCCGTTGCTGCTAGAAGCCGGGAGGGTTCAAAAGTCCGCTGGGGAAGGTAAGCGGGAGTATTTTGAAAACATGGAAGCCGGGGGCCATCATGACCACATGATCTGTGTCCATTGTGGAACGATCGTCGAATTTAGGAGCGAAGCCTTTGAGGCTTTGCAACAAAAACTTTGCGAGAAACACCGGTGCAAGCTGATCTACCATGATCACCGGTTATTTGTCGAGTGTGCCCGGTGCTCGAATAACGTG
This sequence comes from Candidatus Omnitrophota bacterium, assembly GCA_903819565.1. Taxonomy (GTDB): domain Bacteria; phylum Omnitrophota; class Omnitrophia; order Omnitrophales; family Aquincolibacteriaceae; genus Pegaeibacterium. The sequence continues at coordinate 19,168 of CAIJDY010000102.1, read as the reverse complement.
GAAAAGGGCGCGAGGAGGGCCGTTCATGAGAACCATGAAGCTAAGTGAACTTGAAGTGAGCGGAAAGTGCCGCATCGTCAAGGTTACGGGCGAGCGGGCGATCAAGAAACGATTACTGGAAATGGGATTTGTGAAAGGGACCGAGCTTTATGTCGAGAAGGTCGCCCCCCTGGGGGATCCCATGGAGTTGGTCCTGAAAGGTTACCATTTATCGTTGCGGCGCGAGGAAGCGAATGATGTTCAGGTGGAACGAATGCAGGGAGGTTGAAAAGAAATGACGCTTACCTTATTGGGGATCGGTGAAAAGGCCCAAGTGGTCCTGCTGACCGGTCAGCCGAAGATGCGACAGTATCTTTCAGGGCTCGGGTTTGTTTTCGGACGCACCGTTGAAATGATCCAGCGTGCCGTCGGGGACCATTTGATCGTCGGGCTTTCGGGGGCCAGGATCGCGATCGATCGGAAGGTCGCTCATCATATTCACATCGCTCTTCACGAAGGGAAAAATTGAATGTCGACACAAGCGCTTAAAGCGAAGAATTGGGTGGCAGAAGATAAAAAAAAGATCCTCAAGGTCGGTCTTTGCGGAAACCCCAATTCCGGAAAGAGCTGTATCTTTAATGAATTGACCGGAGGGAACCAGCATGTCGGGAATTGGGCGGGCGTCACGGTCGAGAAAAAGATCGGCCACGCGAACTTCGGCCCATATCAGATCGAGTTCGTCGATCTGCCGGGCACTTATAGCTTGACGGCTTACTCCATGGAAGAGATAGTGGCCCGGGATTACATCATTAAAGAGCGGCCGGATGTCGTGGTGAATGTGGTCGACTCTACCAATCTGGACCGGAACCTTTATTTAACGACGCAGCTGATCGAACTGGGCGCGAGGGCCGTGATTGCGCTCAACATGTCGGATGAAGCGGAACATAAGGGTCTTTCGGTAGATAAGGAATTATTGGCCAAGCTTTTGGGAATGCCTGTGGTGAGCATGGTGGGCAACCGGGGCATTGGGTTTCAGGAGCTTCTCAAAGAGATTGTCGCAGTCGCGGAAAAAGAAGAGCCTGTGTCACGGCACCTACATATCAATTATGGGATCGAAGTGGAGGAGGAGATTCGGAAGATCCAGGCGGAAATGCGAAAAGATCCGGCATTGACGGCGGCCTATTCAACGCGCTGGCTTTCGGTCAAATTATTGGAACATGACGGGAGTATCAAAGAGCATATACAAAAAACCTCCGCGAATGCCCAAGGAATCTTGGAGCAGCTTGAAAAAAGTCACAAACATATCGAAACGATCCTGCACGAAGAGTCGGAGATCTTGTTGGCCGACCGGCGGTACGGTTTCATCAAGGGGCTTTTGCTGGAGGTTTTTCACGAAAAAGCCGCTGGCCGGCGCTCTCTTTCGGACAAGATCGACAAGATTGTCACCAATCGTTTATTGGGGATTCCCATTCTTGTCGGATTTCTATGGTTGATGTTCCAGACAACCTTTAAGTTAGGTGCTTATCCGATGGATTGGATCGATTCCGGGGTAGGCTTGTTGGCGACTTTTCTTAACGGCGTCATGCCGGAGGGATTGTTGAAGGCGCTGGTGGTGGACGGCATCGTGTCGGGGGTGGGGGGGGTGCTGGTATTTCTTCCGAATATCCTGATCCTTTTTTTCTTTATCTCCCTTTTTGAAGATACGGGGTATATGGCACGCGCCGCATTCATTATGGACCGGATTATGCACACCCTAGGGTTACACGGAAAATCGTTTATCCCCATGGTGATGGGGTTCGGTTGCAACGTGCCGGCCATTATGGCCGCGCGGGCCTTGGAAAATAAATCCGATCGTATGCTCACCATCCTGATCAATCCACTTGTCAGCTGTAGCGCGCGGCTGCCCGTTTATATTCTGTTGGCCGGGGCCTTTTTCCCGCAACAAGCGGGCAACCTTATCTTTGGGATCTACGTGACGGGACTTGTACTCGCCATTCTGGTCGGCCAACTTTTCCGCCGGACAATCTTCAAAGGCGAAACGGCCCCCTTTGTGATGGAGCTGCCTCCTTATCGCTGGCCGCTTTTTAAGAGTGTGATGATTCACATGTGGGAAAAAGGGTCTGTTTTCGTTCGCAAGGTCGGTGGCACTATTCTGGCGGCTTCGGTGATCATTTGGTTTCTTTCGGCATTTCCGAGGAACGTCGATTACTCCATGGATTTCGATCGGGCGATCGCACAGACGAAGACCCGCTATGAAGCGAAGATCGCGACATCGGTCGGAGCGGCCCAGAAGCGGAAGTCCGCGGAGGCCATGATGGCGGAGGTCTCGGGGATCAAGGCCCGGAAAGAAAAAGAACGGGTATCGAAAAGTTATGCGGGACATCTGGGTCAGTGGATAGAACCGGTCATCCGTCCGCTGGGTTTTGATTGGCGCGGCGGGATCGCTTTGATCACCGGAATCGCCGCGAAAGAGATAGTCGTTTCCACTTTCGGAGTCCTGTATCAGGTGGGGGGCGATGCGGCGGCGGACAGCGAAGGGTTGCGAGAGGCTCTTAGGAAGGAAATGACGCCTTTATCGGCGCTCGCATTCATGTTTTTTACGCTCATTTATATTCCATGCATAGGAACGCTTGGTGTGATGTATCGAGAACTCGGCTCGCTGAAATGGACGTTGTTCGCAGTGGGATACAGTCTTGGGCTTGCTTGGGTGGTCGCTTTTTTGATATTTCAAGGCGGAAGATTTTTGGGCTTCGGCACTTGAGGAAGGAGTGTTTATGGATATTTTTTTTGTTGTTTTAATCGGAGGGGCTGCAGTTTTCTACTTGGTGCGGGGCTTGAAAAAAAGCATCAAGGAAGGTGATGAATGTGCGGGGTGCGGCTCCAAAGGTTCCTGTAATAAGCTCCAAGGTCTTGATCGTCGGAAGAAGTAAGCGACAGGCTTGAGTTTTACGCTCATTGCAGCAAAGGAATCGAGCCCTTGATCCGCCCGCTCGGGTTCAATTGGGAGATCGGGATTATCACGTCTTTTGCGGCGCGCGAGCTTCTTATTAGCACTCTCGCGATCGGCCACCATGTCAAGACCGAGGGCGAGGGGATGACGGCGGGGCTGATCGAGGCGCTTCAGAGGGAGCGCGACCCCGAAACCGGCAAGCCGCTCTACACGCCGCTGGTGGCGGTTTCGCTGATGGTCTTCTACGTGCTGGCGTGTCAATGTTTCTCGACATTTGCCGTAGTTAAACGAGAGGCCGGTTCTTGGGGCTGGCTGTTCTTCATGATCGCTTATATGAGAGGGCTCGCTTGGATGAGTTCGTTCCTGGTTTATCAGGGCGGTCGGCTGCTCGGCTTCGAATAAGAGGCGGGAGAGAGTGTGGAAACGAGCGAGATTGTCGCGCTCGGCATCGTGGCCGGGGCCGTTTTCCTCGCGGTGCGCTACTTTGTTCGTAAAAAGGGCGGCGGTTGTTGCGGTTCCGGCTGCCTGCCGAAATTCGAGAAAAAAGACGGTGTCCCGAAACCGGAAGATAAAAAATAACGCGAAAGATCATTTAACCGCCCACTGATCGAAAAATGAAAAAATAAAGATGAAAACAGTTCTTTGCATTTTGCGGAAATGCGGCCTGGGAGCGGGGTTAGCCTTCCTGCTTCTGGGGTTATTCCCCGCCGACGCTTTCTCGCTGGAGTTCTCGGATGTTTTTTTAGAAAAACCGCGTAAAGAGTTGGAGGAAAAAGGCGTTTCTTTCGAAGCGGCTTATACCGGCGACATGGTCAGCGTTCTGAACGGCGGGCTCTACCGCAGAACGACTTACATCGGGACCCTGGAAATGACGCTGACCCTGGACCTTGGGAAAGCGGGGTTGATCCCCGGCGGGAAATTTTTCGTTTCCGGGAACGATTCCCACGGAGGGAACAATCCTACCCAGAAATATATCGGGGATCTTCAGCTGGCGGATAACCTGGAAGCTCCGGACGCCGTGCGTCTCTACGAGTGGTGGTATGAACAGAGTTTGTGGAAAGATAAATTTTCCGTTCTCGTGGGCGTTCAGGGGGTTGACAGCGCGTTTGCGGTGACGGAATACGGGGATCTGTTCATCAATACCTCGTTCGGAACGCCGCCGGACTTTGGAGTGAATGTTCCCGTCTCTCTTTTCCCCGACGTCGGGCCCGTGGCGCTCGTCAGGATCAAACCTCATGAACAAGTGGAATTCCTTGCCGGGATCTACGATGGCGATCCTTCGGACGGGGGGAAAAACCGTCATGGGGTTCGTTACCGTTTTTCCGAAGACCAGGGTCTGATGCTTCTTTTCGAGGGGGCCTATCATCAGAAGATCCGGTGGAACAACACCATGGAACCTTTGCCCGGAAGTGTTAAGTTCGGGTCCTGGCTGCACACACAAAATGTGGACGATGTCCTGTCGACCGACGAGTTCGGAAATCCCCTCCGTCACCGGAATGATTATGGTTTTTATGGATTGATCGATCAGATGGTTTATCGTGAAAAACCCGGGCAGGGGCCGGCGGCCCTTTTTTCCAACCTCTTGAATATGCGGACCCCTTCCCAGAACGAGGAAAACGAACCCCGCGGGCTCGGCGTTTTCTTCCAGTTCGGGGGGGCGCCTGACGACCGCAATACCGTGGATTATTATTTTGGGGCGGGTCTGAACTATACCGGATTGCTCCCAAGGAGAGGGAAGGACGTTTTCGGGATCGCCGTCGCTAACGCTTTTTTGAGCGAAAAACTTCAAAAATCGCGAAGTCTCGAGATCGAGGCCTACGATCCGTCCGATCCGGAGGCGGGTGCGCGGCCGGGGAAACTTCTTTCCCAGGAAACCGCCCTCGAAACGACTTACCGCATCCAGCTTCACGAGCGTTTCATGATCCAGCCGGATTACCAGATCATTTTTAATCCCTCCGGGGAGGAAAATATCAAGACGGCCCACGTCTTTATCCTTCGCTTTGAAGTTACTTATTAAAGAAGAGATTGCGGGCATCTCCGGGGGCCTGAACCCGGCGCCCAGGTAGTAACGCGACCCCGCGCCAGGCCATTTACCGGAAGTCTCTCGTTTTCTGACCCGATCCTGTGAAAATATTTGACAAAGGATTTTTCGCGTGTATTATGCACATATGTGCATAACTGGAGGCGGGGATGAGACCTAAAAAGACGCGGTGGGTGGGCTGCAAGCCGGGGGACCGGTGTTTCCGTCCGGTCCATGTGCCCCGCAAGGATATTGTGGTGACCCAAATAACGATGGATGAGCTCGAGGCCCTTCGTCTTTGCGATCTGCTTTGCCTGGAACAGGACGCCGCGGCCGGGAAGATGAAAGTGCACCGCTCGACCGTTTCCCGGATCCTTGCCTCCGCGCGGAAGAAAGTCGCGAATGCATTGGTCCATAACCACGGCATCAAGATCGAGGGAGGGTGTTGCAGGACATCCCCGGAGAATCAAAAATGAGGAAACAATTATCTTTTTTGGACCGGTTTTTGACGCTCTGGATCTTTTGCGGCATGGGCGTTGGCGTCGCGGCCGGGTATTTCTATCCGCCGGTCGTGGGTTTCTGGAACAAGTTCCAGGCCGGGACGACGAATATTCCCATCGCGATCGGTCTTATTCTCATGATGTACCCGCCGCTCGCCAAAGTGAAATACGAAGAGCTCGGCGACGTGTTCAAAAATACGAAAGTCCTGCTGCTGTCCCTGGTCCAGAACTGGGTGATCGGTCCCGCCTTGATGTTCGTGCTGGCGATTACGTTCCTGCGCGGCTATCCGGAATACATGGTCGGGCTTATCATGATCGGCCTCGCGCGCTGCATCGCGATGGTCATTGTCTGGAACGACTTGGCTGAAGGCGACACGGAATATTGCGCGGGGCTTGTGGCGTTTAACTCGATCTTCCAAGTCCTTTTTTTCTCCGTTTATGCCTGGGTTTTTATCACGGTCCTGCCGCGCTGGTTCGGTTTGCAAGGCGTGGCAGTGAATGTCACGATGGGGCAGATCGCCAAAAGCGTTTTTATCTATCTCGGGATTCCTTTTCTCGCGGGGATGCTGACGCGATTCGCCTTACTCAGGATCAAGGACAAAACCTGGTATGAAACAAGATTTATCCCGTCGATCAGCCCCGTCACGCTCGTCGCTTTGCTTTTCACGATCGTCGTCATGTTCTCCATGAAAGGGGAATATATTGTAAAGATCCCGTTGGATGTCGTGCGGATCGCGGTCCCGCTCCTCATCTATTTCGTCGTGATGTTCCTGATCTCTTTTTTTATGAGCAAAAAGATCGGCGCGCCGTACGGCCAATCGGCCACGTTGTCCTTTACCGCCGCGAGCAACAACTTCGAGCTGGCGATCGCGGTGGCTGTGGGGGTCTTCGGAATCCATTCCGGCGCCGCGTTCGCGGCCGTGATCGGCCCGCTCGTGGAAGTGCCTGTTTTGATCAGCCTTGTCGGGGTCTCGCTTTGGTTCAAGCGGAAATATTACGGCGGGTGAAAATTCTTTCCCCCGAACGGAAAACCTTTAAGATGGTAGGTACCTTATGAAAAGAACACTGCTCCTTCTTTTAATGCTCGGCTTGCTGACGGTCCCGGCCGTTTTTGCGGAGGAGCCTGTCACACAGGTTTCTCCAGCGCTCACTTTTTGGGATTGTTACGAAAAGGTCCTTGCCCGTTACCCGGCCCTGAAGAAACGCTACGAACAGCTGGAGCAGGCGAAGGCCGGCCGCAATATCGCGATCGCCGATCTTTTCCCCCGCGTTCAGGGAGCCGCCTCCATGACCACGACGAACGATCCTGTCGGGGTCTTCGGCATGCTCCTCCAGCAGAACAAATTCACCGAATCTAATTTCGCGATCGACGAGCTGAATAATCCCGGCCGCCGGACGGATTATCATTTCGGGATCACGGGCGAAATGCTGCTTTTTGACTCGTTTAACACGATCTCCAAGATCCGCGCGGCGCGTAGGATGGTGAAGTCGGCCGAGTTGGAGACGGACTTCACGGAAATGGAAGCCGGGATCGTGGCGTTGGAAAATTACCTCGGGATCTTGCTCGCAAAAGAAGTCCTGAAGGTGACGGCCGCGATGAAAGAACAGAGCGACAAGGATCTCAAGCAGGCGGAAGACCTGAACCAGAAAGGGATGATCCTCGGCGCGGATTTTTATGCGGCCAAGGTCACCGCGGCCGGGATCGAGCGCGAACGCAACCGCGCTCAGGCGGCGCTCAGGAATTCCAGGATGATGATGAATATTCTGATGGGAGAAGACCTCGAGTTTGCGTGGGAACCTACCGGGCAATTGCCGGAATACGTGCAGGACAAAGGGGAGCTCCGCACATGGCTCGCGCAGGCCTACCAGCAGCGCAAAGACCTCGCGGCTTTGGATCAGATGATCGATGCCCAGCGCATCGAGACCCTCCGGCAGAAGACGTCGTTCCTTCCGCGCTTCTACGGTTTCGGCAGTCTCAATGAGCATACCTCGGATTGGCACACCGGCGGGCAGGATTACACGGTCGGATTCAAGGGGACGATGGATTTTTTTGATCCCGCGCTGCCCGGACGCATCAAAGCGGCCAAGCATCAATATGAAGAACTCAATGCGGACCGGCAGGCGCTTCGGGACGAGATCGCGAAAGGATTGGCGGGGGAACTCACGCGGTTCGAGACCGTGACCCTGGACCTTCCCGTTTTAAAACAAGCCGCCAGCGATGCCGCGCAGGCGAGCGAGCTTACCGCGAAACTTTATCAGGAGGGCCGGAAATCGATCGCGGACCTTCTCCAAATACGCAGCACCCATCTCGCGACCACGACAGGGCTGGAGCAACTGCTTTTTGCCCTGGAAGTCGAATACGCGAAATTGCTTTTTCTTTCTGGCCAGTTGGATGAGGACGGGCTCCAGCGCGTGAATACCCGGCTGAAGGGGAAAGTATGACGGTCCATCACTCCGACTTTATCAGCGGGACGGTCAATTATTTCGCGAAATCAAAGATCACGCCGCTGATCATCGCGGCGTCGCTCATTCTCGGATTTTTCGCGGTTGTCAATTTGCCGCGCGAAGAGGAGCCGCAGATATCGGTCCCCATGTTCGATGTTTTTGTGGCTTATCCGGGCGCGAGCTCCCAGGAGGTCGAGCAGCGGATCGTGAACCTCGGGGAACGGAAATTCTGGGAAATCCCGGGCGTAGAGTATGTTTATTCCACCACCGAACCCGAAGGCGCGCTTTTCATCGTGCGGTTCAAGGTGGGCGAGAACGTTGAAAAGAGCCTGACGCTGCTTTACGCGAAAGTCTCTTCGAACCTGGATTTCATGCCGTCGGGCGGGACGCCGCCGCTCATCAAAGTGCGCTCCATCGATGACGTGCCGATCATGACGCTGACTTTCCATAGCAACCTGCAAAATCCCGTTGCTTTGCGCAAAACCGTGGCCGGCCTCCAGAATATCGTGAACGCCATTCCCGATGTTTCGCAAACCCAGATCACGGGCGGCCGGAAGCGTCAGTTCCGGGTTCTTTTCGATGAAGAAAAACTGAAAGCGCGGCTTCTGAACTCGTCGGAGATCGCCCAGATCATCCGTTCCGCAAACGTGAAGCAAAGTGCCGGACACCTGGAAAGCGTGCCGGCGCTGGAATTCGTGGAAGCCAATTCCTTTTTCCGTTCCGCGGAGGACCTCGGGAACCTCGTGGTCGGCGTGAGCGCGGGAAGCGTCGTGACGCTGAAGGATGTCGCGAAGATCGTGGACGGTCCGGATGAAGAGGAACGCGCGACGGAGATTTTTTTCGGACCCGCTTCGAAAACCAAAGAAAAAGGGCCGTTCGAGGCGGTGACACTTTCGATCTCGAAACGCAAGGGCGCGAACGCCTCCCATCTTTCAGAAGTGATCCTGCACGCGATCAAGGAACTTCCCGAGGCGACGTTGCCCAAGGACGTGGTCATGACCGTGACGCGTGATTACGGTGAAACAGCCAAGGAAAAATCCAACGAACTCTTGTTCCATATGGCGATCGCCGTGTTCGGCGTGAGCCTGCTCATCGCGTGGGCGCTCGGCCGCCGCGAAGCCGGCGTGGTGGCGATCGCGATCCCGATGACGCTCGCCCTGACGCTCGCGACCTTTTATTTTCTCGGATTCACGCTCAACCGCATTACGCTTTTCGCGCTGATCTTCTCGATCGGCATCCTGGTCGACGACCCGATCGTGGACGTGGAGAATATCGTCCGCCATCTGCGGCTCCCGGACAACAAGGGGAAATCCGTCCTCGAGATCACGATCGAAGCGGTGAACGAGGTTCGCAGCCCGCTGATCCTGGCGACGCTGACCGTGATCGCGGCGATCCTTCCGATGGCGTTCGTACGCGGGCTGATGGGGCCGTATATGCGGCCGATCCCGATCGGCGCGAGTGCGGCGATGATGTTCTCGATGTTCGTGGCGTTCGTGGCCACGCCGTGGGCTGCCTACCAGATCCTCGGACGCGCGTTCGCCCAAGGGAAGCTGAAGGTTCATCACGAAGGCGAAAAAGAGGATTTCCTCACGCGGCTTTATCGCGCGTACATGAACCCGCTTATCCGCGATCCGAAAATACGGCGGATTTTCCTGTGGGTCCTTGGCGGATTACTGGTGGCGGTCATCATGCTGGTCCCTCTCAAACTTGTGCGCATGAAGATGCTGCCTTTCGACAACAAGAACGAGTTTCAGGTCATTCTTAATATGCCGGAAGGGACGCCGGCCGAAAAAACAAAACAGGCCGTGACGGAGATCGCGAATTATCTTGTCACGGTTCCCGAGGTGCGCGATATTGAGCTTTATGCCGGTGTGGCGGCGCCGTATAACTTCAACGGGCTTGTGCGCCATTATTTTCTCCGTTCCAAACCGTTTCAAGCGGACCTCCAGGTGAATCTTGCCGGGAAACACGAGCGCAAGCGGCAAAGCCATGCCATCGCGAAAGCGGTGCGCTCCGGGATCCACGAGATCATAAGGAAATACGGCGGGCACGTTCAGATCGCGGAAGTCCCGCCCGGTCCGCCGGTCCTTTCCACGCTGGTCCTGGAGATCTACGGCCCGACCCTGGAAGGGCAGAACCGCCTCGCGGAGAGGATCGAAAAACTTCTGGCCGGCGCCGAAGGCGTGACCGACATCGACACTTATGTGCAGTCCTCGGAGAAGCTGGAGCGCCTGCGTGTGAACACCGAAAAAGCGTCCCTGAACGGAATTTCCGCTGCGCAGGTCGCCGAAGCCATTACCGCCGCGGTGGGCGGAAAAACGGTGGACTTAGCGCATCTTCCCGAAGAATACGAACCGGTGGAGATCCTCCTGCGGCTCCCGAAGGAAAAGCGGGCCGCCCTCGACAGCGTTCTTAATATGACGCTCCTTTCGCGGTACGGGAACCCGATCCCCGTGCGGGAACTCGTGGATATCGAAAAAGGCACAAAAGACCGCGCGATCTATCACAAAAACCTCATGCGGGTCTCGTATGTGATCGCCGACGTGGCGGGCAAGTTCGAAAGTCCGGCCTACGCGATCCTGAAACTCAAAAAAGAGATCGCGAAAATGACGGTCCCCGAAAATCACGAGGGACAGAAGACATTCGACCAGAACTTTACCGGGCAACCGGCCAATACGGATCGTTGGACCCTGAAATGGGACGGGGAGTGGCAGATCACTTACGAAGTGTTTCGCGATCTCGGGATCGCCTTCGCGTTCGTTCTCCTCCTCATCTATGTGCTCGTGGTAGGATGGTTCCAGTCGTTCAAGACACCGTGGATCATTATGATGCCGATCCCGCTCACGCTCGTGGGGATCCTGCCGGCGCACTGGCTAGGCGGTGTTTTCTTCACGGCGACGTCCATGATCGGGATGATCGCGGGCGCGGGGATCGTGGTCCGCAATTCCATTATCTTGGTCGATTTTATCGAGCTCAGGCGCACGGAAGGCATGCCGCTCGAGGAAGCGGTGATCGACGCGGGGGCGAAACGTTTCCGGCCGATGCTCCTGACGGCGGCCGCGGTCGTGGTCGGGGCTTCCGTGATCCTGTTCGATCCGATCTTTCAGGGGCTGGCCGTGGCGTTGATGGCGGGAGAGATCGCTTCCACGATCCTTTCCCGTACGGCCGTTCCGGTTCTTTATTATATGATGGCAAAAAAAGGAGAAAAACAATGACTATGGAAAAATGCATTCGCGTGATCGCGGGGTCTTTCATCCTGATCAGCCTGGCGCTTGCCTTGCTTGTCAACAAGTGGTGGCTGATCTGGACCGCGCTCGTCGGTCTTAACCTGATCCAGTCGGCTTTCACGAACTGGTGCCTTGCTGAGGGGATCCTTAAGAAGTTCGGCGTGAAGGGATGTTGTACTCCGGCGTCAAAGTGACGGCCGGAGATCAGGGGTTCGCTTTTTTTTGAACGCACGGGTATCCCAAAGGGATCAATGGACGCGGAAAATAAAAAGGCCCACTGGATTTTTTTAGGACTTCTCTTTCTTGCGGGGATAGCCCTCTATTCAAATTCCCTGAAGGTGCCCTTTCTCTTCGACGACGGCCCGAATATCATCCAGAACGCTTCCCTCCGTAAATTGCCGGACCTCCGGGCGATCTGGGACGCGAACGCCAAAACAAGGTTTCTCCCTTATTTGTCCTTTGCCGTCAATTGTTCTGTGGGCAAGGCGAACGTTTTCGGTTACCACCTTTTTAATCTCGCGCTTCATATTTTCAATTCTTTCTGGGTCTATCTTTTGGTCCTCGGGCTTCTGGCAACCCCGAAGTTGCGCGGGACTTACCCTCCGAACGCGGCCATTTATCTGGCGGGCTTTAGCGCGCTTCTTTTTCTTTGTCATCCGCTTCAGACCCAGGCGGTTACTTATCTCGTGCAGCGCATCACATCCATGGCGGCGTTCTTTTATCTGGGAGCGGTGGTTCTTTACCTGAAGGCCAGGCTTGAACAGAACAGGTCTTATTATTGCATCGCGTGGGGCATGACCGTTGCCGCCATGTTCTGCAAGGAGATCTCTTTTACGCTTCCGGCGGTCCTGATCCTCACGGAAGCGTTGTTTTTCGGTTTCCCCGAGGGGAAAAGGAAAGCCTTTTTGCGATGGGTGCCTTTTTTAGCGACCCTCTTCATCATTCCTTTTTTCGTTCACGCGGAAGTGAAGTCGGATATGGTCCGGCATGTGTTCCTCCCGATCCAGAAGAACGCGCTTTCCCGGGGGGATTATTTTCTGACAGAAATCAACGTCTTGGGCACCTACTTGCGGCTGTTCTTTTTCCCGGCGGGCCAAAACGCCGATTATGCTTATCCCCTTGCGCACTCCTTTTTTGAGCCGAAGACTTTTTCGTGTTTCCTGATTTTGGCGGGGCTGTTCGCGTCAGCTCTCGCGATGTGGCGGAGGAACCGTCTCGCGGCGTTTTCTATTTTCTGGTTCTTTCTGACGCTGTCGGTCGAATCCAGCTTTTTTCCGATCGACGACGTTATCGCGGAACACCGCATGTACCTTCCTCTGGCGGGGTGCGCGATCTTTCTGTCCGTCGGGATCTATTTTCTGCTCAGGAAGATTTCTTGCTGCGTCGCGGCGGGCGTGATCCTCCTGGCGGTGTTATCGGGAATGACGTGTGCGCGCAATCGCGTCTGGCGGAACGAGGTGGTTTTTTGGGAAGACGTGATCCGGAAGTCGCCGCAAAAAGCCCGAGGGTACAATAATTTGGGTCAGTACTACTGCACGATCGGCGAACGCGGGAAAGGGCTGGAGCTTTTTGAAACGGCTTACCGGTTGGACCCTCATTACGTGCCGGCATGTTTTAACCTGGCGCTGGGATACCACCGCGAGGGAAAACTGGACCGGGCGCTTGCGCTTTACGAGAAAACGATCGAAATGGATCCTGAATACTATATCGCCTATAACAACCGGGGGAACGTTTACGCCCAACAGGGAAACTGGGACGCTGCGGCCGGGGCGTTTAAAAAAGCGATCGCGATAGAGCCTTCTTATGTGCCTGCGTACGATAATCTCGGACTCGTTTATCAGAGGAAAGGCGACCGTCCAACGGCCGTCGCCTTTTTCAATAAGGCCATTCAATTGGACCCTGATTACGCGTCGGCGTATACGCATTTAGGGATGGTATTGAACGACCGCGGAGAAAAGGTCCAGGCCGTAAAGCTTTTCAGGAAAGCCATGCAACTGGATCCCCGCGACAAAAAACCTGTCGACGAGCTTTATAAACTTTATCTTCATCGGACGGACGCAGCTCCGGAAGTTTAGGGCGGCGGGCGAGGCCGGCTTGCCCTTTCGTTTTCGCGACCATTTGACACCCCCTCGGGGCCGTGCTAGTTTCTGAGGCGCAAACGGCACCCGGCACCATTCATAAAGGAATTTCATGGAGTTTCAGATCGATAAAGTCGCGGAACTCGCGCGTCTCAACTTGAAACCCGGAGAAAAGTCCAAGCTCGAGAAGGACCTTGGCGCGATCCTCGACTATGCCCAGAAGCTCAACACCCTGGATACGGGCAGCGTCGAGCCGACGAGCCACGTCCTGAACCTTGAGAACGTGTTCCGCGCGGACGAAGTGAAGACCTCGAACGCGGCGGAGAAAGCCCTGGAGCATGCCCCTCACCGGGACGGGGATTTCTTTAAAGTCCCCAAGATCGTGCAGAGGGATTAAACCCCATGACGGACCTCTGCCGGCTCACACTCAAAGAAGCGACCGATCTCGCGAAACAAGACGGGGCGCAGTCCCTTCTGAACGCTTTTTCCAAAAGGGCGCAGGCGCTGAATCCCAAGGTCAACGCGTTCCTCCGCTTTGATCCCGCGAAGATCGAAGCCTCCGTGAACAAGGCGCCGCTTTGCGGCGTTCCGGTTTCCATTAAAGACAATATCTGCATCGACGGCAGGGAAGTGACCTGCGCGTCCAGGATCCTGGCCGGGCATGTCGCGCCTTACGATGCGACCGTGATCGAAAAGTTAAAAGCGGCCGGCGCGACCCTTTTCGGTCAGTGCAATATGGATGAGTTCGCGTTCGGTTCTTCCTGCGAAACGTCCGCGATCGGTCCCTGCAAACACCCGTGGGACCTGGCGCGGGTCCCGGGCGGCTCCAGCGGAGGTTCGGCGGCGGCGGTCGCGGCGGACATGACGCTCGCGGCGCTGGGGTCGGACACCGGCGGTTCGATCCGCCAGCCCGCGGCGCTTTGCGGCGTCGTGGGACTGAAGCCCACGTACGGCCGCGTGTCGCGTTACGGGCTCATCGCGTTCGGTTCGAGCTTTGATCAGATCGGACCGATCACCAAGACCGTCGAAGACGCGGCGATCCTCACGAACATCCTCAGCGGTCACGACCCGAAGGATTCCACGTCCGCGCCCCGGAGCGTTCCCGATTTCACGCAGGCGCTCAAGCGGGATGTGAAGGGACTGCGCATCGGCCTCCCGAAAGAATATTTCATCGAAGGGATCGACCCGGAAGTTGAAAAAAGCGTGCGCCAGGCAGCCGACCTTTATAAGAAATTAGGCGCGACAGTCCAGACCATCAGCCTGCCGCACACCGAATATTCCGTGGCTGTCTACTACATCGTGGCAGTCGCGGAAGCGAGCTCGAACCTCGGTCGCTTTGACGGCGTGGAGTACGGGCTGCGCGTGCCGGCCAAGGAACTTCGCGAAATGTATTTTGAAACGCGCGACCAGGGATTCGGACAGGAAGCCAAACGCCGCATTTTGCTCGGGACGTTCGTGCTCTCGGCCGGTTATTACGAGGCCTATTACCTTAAAGGACAAAAGGTCCGTACGCTGATCCGACAGGATTTTGAGAAGGCGTTCCGGGAAGTGGACGTGATCCTTTCGCCCACCTCGCCGACGCCGGCGTTCAAGATCGGCGAAAAGACCGCGGACCCGCTCGCGATGTACCTGTCCGACATTTTCACCATTCCCGCGAACCATGCCGGAATTCCCGCGATGTCCGTTCCTTGCGGCTTTACGGCTTCCGGATTGCCGATCGGGATGCAGCTGATGGCGCGCCCCTTCGAGGAAGCGGCCCTTTTCCGCGCGGGCTACGCGTTCGAGCAGGAAACCGGCATCTATAAGAAGAAACCAACTTTATGAAATACGAGCCCGTTATCGGATTAGAAGTCCACGTGCAGCTGAAAACCCGATCGAAGCTGTTCTGCGCCTGCTCGACGGAGTTTGGCGCGGAAGGGAACAGGCACACGTGTCCCGTGTGCCTCGGTTGGCCGGGATCGTTGCCGGTGGTGAACGAAGCAGCGCTCGCGCTCGCGATCAGGGCGGGGCTTGCGCTTAACTGCAAAGTGGCGGAGCGGCTCAAATTCGACCGGAAGAATTATTTTTATCCCGATCTGCCGAAAGCGTATCAGATCTCGCAATACGACATGCCGGTGAACGGGAAAGGCGAGTTGCTCATCGAGACCAAGGCGCCGGACGGGGCGCTCGTCGAAAAAACGATCGGCATCACGCGCGCCCATCTGGAAGAAGACGCCGGAAAACTTTTGCACGAAGGGATCCCGGACGGAAGCCTCGTGGATTATAACCGCGGCGGCATCCCGCTCCTTGAGATCGTTTCGGAACCCGACCTCCGCTCGCCGCAGGAAGCTTACGACTATCTCACCGCGCTCAAGGCCATCCTTCAGTGCATCGAGATCAGCGACTGTGATATGGAAAAAGGGAGCCTGCGTTGCGACGCGAACGTTTCCGTGCGGCCCGAGGGGCAGGAAAAGTTCGGGACCAAAGCCGAGATCAAGAACCTGAATTCTTTCAAGATGGTCGCCAAGGCGATTCAATATGAGATCGACCGCCAGACGGAATTGGTCGAAAGCGGCGAAAAAGTGGTCCAGGAAACGCGGCTTTGGAACGATGCCAAAGGCGTGACCTTCTCGATGCGTTCCAAGGAAGAGGCGCACGACTACCGCTATTTCCCGGAGCCGGACCTTGTGCCGTTCACGCTTTCCAAAGAGACCGTCGCGGCGATCCGGAAAACGCTTCCCGAATTGCCTCGGGAACGCGCGAAACGGTTCGTTCGCGACTTCGGCATCTCTTCCTACGACGCGGCGGTCCTCGTGCAGGAAAAAGGCACGGCGGAATTTTTTGAGGCCTGCGTCTCCGCCGGCGCCGGCGCGAAAGCGGCAAGCAAATGGGTCCTGAACGACCTGCTCGCCATCCTGAATGAAAAGAACAGCGCGATCGGGGATTGCCTCGTGAAACCGGACGCTTTGGCCGGGCTCATCCGTTTGACCGAAAGTCAGACGATCAATAGCACGACCGCCAAGGCCGTTTTGATCGACATGGCGGCGACGGGAAAATCCGCGGACGCGATCGTTAAAGAAAAAGGCCTCGCCCAGGTCGCAGACACCGGATTGATCGAGCGAGCCGTCGAGAAAGCCATGGCCGCGAATCCCGCGTCGGTGGCCGACTTCAGGGCTGGAAAGCAGAAGGCGCTCGGCGCGCTGGTCGGCGCGGTCATGAAAGAAACTCAGGGAAAAGCGAATCCGAAAATGGTCAATGAAATCCTTCTTAAAAAACTCTCGAGTTAGTGCTGTGCGCTGCCCGCGATACGTATTAGGCATTGAAACCTCCTGCGACGAAACTTCCTGCGCGGTCCTGCGGGGCAGGGACGAGATCCTTTCCAATGTCGTTTCCTCAAGTCTCTTCCGCCATAAAAAGTTCGGCGGCGTGGTGCCCGAGATCGCCTCGCGGCACTGCATGGAGCAGATCCAGTGCGTTTTCGAGGAGGCGCTGCGCGAAGCGAAGATCAAAGCGGCGGACCTTGATCTGATCGCGGTGACGCGGGGACCCGGCCTCATCGGCTCGCTTTTTGTCGGGGTTTCTTTTGCCAAGGCGCTCGCCTACCAGCTCAAGATCCCGTTCGTGGGTGTTCATCATATGGAAGGCCATCTTGTCGCGAGCCTTTTCGGCCAGGTGGAACCCCGGCTGTATGTCGGGCTGCTCGTCTCCGGAGGGCACACGATTCTTACCTTTTGTGAAAAAGGAAAGATCCACGTGCTGGGCGAGACCGTCGACGACGCGGTCGGTGAGGCGTATGACAAAGTCGCCAAGCTTATGGGGCTCGGTTATCCGGGTGGGCCGGTCCTGGACAAGCTCGCGAAGCGGGGGAACCCGCGCGCCGTTCATTTTACCCGGCCGAAACAGGACAAGCGTTTTGATTTTAGCTTCAGCGGTGTGAAGACCGCGGTCCTTTACAAGCTGCGGGATCCCAGGACCGGACAGCCGAACCCGGAGGCGCCTTCCCGTGCGGACATGGCGGCGAGCTTTCAGCATGCGGTGATCGGCTGGCTGGTGGAGAAAGTGATCGATGCCTGCGAATTCAAAGGCGTTTCGGATATCGTCGTGGGTGGCGGCGTGAGCGCGAATTCTTACCTTCGCGAAAAGTTGGCGCGGGACGGCGCGGCGAAAGGCATCAAGGTTCGGTTCCCGCCGTTTTCACTGAGTACGGACAACGCGGCCATGATCGCGCGGCGAGGTCTCGAGCTTTACGCGCGGGGCGTCCGGTCGTCTTACAAGATGACCGCTGATCCAGGGCTTGCACTTGTTTGAAAAGGCGGGCACAATAGTGCCCAAAGCAAAGAACTCATAGGAGAAAGCCATGTACCACACGCTCATAAATCAGTTCGTCTTTACGCACATGGATCTGGATCTTGCGATCCGGCTTCTCGTGGCAACATTTCTCGGAGCCGCGATCGGTCTTGAACGTGAGGTCCACGGGAAAGAGGCCGGCTTCAAGACTTATTCGCTGGTCTGTCTTGGCTCCGCGCTGATGATGATCGTTTCCCTGGATGTGTTCATGCTTTTCAACGGCATGGCCAACGTGGATCCGGGACGCATTGCAGCGCAGGCCGTCACCGGCATCGGTTTTCTGGGTGCCGGGGCGATCATCCGTTCTCAGCAGGGAGGTATCCGGGGACTTACCACCGCGGCGGGGATCTGGTCCGCCTGCGCGATCGGACTCGCATGTGGGCTGGGGCTTTACAAACAAGCCATTTTTACGACGTTCCTGGTGCTGGTCGTGCTTGTTGTTTTTTCCAGGGTTCAGAGGACGGTTCTTCCCAAAAAAAATCATCCGAGCGGACATTCCGAGGGTGGGCAGTAAGAGCCTTATCTCCAACATTGACACCGGGAAGGCAAAAAGTTAGAATCCGCCTCTTGTTTGTCCTGGGGGGGTAGACAACTTTCATTCCAGAACCAAAAGGATCGGAGATTTCGCCGCAGTGAATAAGCTCAAGATAGCGTTACCAAAAGGCAGTCTCGAAGAAGCGACCTATAATCTTTTCAAACGGGCCGGCTTCCGGATCAATGTCAGCTCCCGCTCCTACATTCCTTCCATTGATGATCCCGAGATCGAAGTCGTGCTGTTCCGCCCGCAGGAAATGTCCCGGTACGTCGAACAGGGCATCGTGGACTGCGGCCTTACCGGACATGACTGGGTCGTCGAGAATGAATCCGATGTCGCCGAACTCGCCGAGCTCCAGTATTCCAAGCGCACGTCCAACCCCGTCCGCTGGGTTCTGGCCGTTCATGAATCCTCGCCTTTCAAGAGCGTAAAGGATCTGCAGGGGAAGAAAGTGGTCACGGAGCTCGTGAGCGTCACGAAACGCTATCTGAAGAAGAACAAAGTGAACGCGGAAGTGGAATTTTCCTGGGGCGCGACCGAAGCGAAGCCGCCTCGTCTCGCGGACGCTATTGTGGAAGCCACCGAGACCGGATCCAGCCTTCGCGCCAACAAGCTCAAGATCATCGATACCGTGATCGTTTCGATCCCGAAATTCATCGCGAACAAAAAAAGTGTTCAGGATCCGTGGAAAAAGCACAAGATGGACAATCTGATCCTGCTTCTCGAGGGCGCGATGCGGGCCCAGGAGAAGGTGGGGCTGAAGATGAACGTGGAAAAGAAGAACCTTCGCAAGGTCCTGGCGCTGCTGCCGGCCATGAAGAAGCCGACAATCGCCAATCTGACGGACAAGAACTGGCTCGACGTGGAAACGATCATCGACGAAGCGGTCGTCCGCGAACTTATCCCCGCGCTCAAAAAGGCCGGGGCGAACGGTATCATCGAATACCCCCTGAATAAGGTCATCCCGTAACACGGATAGCAGCTGTAAGCGTTAAGTTGTAAGCGGTTTTCATTTTCCGCTTACGAACTACAACCGGAGGAAACAATGCCTTGGGCTCGTAATCAGCGCAAGTAGAAGATGTACAAGCACAAGCGCAAGAAGAAGTTG